>JBNJGU010000132.1:0-8356 GCA_051747985.1 Pseudomonadota bacterium | reverse complement strand
TGTGGCGCCGGTGGCATGTAATAGGGCATCGGTGGCTGTGGTGCGGTGCTGTTGCGACTGATACGGACAGCCTCTTCGCCTTCCTTGATCTCGATCTCCGCGACATCGGAGGATTCCAGCAATTCGATGAGTTTTTTTACTTTTCTGATGTCCATAAGACTCTCTTGTTGATGTTTCCGTGGTGGTTTCAATCCGGGCTGGTCGTGTCGAGCCGCGCCATGGCCGCTTCCAGGGCCAGCTCATAGCCCCGTGCGCCGAGGCCGATGATGCAGCCCTGTGCGATATCGGAAAAATAGGAATGCCGGCGGAACGGCTCCCTGCGGTACACATTGGACAGGTGCACCTCGATGAACGGAATGTCCACGGCCAGCAGGGCATCCCGCAACGCCACGCTGGTATGGGTGAAGGCGGCCGGATTCAACAGGATGAAATGGACGCCTTCACGACGGGCATCGTGGATACGTTCGATGAGCTCATACTCGGCATTGCTCTGCAGGGTCTGCAGATGATGGCCGGCGTCCAGGCAACGTTCATGCAGGCGGGCATGGATGTCATCCAGTGTGTCGCTGCCGTAGACCTCGGGTTCCCGGGTGCCCAGCAGATTCAGGTTGGGACCATGCAGTACCAGTATGGTGGCCATTGAGTTGCTCTGATTTGACTATTTTGGCTGCATTTTCTCAGATTTTTATGAGTTTTTCACTATCAATGGCAGAAAATTTGCGGCCTTGCGCGAGCGGAAGGGTACTGGCGTCGGTTCAGGGGTCAATGGTGATGGTTTCGGTCTGTGGCGGGTAGCAGAGCCCGGCCTCGGCGCAGCCCTGGAAGCGGACCTGCAGTTCCAGCGGTCCGCTCAGTTCGTCCGGCAGATCGATGGTGGCCGAGACACTGTCGTGGTAGACCTCCACGTCGCCAAAGTAGGCGTCATGATGATTGCGTCCGTCGGGCAGGGTCGCCGCCAGTTCGGCACCGTTGTCGACGCGGACGAAGCGGAACTGCTCCCGGTACAGGTAATAGCCGGGCGCCACGTCCCACTGGATGGTCAGTTGCCGATCGCTGTGGCGGAGCGTGTGCCAGCGGAATGCGTCCTCGACATCCAGGAACGTGGGCTCGCTGCCCAGGCCGCCGCCTCCGCCCAGCGAGGGTTGGGCGAAAGCCTGTTGGCCGCCACTCAGCAGAACAAGCAGTGCGACCAGGACCGGCGCCAGCGCCTCAGTCCTGATATTTCTCGAACACCAGACAGGCATTGGTGCCTCCGAAGCCGAAGCTGTTGGACATGACGCAGTTCAACGGGACATCCTCCATGCGCTCCGTGGCGACCCTGAGTCCCTCGGCCTCCGGAACCAGTTCATCGATGTTGGCGGACGCCGACACGAAGTCATTCTCCATCATCAGCAGGCTGTAGATGGCTTCCTGCGCGCCGGTGGCGCCCAGCGAGTGACCGGTCAGTGATTTGGTGGAGCTGATGATCGGTGCCTTGTCGCCGAACACGTCCTTGATGGCCCCCAGTTCGGACAGGTCGCCGGCCGGTGTGCTGGTGCCGTGGCTGTTCAGGTAGTCGACCTCGCGACTGGAGGTGGCCATGGCCATGCGCATGGCACGTGCGCCGCCCTCGCCGGACGGGGCCACCATGTCGTAGCCGTCCGAGGTTGCCCCGTAGCCGGTCAGCTCCGCGTAGATCTTCGCACCGCGCTTCTGTGCATGCTCCAGCGATTCGATGACCAGCACGGCGCCGCCGCCGGCGATGACAAAGCCGTCACGGGCCGTATCGAAGGGGCGTGACGCTTTGTCCGGCGCATCGTTGTATTTGGTGGACAGCGCGCCCATGGCGTCGAACATGTTGGTCAGGGTCCAGTGTTCGGCTTCCCCGCCGCCCGCGAACACCACATCCTGCTTGCCCAGCTGGATCAGTTCCATGGCATTGCCGATGCAGTGTGCGCTGGTGGCGCAGGCCGAAGAAATAGAGTAATTGACACCCTTGATCCGGAACGGGGTGGCCAGACAGGCGGATACCGTGCTGCCCATGGTGCGGGTGACGCGGTAGGGCCCGATACGGCGCAACCCCTTGGTGCGCAGGATGTCGGCGGCTTCGACCTGGTCCTGCGAGGAGGAGCCGCCGGCCCCCATGATGATGCCGGTGCGCTCGTTGGAAATCTGCTCGGGGGACAGGCCCGAATCCTCGATGGCCTCCTGCATGGAAATGTAGCCATAGGCGGCCGCATCCCCCATGAAGCGCAGGACCTTGCGATCGATGTGTTCCTGGAAATCGATGTCGACCCGCCCGGAGATGTGGCTGCGCAGCCCCATTTCCTTGTACTCGGGGTTGAACGTGATGCCGCTGCGCCCTTCCCGCAGCGCATCCAGCACCGCGGACCGGTCATTGCCCAGGCAGGACACAATGCCGATTCCGGTAACAACAACGCGTTTCATAACTACCTCTTTGGACGTCTCTGTCAGTATGTCAGAACCGGTCTTCCGGTTGGAACAGGCCGACTTTCAGGCCTTTGGTTGTATAGATGGTCTTGCCGTCCACCGCGACCGTGCCATCGGCTATGCCCATGACCAGCTTGCGCTCGATGACCCGGTTGAGCGAGATGTTATAGACCACCTTCTTCGCATCGGGAAGAATCTCGCCGCTGAACTTGACCTCGCCGGCGCCCAATGCGCGCCCCCGGCCCAGGTTGCCGCGCCAGCCCAGGTAGAATCCGACCAGCTGCCACATGGCATCCAGCCCCAGGCAGCCCGGCATCACCGGGTCCTCGGGGAAATGGCAGTCGAAGAACCACAGGTCGGGATGGATATCCAGCTCGGCGATGATCTCGCCCTTGCCGTGCTCGCCACCGTCGTCATTGATCCTGGTGATCCGGTCCAGCATCAGCATGTTGCCGACCGGCAGCTTTGCGTTACCGGGGCCGAACATCCGGCCGTATCCGCAGTCCAGCAATTCCTGCTTGTCGTAGGCATTCTTCTGGATGTGTCCGTTGTGCTCTCTGTTGCTCATAACTCTCATCACTGCTTGGTGCGATCAGGCAACCAGGCCGGGGAAAATGCGATAGTATCGCGGGCGGGTTGAATAATCGACAAGAATTGACGCGGAGTATACCAGAAGTGCAGCGCTGCCGTGCCGGCGGACTGCTTTTCCGGCATTGGAAACTGCATGGCTGGCATATATTATGCAGAACAGAGTGGTCACGTCAGGGATCGTCAATCCATCATCAGGAGTATTCATGAGCATCATCCAAAAATGTCTGTTTCCCGCCGCCGGCTACGGGACGCGTTTTCTGCCGGTGACCAAGTCCATGCCCAAGGAAATGCTGCCGCTGGTGAACAAGCCGCTGATACAGTATGGCGTGGAAGAGGCCATGGAGGCGGGCATCACGCAGATGGCCATCGTCACCGGCCGGGGCAAGCGCGCGCTGGAGGATCATTTCGACATCAGCTACGAGCTGGAGCACCAGATTGCCGGCACCAGCAAGGAAGAGGCGCTGAACGACATCCGTCATATCCTGGACCATTGTACGTTTTCCTACACCCGCCAGCTGGAAATGAAGGGACTGGGTCACGCCATCCTGACCGGGGAGACGCTGATCGGCAGTGCACCATTTGCGGTCATTCTGGCCGACGATTATTGCGTCGCGCCCGATGATGATGATGGCGTGCTGGGTCAGATGGTGCGATTGTACGAGCAATACCGGTGCAGCATCGTCGCCATCGAGGAAGTGCCTCCGGACCAGACCCACAAGTATGGTGTGATCGATGGCGAGCGGGAGGCGGACGGGCTGTACCGCGTCCGGCAGATGGTGGAGAAACCCGATCCGGAGAACGCGCCCAGCAACCTGGCGATCATCGGGCGGTACATCCTGACACCGGACATATTCCAGATCCTGCGTAATACGCCGCCGGGACGCAACGGCGAACTGCAGATCACCGATGCATTGATGGCCCAGGCCCGGGAGGGCAATGTGCTGGCCTACCGGTTCTCCGGACGACGCTTCGACTGTGGCAGTGTCGACGGGTTCATGGCCGCTTCCAACTACAATTACAGATACCTGTACAACGGACGTTGAAACTCATGAGTCATCGGGAAATCACCTGCTTCAAGGCCTACGATGTGCGCGGCCGCGTGCCGGATCAACTGAACGAAGAGGTGGCCTACCGGATCGGGCGCGCCACGGTCGAGCACCTGGACGTGTCCACCGTGGTCACCGGCCACGACATCCGCCTCAGCAGCCCGGCGTTGCATGGGGCGCTGGTCCGGGGTATCACCGAGGCCGGCGCGGATGTGCTGGACATCGGTCAATGCGGCACCGAGGAAGTGTATTTCGCCACGTCACACCTGGAGGCGGGTGCCGGCATCATCGTCACGGCCAGCCACAATCCGGCCGACTACAACGGCCTCAAGCTGGTGCGCGAGCAGTCGAAACCGATCAGCGGTGACAGCGGTCTGCCTGCCATCCGCGCGCTGGCCGAGGCGGGAGAGTTCCGGCGCCCGGCCCTTGACGGCCGGCACCTGCAGCGCGATACCCGTCCGGACTATATCCGTCACCTGTTGTCCTATGTCGATCACGACTCGCTCCGACCTCTCAGGATCGTCGTCAATGCCGGCAATGGCGCAGCCGGGCCGGTGCTGGACGCGCTGGCGGAGCGACTGCCGTACGAGTTCATCCGGGTGCACCATGAGCCGGACGGACATTTCCCCAACGGCGTGCCGAACCCGCTGCTGGAGGAGAACCGCCAGCCCACCGTGGATGCCATCCTGGCGCATGGCGCCGATCTGGGCGTGGCCTGGGACGGGGATTTCGACCGCTGTTTCTTCTTCGATGCGCAGGGCCGGTTCGTGGAGGGCTATTACATGGTCGGGCTGCTGGCCGCCAGCTTTCTGGAGCAGCACCCGGGCTCGCGCGTGGTGCATGATCCCCGTCTGACCTGGAATACACGGGCCATTGCCGAGCGCCTGGGTGGCATTCCCGTGCAATGCAAGACCGGTCATGCCTTCATCAAGGAGTGCATGCGACGGGAGGACGCCATTTATGGCGGAGAAATGAGCGCGCATCACTATTTCCGTGATTTCGCCTATTGCGACAGCGGCATGATTCCCTGGCTGCTGATCACCGGCATGATGTGCCGCGAGAACAGGACGCTGGCTGACATGGTGGAGGCCTGCATGGCCGAGTATCCCGCCAGCGGCGAGATCAATCGCAGTGTTGGGGATCCGGAGGCATTGCTAGAGAGGATCGAGGCGGATTACGGTGCCCGTGCCCTGGAGGTGGACCACACCGACGGACTGGGCATCAGTTTCGCTGACTGGCGTTTCAGCCTGCGCATGTCCAATACCGAACCGGTGGTGCGATTGAATGTGGAGTCGCGGGGGGATCCGGAACTGATGCGTCGCAAGACCGATGAACTGTTGATGGCCATCGCTCAGGCCTGAGTGCGGTCATCCCGGACGCTGCGCCCGGCTTTCCACTGCATGGTATATCGCGCCGGGTCCTGGTCGGATACCTCGAAGCCCAGCCGCTGGTAGAGACGGAATGCCGGCGTGTTGGTTTTCAGCACATAGAGCTGCAGCAGCCTGTTCTCGCGGCGAGCGCGGTCCATCAGGTCCCGCATGATCCGCGTACCCAGCCCGCGGTTCTGTTGCTGGGGGTCGATCAGCACGACGTCGACATGCAGAAGCCCGTCACGATCCTTCACGCAGTAGCCACCCACGTCGCGTCCGTGGTGGCGGGCCACGGTGAAGCCGGCTTCGGCGATGTTCTCCATGAAACCCTGGCGCTGGAACATCTCGTCCCAGCCCCAGGTCTGTTCGATGTACGTGCGCATGCACTGTCTGAAAATCCGGTAGGCCCATTCATGATCTTCCCGACGGGCCCGTCGGTACTCGAGGTTCATCGTGCCTCATCGGTATCGGTGAGCGGCTGTTGCAGCGGGCGGCGCCAACCGGCCCGTTTCTCCAGCGCGCTGATCATGGCTCCGGCCAGATCCTTGCCGCTGACTTCCTCGAGTTTCTCCAGACCGGGCGTGGGCGTGACTTTCAGCAGCAGTGGGCCCCGTGCCGCGCGGATCAGATCGACCCCGGCCACCTTCAGGTCCAGAGCGCGGGCCGCCTTCACGGCCAGGCTCCGCTCCGCCGTGCTGATCCGGGCGGCTCTGTAGCTGGTGCGGCGGTGGCTGCCGCCCGCCCGTCCCGGGACGCTCTGGCGCTCCATCGAGGCGACGACCTTGCCGTTGACCACCAGCAGCCGCAGGTCCCGCCCGTCGGCTTCACGGATGAACTCCTGCACCAGCAGCTGCACATCCAGCGAGCGGAAAGCGTTGATCAGACTGTCGCCGGTATTGCGTGTCTCCGCCAGCATTGTGCCCCGCCCCTGCAGACCTTCCAGCAGTTTGACCATCATGGGGGCGCCATTGACGATATCGATGAGTTCGTCATTGTCCTGCGGGCTGTCGGCGAAGCCGGTGGTGGGAATATCCAGTCCATGCTGCAGCAGTGTCTGCAGCGCATGCAGTTTGTCGCGGGTCTGCGCAATGGCGGCGGCGCTGTTCAGTGCCGGTATGTCCAGGCTCTCGAACTGCCGCACCAGCGCGCAGCCGTAGTAGGTCATGTCCGGGTTCAGCCGGGGAATGATCGCGTCCAGCTCATTGAGCAGTCGACCGCCCCGGTAGTGGATCTCCGGATGTTCGGCGTCCAGCTTCATGTAGCACTGGCGGATGTCATAGAACCGTATCCGGTGCCCGCGTTCCTCGCCGGCCTCCAGCAGTCGCTGGTTGCTGATCAGACGGGGGCTGGTGGACAGCAGGCCGATGCGCAGGCCACTGATCTCGCGGGTCTTGTCGCTGTACAGACCGTCGATCTGCTGCCTGTTCAGTGTGCCGCCCAGAAAGGAGGCCGAGGGGTCCACGAGCATGCGTCCGTTCATGGCTTCGCGGCCCAGCAGCATCCGGTAGCCCATGGAGTCCCGGTTACTGAGGGTCAGCTCGATATCCCAGGTGTCATCGCCATGCTGCAGCGTGGTGCGCACCACGTAGCGTTTCTCGCCCAGGCCGCTGGAGCTCTTGACCACACGCCTGTCGACCACCTCGGCCTCGCAGCGCACGATGGTGCGGCGGTTCTGCTGCAGAGGATGAACCTCGAAGCTGACCCATCGCGCGCCGCCGCGCCGGAATGCCCTGATGTTGAACGCGTGCAGGGAGGAGGTTCTGGCCCCCGAATCCACCCGGACCTTGACGGCCGGAATGCCCAGGCCGGGCAGGGCGCACCATTCCTCGCTGCCCACGATGATCCTGTTGCTGGCGTCTTTCATTGTCACGATCAATCCTGTCTGGTATCTCTGCTTCGGTGCACCAGTTCCCGGCTCACGGGGTCCAGTGCCTCGGTGGAGCCGCTCTCCAGCGCCGCCGCGAGTGGCCCGCACAGCGCCTTGCCCAGCTCCACGCCCCACTGGTCGAATGTATTGATGCCCCATAGTACACCCAGTGCGGCCACCTTGTGTTCATACAGGGCCAGCAGCGCACCCAGTGATCGGGGGGTCAGTTCATTGAGCATTAGGGTGTTGCTGGGCCGGTTGCCGGGAATCGCGCGGTGTGGCGCGAGGCGTTCGGCCTCCGCGCGCTCCAGGCCCGCCGCCAGCATTTCCTCCCTGACCTGGTCTCGGGACCGGCCCTCCATCAGGGCCCTGCCCTGGGCCAGGCAATGCGCCAGCAGCCGGCGGTGCGCGGCTCCGCCATGCGGCACCGTGCTCTGCAGAATGGCGATGAAGTCCACCGGCACCGGCTGTGTGCCCTGGTGCAGGAACTGGTGGAACGAGTGCTGACCGTCGGTGCCGGGACTGCCCCAGACCACCTGGCCGGTCGGCCCCCGGACCGGGCTGCCATCCCGGGTCACCGACTTGCCCAGGCTTTCCATTTCCAGTTGCTGCAGGTAGTCCGGCAGTCGGGCCAGGGCCTGCGCATAGGGCAGTACCGCGTGACTGTCACTGCCCAGGTACAGCCGGTCCCAGATGTCCAGCAATGCCATCATGATGGGCATGTTGTCCGCGGCGGGTGCCTCCAGGAAATGCCGGTCCATCCCGGCAGCGCCTTCCAGCAGGTCGCGGAAGGCCTCCATGCCGATGGACATGGCCACGGGCAGCCCGATCGCCGACCAGAGTGAAAACCGGCCACCGGTCCATTCGTGCATGGGCAGGATGCGCCCGGGCATCACTCCGAACTCGCGGGCACGCGCGATCTGCGCGGTGATGGCGATGAAATGCCGGTGAACCAGCGCCGGTGGGACTTCCTGTTGCTCCAGCCACTGCCATGCGGCCCGGGCATTGCTCAGGGTCTCTTCCGTGCGGAATGACTTGGAGGCAATGAGAAA
>JBNJGU010000131.1:0-8382 GCA_051747985.1 Pseudomonadota bacterium | reverse complement strand
CCAGACACTGGAGATCCTGCGGTCCCTGCGCGGCCTCAATGTGGTGGGCATGGATATCGTCGAGGTGGCGCCCGCCTATGATCATGCGGAGATCACCGCGCTGGCGGCCGCGCAGATCGGTATAGAGATGCTGAGTCTGTACGCGGACAACCGGGTGACGCGGGCAGGAACAGGAGGTGACGCCGGTGAATGATAAAGATGAGTGGCGTGCGATCGATGCAAGGGCACTGTACGCCATGGACAGCTGGGCCGACGGATTCTTCTCGGTCAATCAACAGGGTCATGTCTGCGTGCGTCCCATGCAGGACAGTGATCTCGAGATTGACGTCATGGAAGTGGTCGCGGCCGCCCGCGCCGAAGGCACGTCGTTGCCGGCGCTGATCCGTTTCCAGGATGTGATCCGTTCGCGTGTCCAGCGATTGAACCGGACATTCCGGCAAGCGGTCGAGGAAGCCGGCTATGAATCCGGTTACAGGGGCATATTTCCGATCAAGGTGAACCAGTTGCAGGAAGTGGTGGCGGAGGTGCTGGAAGCCGGCCGGGAGTTCGATATCGGGCTGGAATGCGGGTCCCGGGCCGAATTGCTGGCCGCGCTGCCGCTGGTCACCGACCAGACCCTGTTACTCTGCAATGGGGTCAAGGATCGCTCCATGTTGCGCCTGATGCTGGAGGCGCAGCGCATGGGTCAGCAGGTGCTGCCGGTGATCGAGAAATACACCGAATTCGAGCATCTGCTGGAACTGGCGGATGAGTCCGGAATCAGGCCGGTACTGGGCGTGCGGGTCAAGCTCAGTACGCGGGGCTCGGGGCGTTGGTACGAGTCGGGCGGCGCCAGCAGCAAATTCGGACTTACCGTGCCGGAGCTGGTCCGTCTGCTCGAGTCACTGGAGCGTCGCGGCTGGCCCGACGCGCTGCAGCTGTTGCACTTCCATCTGGGCAGTCAGATTGCCGATATCCAGGTGCTGCGGTCGGCCGTGCGAGAGATCACCCGTATCTATGCCGACCTGGTCCAGCGCGGGATTCCGGTGCGGTATCTGGATGTCGGTGGCGGTCTGGGAGTCAATTACGGGGAAGGCTCCAGTGATCCCGATGCGGCCATCAACTACGGGTTGCGTGAATACGCCAACGTCGTGGTGTACGCCGTCAAGGAAATCTGCGAAGAGAAACAGGTCGCGGCGCCCGTGCTGTTGTCTGAAAGTGGCCGCGCGTTGACCGCGCACCACTCCATGCTGGTGGTACCGGTGCTGGGTGTGCACCGGCCGGACAGTCCGGCGACCGGCGAAGTGCCCACCACAGCCGATACGCCCTCTGTCGTGACCCGGCTGGCCGCTGTCCTGGAGGATGTCGGTCGTTCCGATCGTACCGGGATGCTGCTGGAGTCGTATCACGACATCCGGGAATTGCGCGAAGAGGGTGAGCAGCTGGCCCGGCTCGGCTATCTGACGGTGAGCGATATCGCGGCGGCGGACAGTCTGTACTGGAGTGCCTGTCGCGAGATCCTGCGCCGGCTGGTGGCCCAGGCGCCGGATCCGGTCCCGCCGGAGCAGGTGGAACTGGAAGAGCAGTTGACCGATCTGTATCTGGGCAACTTCTCGGTATTCCATTCCATCATCGACCATTGGGCCATCGGCCAGGTTTTTCCCGTCATGCCACTGCATCGACTGGATCGACGGCCGGAGCGTCGCGCGCGTATCGTGGACCTGACCTGTGACTCGGATGGCAAGATCGGACGCTATGTATCCTCCCACGCCAACCCTTCGTGGCTGCCACTGCATGAGTACCATTCGGGAGAGCCTTATTTTCTGGGGATTTTTCTGGTGGGGGCCTATCAGGAGATTCTGGGCGATGCCCACAATCTGTTGGGACGTGTCGACGAGGTGCATGTGTATGCCCGGGAAGGCGAGGAAGGTGATTTCTGGATCGAGAAACGCCTGAAAGGTATCACGGTCAAGGAAATACTGAATCAGGTTCAATATTTTCCGAACGACCTGGATCGTCGTATGTCGGACTTCGTGCGTCGTCAGATCAATGCCGGCCATGTGAAGGCCTCGGACGGAATGCGCTGGCTCAATCGCTATGCCCGGCATCTTGACGACACCACTTACTGTGACACTTCCTCCAGGGAGCCGGAGTAGATGTCGTAGTGCATGCCATGCAGCGCCAGCGCGCCGGTCCGGACCCGATCGGCAATCCATGAAAAGGTCATCAGATTGTCCAGGGAATGGGTCACGGCCGCCTTCTCGCAGCGCTGCATGGTGGCCTCGTCATCGACATCCTCCGGTCCGGCCAGGTCCCGGACCGGCGCCGCGATGGACATCCAGCGGTCGATGAACGAGGCGGGCTGCATTTTCTCCCGACCGGCGATCAGCGCCCGGATACCGCCGCAGCGTGAGTGACCCAATACGACAATATTGGGTACCTCCAGCACCGTCACCGCGAATTCCAGCGCCGCGCTGGTCCCGTGGTAGGTGCCCTGTTGCTCGCAGGGCGGCACCAGATTGGCGACATTGCGGATGACGAACAGCTCGCCCGGTTCCGTGTCGAAGATCAGCGCCGGATCCAGCCGCGCGTCACAGCAGGTGATCATGATACAGGACGGCTGCTGCGCCTCCGCCATGGCCCGCAGCCGGTCCCGATTGTTTTTCAGGTATCCCTGCCGGAAACGCTCGTAGCCGGCCATCAACTTCCTGTTCATGGATTACGGCACCAGTCTCATGATGCCTTCATCTTCAATGCCCAGATAGATGTACCCGTCCGGGCCCTGCGCCACGCTGCGGACACGACCCGTATCGGTCAGTAGCGAGGTCTTGCGCAGTACGCGGCCGTCGTGTAGCTCGAGCAGCTCGAGCACATTGCCACCCAGACCGCCGACCAGCAGGTGCCCCTGCAGCTCGGGATAGCGGTCACTGGTCACGAAGGCGATGCCGGCAGTGGCAATGGAAGGGTCCCAGTACCAGACCGGTTGCTGAATGCCCGGACGTGTCTTGACCTCGGCCAGCGGTTCACCGTTGTAGTTGATGCCGTAGCCGACATAAGGCCAGCCGTAATTGGTGCCGGGCCGCACGATGTTGATCTCGTCACCACCACGTGGACCGTGCTCGCTGACCCAGATTTCGCCGGTTTCCGGATGACGGTCCATTCCCTGCGGATTGCGGTGACCGTAGCTGTAGATGGCGTGCCTGGCGTCGGCGTTGTTCACGAAGGGGTTGTCGGTCGGTACACGGCCGTCTGCATGCAGCCGGTAGACCTTGCCTCCGTCGCGTGACAGGTCCTGGACGACATTGAAATGATCGCCCCGGTCGCCAATCGAGAAGAAGACGTATTCACCGGTTTCGTCGAAGGCGATCCGGCTGCCATAGTGCTGGCCACGCGTGCTGTTGGTCTCACCCTTGTACAGCACCTCCTGATCCACCAGCGTGTTGCCATCGAGGCGGGCACGCATCAGCGCGGTGTTGCTGCCGGCACCATCGCCCTCCGGGCTGGAGAAAGTGATGTACAGCCAGCCATTGTCGGCATGGTCGGGGTGTGCCTTGATATCCAGCAGCCCGCCCTGTCCGTTGACGTGAATCTCGGGCAGTCCATCAATGGTGGAGGGCTCGCCGTCCACAATGCGGTAGAGCGTACCAGCGCGCTCGGTAACCAGCAGGTCACCATTGGGCAGCCACTCCATGCCCCAGGGGATGCCCACGCCCTCGACGAGCGGCTCCAGTGTGTAGTCTCCGTTCTGCTGCGCGTGCAACATGCCGCTCAATGATACGGAGGCGAGCAGCAGCGTGAATGGCTTCAGTATGTCGGCAATTTTCATGGTCTGTCCTCTTCTGGGTGTCAGCGGATTCGCTGGTCGATCATGAAGTCGAAATGGCATTGTAACCGACTCCGGAGCCGGTGGCAGCCGATTGCAGGGTCTGTCCGGGGACAATTTGTCGCACCCCGGCCCGGTGCAGCCAGCGAGGCAGTCGGGTTACACTCGCTGGACCCTACGTGTCGTTCCATTGACCGGATTGTACCTGGAGTAAGGATCCATGAAACGTATCACAGTCATCTGCGTGACCCTGTTGTTCTGTCTTTCCACCACAGCGCCGGTATCCGCGCACAGTCTTCTGCAGCAATCGCGGCCGGCAGACGGAGACGCGGTGGTGGCTCCGGAGCAGCTGTACCTGCAGTTCAATGAACCCGTGCGGCTGTTGCGGGTAACGCTGACCGGGCCGGATCAGGCCGGCATCCCCTTCGGTTTTCAGCCCAATCGGGAGTCGAGTGCGTCCCTGGCGTTCGATCTGCCTCCATTGGGCGGTGGCGAATACCGGGTTGAGTGGACCCTGATCGGTCAGGATGGCCACACTGTCAGCGAGGAGTTCGTTTTCACGGTGGAATCTGATCGTAGCTGATGGTGTCAGCCGTGGATCCATGGTCGCTGTCAGCATTGCTGAGCCAGCTGTTGCTTTATATGAGCATGATGCTTGGGTTCGGGCACCTGATGGTTACAGCGATGATGCAGGGCGGTAACCGGTCTGATGAGCTGTTCGCCGTGGCCATTGTGACCGGATTGCTGGCCAGCGTATTGTGTTTTCTGCTGGAGGTCGGTTCCGTGAATCGTCAGGGGCTGGCCGGCATGGGTGACCTGCTGATGGTTACCATCATGGCTGAAACAGCGCTGGGTGACGGCACGGTGCTGCGTATTGTCGGTTTTCTTCTGCTGGCGGCGGCGCTGTTCCCGTTACGGTACGCGACACCCGTCTTATGGTCCGGATGGCGGAGATTGATGGTGATTTCTGCCGGGGTCTGTTTCGCAGCGTCCTTTGCGGTGCTGGGTCATGCCGCCGGGTTGGCCTGGAGCGGTCGGGTGGCGGTGATGGTCCACGTATCGGCCGTCGCATTCTGGGTGGGCTCCCTGTTTCCGCTATGGCTATGCTGTCGCGATCAGCCAGCGGAGAAGGTGGCTGATCTCCTGCGTCGTTTTGGTGACCTGGCCCGGTGGTTGGTACTCGCCATGCTGCTTAGCGGGGGAGTTCTATTGTGGCTATTGATCGGCGTCCCGCCGGCATTGACTGATTCCACTTACGTCATGGGTCTGCTGCTGAAACTGGTTTTGGTGATGTGGATGCTGGGGCTGGGTGCCTGGCATCGCTATCGACTGGTCCCTGCCCTGATGCGACATGCCGCAGGCCATGCAGGGGTGTCTCCGGCGATGGTGGCAATGCGTCGCAGTATCACGATTGAGGGGGGTATCGCCTTCCTGGTATTGCTGGTGACCGTGGTGGTTACCGGTAACTACAGTCCGCCCGGGTAACGCAGGGAGCGGAATTTTCTGTCATGAAAGTGTAAAGAAATTGTAATATTTGGCCGCTTTGCATAGACTTCGCCCCCAATGAACTACTTTGAGATCATATACACCGCCCTGGGCGGCCTGGGCATCTTTTTTCTGGGTCTGCGGTATCTCTCCGAATCCCTGCAGTCCAGCGGCAAGGAAGCGATTCGCGGTATTCTCGCCTCATTGACCCGAAACCGTCTGATGGCGGTGCTGGCGGGCATCGGCATCACGGTATTCGTCCAGTCCAGCTCCATATCCACGGTGATGACGGTCAGCCTGGTGAACGCCGGTCTGATGGAACTGAAACAGGCCATCGGCGTGGTGCTGGGGGCCAATATCGGTACCACGGTGACCGGCTGGATCATCTCCATCAAGGTGGGACAGTACGGGCTGTTGATGATCGGTCTGGGTATGTATCCGATGCTCGTGGCCGAGCGCCAATGGATCAATACCGCCGGCAAGACCCTGGTGGCGCTGGGCATGATCTTCATCGGCCTGGATTTCATGAGTGGCGCGTTCGTGCCACTTCGTGACGACGAGAACTTCATTTCGTATCTCTACCTCTTCGATGCCCGCTCCCTGCCCACCCTGCTGGCCTGTGTGGTGCTGGCCTGCCTGCTTACGGTGGTGATCCAGAGCAGTTCCGCGATGCTGGGGATCACGATCACACTGGCCACCACCGGCGTCATCGATTTCCACACGGCGGTGGCACTGATCATCGGTGAGAACATCGGTACCACCATCACGGCCCAGCTGGCCTCCATAGGCGCCAACACATCAGCCGTGCGGACGGCGCGGGCGCACGCCATCTTCAACGCATTGGGGGCCGTGCTGGTCATCATCATATTCCCCTGGTACGTGGAGTTCATCGACTGGATGGTGGGCGGTGATGTCAATGTGCAGGACGAGGACGGCATGCGCCCCAACATCGCCTTCCATATTGCCGTGGCCCACACCATGTTCAACGTGGGCAATGTGCTGTTCTGGATTCCACTGATCGGTACGTTGACCCGCTTCGTCACCTGGCTGGTGCCGCAGAAAGGCGAAAAAGAACCTCACAAGCTGCGTTATCTCGGTACCCGTTCCACGATGGCGCCCGAGGTGGCCCTCCAGCAGGCCGACCTGGAAATGGACAACATGGTGGAGATCACGAGGGAAATGTTCGAGGTCACCCGTGAATACGTCAACGGTGAGAAGCACGACAAGAAGCGCTACAACCGGATCAATCATCTCGAGGACATTACCGACAACATCGAGGAGGAGATGATCAAGTTCATCACCGTGGTGTTGACCGGTTCAGTCAGTCGGACCCAGTCTGCCCGGGGCTATGGTCTGATCCGCATGGCGGATGAGATCGAGAGCATTGCCGACTCCCTGCAGTCGTTCGCGATCTACCGCAGTCGCCTGTACCGGCGCAAGGAAGACATCAGTGCCGAGGCCTGGGCGGACATCATGGCGTTCTATGACAAGGTGGGTGAGTATTTCGACCGTCTGACCAAGGCGCGCGAGAATGAATCCCGGCTGCCGGAGATCAATGCTCTGATCGAGGACGCCAAGCCGTTGACCAGGATGGCTGACCAGATGCGCGACCGGCACCTGGAGCGTATCCGCACCGGAGAGTGCCAGTCGGTGACCGCCCAGACCTACAGCGACATGTTTGTCTCGCTTCGGCATATCAAGAATCATGCCGTCAACTATGTGGAAGCCTACGCCGGTATCTGATCCAGGCCTGTTGCGATTCAATGACGGGCGATCAGGCGTGTCGTCCACTGTTCCGGGGCCTCGGGGTGACCGTACAGGAAGCCCTGATGATGCCGGCAGCCCAGTTCCCGGAGCCGGTCGGCCATCTCCGCGGTCTCGACGCCTTCCGCGATCACCTGCAGGTCCAGGCTGTCTCCGAGCGCGATGATGGTGCGGACGATGGCTTCGTCATTGGGGTCCGTGATCAGATCACGTACAAAGGACTGGTCGATCTTGAGCTGGTAGAGCGGCAACCGTTTCAGGTAGCCAAGCGATGCATAGCCGGTTCCGAAGTCATCCAGGGAAAAACGTATTCCCCGCTCCCGCAGCGACTGCATGCGTTGCGAGACGGCTTCCAGGTCCATGATCAGGAGGCTTTCGGTCACTTCCAGCTCAAGACGGTCAGGTGGGATCCGCCACTCGGTGAGCAGGCCGGTGACATCGTCCTCGAAGCCGGGATGCCGGAACTGCTCGACGCTGATGTTGACCGACAGTGACAGTGAGCGGGTGTCCTCGTGTTGTTGCCACTGTGCCAGCAGGCGGCAGGCCCGCGCCAGGATGCATTGACCCAGTGAGACAATGAGGCCGCTGGCTTCCGCCGCCGGAATGAACTGGGCCGGTGATATGTGGCCGAGTTCCGGATCCTCCCAACGGGCCAGTGCTTCCATGCCGATGATCCGCCCGTGACCGTCCACCTGCGGTTGTACCTCGATGCGCAGCTCGTCGTGCTGGATGGCGGAACGCAGTGCGGTTTCCAGACGGGTGCGCCAGTTGATCTCGGTCTGCATGGTCTGGTTATAGAAGCGTTGATTGCCGCGTCCCGCGGATTTGGCGGAGGTCAGAGCCAGATCGGCCGCTTTCAGCAGATCGTTCACACTGCCTTCCGCGTCAACGAACAGTGCCACGCCGATGCAGGCACTCAATACCTGGCTCTGACGGCCGAGTTCATAGGACTGCCCCAGTTGCTCCATGATGATGTCGGCAAAACGCTGTGCCTGCATCATGGCCTGGTGTTCGTCGGTACTCAGGTCTTCCAGCATCATGATGAATTCGTCGGCACTGAGACGGGCGGTCGTATCGGTGCCCCGTGCATGGGCCTGCAATCGATCGGCGACCTGCCGCAGCAGGGCGTCGCCGGCACCGTAGCCCAGGGTGTCGTTGACGGACTTGAAATCGTCCAGATCGATCAGCAGCAGGGCACCGTGATAGCCGGTTCTCTGCTGGGCCGCCAGAGCATGCTCAAGGCGGTCGAGCAGCAGGCGACGATTGCCCAGTCCGGTGACCGGGTCGAACCAGGCCAGTCGGTGCAGCTGGTCCTGGATCCGTCGATGTTC
>JBNJGU010000130.1:0-8398 GCA_051747985.1 Pseudomonadota bacterium | reverse complement strand
CGACATCCACGGAAACACAGACCGCGTGTTGGAGGCGGCCACCCGGGCTGTCGAAGACGGGCATGACATGATCGTTTTTCCGGAACTGACGCTGACCGGCTATCCTCCGGAAGATCTGCTGTTCCGTGAAAGCCTGGACCTGCGGATCCGCAATGCACTGCGGAAGATAAAGGGCCGTGCCCTGCCGATCGTGATGGTCATCGGCCTGCCACTGCAAGAATCGGGGCGGCTGTATAATGCGCTGATGGTCATCGATGAGGGTGTCGAGGTGGCCACCTATCGGAAGCAGTCATTACCCAATTATGAAGTATTCGATGAACAACGGTATTTCTCACCGGGGTTCAGTCCCTGCGTGGTGGAGCTGCATGGAATTCCGGTCGGCTTCACCATCTGCGAGGATATGTGGGACGGGATTCCAGTGGAACAGGTCTCACAGGCTGGTGCGCGGCTGCTGATCAACATCAATGCCTCACCCTATCACCATGGCAAGGGAGCCGAGCGCAGGGCCATGCTCAGCGAGCGGGCCCGGATGCTGCGGATGCCGATCATCTATGTGAACCTGGTTGGTGGTCAGGATGAGCTGGTCTTCGATGGTCAGTCATTGGTGGTGGATGCGGCGGGGGACTGCTGTTTCGAGGCGCCAGCATTTGCCGAAGGTGCCTACACCGTGGATGTGGAGCGTACCGAGACCGGTGCCTGCGTGCCGCGGCCTGATCGCAGGGGGGAAGGGCGTTGCAGTGATCCGGAGGCGCCAGGACACTGGTCACTGGAGTCGGACTGTTATCAGGCGTTGCTCACTGGTCTCAGGGACTATGCCGACAAAAACGGTTTCCGCACTGTGGTGCTGGGTCTGTCGGGCGGCATTGATTCGGCGCTGACACTGGCTTTGGCCGTGGATGCCCTGGGTGCCGAGCGGGTCCATGCGGTGATGATGCCTTTTGAGCACACTTCCAGTCTCAGCGTGGAACTGGCCGAGCAGCAGGCCCGGTCGCTGGGGGTGGACTACCGGGTGATACCTATCGTGGAAACGTATCACAGTTTCATGCGTGCATTGTCCGGCGAGTTCGATGGCCTGCCGATGGATGTTACCGAGCAGAACCTGCAGGCCCGATGCCGCGGCGTGATCCTGATGGCCATATCCAACAAGAAAGGGTCTCTGGTCATAACGACCGGCAACAAAAGCGAGATTGCGGTCGGGTATTCCACCCTGTACGGGGATATGGCGGGCGGTTTCAACGTGCTCAAGGATGTCTACAAGACACTGGTGTACCGTCTGGCGCGTTTTCGGAACCAAATGGCGGTGGAGCAGGGTGGCAAAGAGGTCATTCCGTCCGGTGTCATCGAGCGACCACCCTCCGCGGAACTGGCACCGGATCAACTGGATGAAGACAGCCTGCCACCCTACGAGCGTCTGGACCGCATTCTGGCCCTGTATATTGAACGCGATTACAGTGCCGATGCCATCGAGGCACAGGGGTTTGACCGCAATGAAGTACACCGGGTGCTGACACTGGTGGACAGGAATGAGTACAAGCGTCGTCAGGGGCCGGTCGGCATCCGCCTGACCCGCAAGGGTTTCGGTCGGGATCGACGATACCCGATCACCAATGGCTGGCGTCCCGGTGAGTAGGCAGGAGGAATTGTGCAGGACATTGTAGTGGAAACGCTGGAAGAAGCGCGTGCCTTTGTGGATCGCTTCCTGGAGGATGAGCGGCGGGTGCATTCCGTGCGGGAAGCGGCCGATGTGCTCATACGTACGTTCAAGTCCGGGCACGCCGTATACAGCTGTGGTAACGGTGGTTCGATGAGTGACGCCATGCACTTTGCCGAGGAGCTCACGGGTCGCTATCGTGATGCGCGAAGGCCACTGTCCGCCACGGCGATCAGTGACCCCGGGCATCTGAGCTGCGTGGCCAATGATTTCGGTTATGAATCGGTATTTTCCCGTTACCTGGAAGCGCGCGGCCGGCCGGGGGACTGCCTGCTGGCCATCAGTACCAGTGGCGGCAGCGCCAACGTGATCAGGGCCGCGGAATACGCGATGGACCGGCACATACCGGTGATCAGCCTGACCGGGGCGCCGGGTTCAGCACTGGGCAGACTGGCGACGGTGGATATCGCGGTGGGTGGCAGCGCCTATGCCGACCGTATCCAGGAGATGCACATCAAGATCATCCACCTGCTCATTGAGCTGGTGGAGCGCTATTTCTTCCCGGAAAATTACTGATCGTCGTCACTGTGGTATGGGCTGTGGTGCCGGGCTCCGCTCCGTCGGCGTCCGTGTGTCCACGGGGCCGCCCGGTACACCCCCCGGCGCTCCTGGTGGCGGATCGCTCGGGAGGTCCCCCGGCGTGCTGCCGTCGTCCCCAAACAGGCCCAGGGTCAGGATGTTGAGCCAGGACCGTTGGCCCGAGGAAGGCGCATCCGGCGCCACGGGCCGATCGGGTCGGGATGTCGGTGCCAGTGGCGTATCATCCTCATTGGAGCCGAGCAGTCCGAATGAGACTGTGTAGAGCAGCGATGGGTTGGTGACATGGTTCCGTACAATGAACTGTCCGTCGTCTGCCAGCGTCTCGTGTGACGGATAGTTCTCGCGGAGCAGTGCCAGGGAGGTGTCAGCCAGGTCATCCAGGCCCAGGCGCAGGTAACATTCCACCATCAGGGACAGGGCATCCGCCACCTGGGGGGTGCCCTGGAAATTTTCCACCACGTAACGTGCCCGGTTCAGGGCCGCGATATAGGCACGCCGTTCCATGTAGTAATCCGCCACGTGGATCTCGTATTGCGCCAGTGTGTTGCGTAGAAAGATCATCCTTGCCCTGGCATCGGCCGCATAGTCGCTGTCGGGATAGAGAGACAGCAGCAGTGAGAACTCGTTGAAGGCATCCTCTGCGCGGGTGATGTCGCGTTTGGAGGCGTCAGTGGGTAGAAACCGGCTGACAAAACCGCTGTTCTCCGAAAATGAAGCCACGCCCTTCATATAGTATGCGTAATCGATACTGGGATGGTCCGGATGCAGCCGGATGAACCGGTCGGCGGCGGCCCGCGCGGCCTCCAGACTGTTACTGCGGTAATGGGCGTAGATCAGCTCCAGCTGGGCCTGGGAAGCGTACTGGCCGAACGGAAAGCGCGACTCGAGCGCCTGGTAGGTCAATACGGCCTGCGAGTAGTTGCCGGCATTGAGTTGGCGGTTGGCGCGTTCATAAAACTGTTGCTCCGTGGACACGCCCGCATATTCGTCGCGGTCTCCCTGGGTCCACCAGGAACAGGAGACTGCGCTCAGGCACAGCAGGATGACGGACAGAATTCTCACGGTACGGACACCTGTAATCTGATCATGGACGGTAAAGCGGTATTAAAACACAGCAGCCTGATGGACCCCAAACCCTGTGGAAAAGTTCCTTCCGTAGTAGAATGGCGGCCCGGGCAGCAAGGCAGAGTGGACCATGACAGAAGAAATCATCAACGAGACGGCCATTGTGCCGGATCTCCTGGCGGGCGATCGGCTGGACAGGGTGGCGGCGGAGCTGTTTCCGGACTATTCACGAGTACGCCTGCAGGGGTGGATCCGTGACGGTGATCTGCTGGTTGATGGTCGCGCCGCCAGGCCCCGTGACCGCTTGCTGGGCCGGGAGACATTGCATCTGCGGGCCCGTCAGGAGAGCCTCGCCGGAGATGACTGGGTTCCGGAGTCGCTGGAGCTGGATATCGTGTTCGAGGACGAGGACCTGCTGGTCATCAACAAACCGGCCGGGATGGTTGTGCATCCGGCTGCCGGCAACCATTCCGGCACCGTGCTCAATGGGCTGCTGCACCATGATCCAGCGCTGGAGCGACTGCCGCGGGCCGGCATCATCCATCGTCTGGACAAGGACACCACCGGTCTGATGGTGGTGGCCCGCTCGATACGGGCCCACACGGCGCTGGTGCGGCAGCTGCAGGCCCGGACCGTGCGCAGGCACTACAAGGCAATCGTCCGTGGTGTGCCCACCGGTGGAGGTGTTGTGGATGCGCCACTGGGCCGGCACCCGGTCCATCGAAAGAAGCAGGCGGTGATCGAGTCCGGGAAACCGGCCATGACGCGATATAGTGTGATGGAGCGATTCCGGCACCACAGTCTGCTCAGCGTCAGGCTGGAGACAGGAAGGACGCACCAGATCCGGGTGCACATGGCCCATATCCGTCATCCCCTGATCGGTGATCCGGTCTACGGCGGTCGTCTGTCGTTGCCTCCCGGAGCCACGGCGGCATTGATCGAGGCGCTGCGACGGTTCCCACGTCAGGCTCTTCATGCTGGCGAACTGGGCTTTGAACATCCGGTGGATGGCCGTAAATGCAACTGGCAAGTGGCCATGCCAGAGGACATGGAAGCACTGCTGGAGGTGCTGCGCGATGATACCCGTGCCTCGCGCTGAAATATCCCTCATTCGCCCGGACTGGCCGGCACCGCCCAATGTCACCGCCCTGGTGACCACGCGTGTCGGCGGGGTCAGCGGTCCGCCTTTCGAGACCTTCAATCTGGCCCATCATACGGGTGATGACTGGTCCGTTGTTGAAGAGAATCGACGTGTTCTGATGAGGCTGGCGGGGATATCCGGGCCGATCCGGTGGGTCAGACAGGTCCATGGCGTGGAGGTTGTCGACGCCACGCGGGGTGATCCCGGCAGAGTCCCGGAGGCCGACGCGGTTCATATCCGTGGCGCCGGCGCCGCCGCGGTGCTGACGGCTGATTGTCTGCCGGTGTTGCTGGTCGATCGCGAGGGGAGGGAGGCTGCCGTGGTACATGCGGGCTGGCGCGGGCTGGCCCGGGGTATTGTCGAGCAGGCCCTGCAGCGAATGGACTCACCGGCCGATCAGGTGTTGGCATGGCTGGGGCCCGCCATCGGGCCCTGTCATTTCGAGGTGGGGGATGATGTCAAAACAGCCTTTCCCGCTGCGTATACGGATTCCGTGCCGGAAGCGTTCCGCCCGGGGCGGTTGCCGGGAAAGTGGATGGCCGATCTGTATTTGCTGGCTCGCGCCTGCCTGAACCACTCGGGGGTCACCGATGTATACGGCGGGGGGCTGTGCACTGTCTGTGATGAGACGCGTTTTTTTTCCTTTCGCCGGGATGGGGTTACCGGGCGCATGGCGGCATTGATCTGTCTCAACAACCGGATATGGAATCACCCTTACGCTTGAATTTGCGCAGTCCGCCTCAATCTACTCATCAGACAATTACCGGAACCGGGTGTATTCTCCCATCCATCGCACAAGCGGCGGGGTGCCCGGCACAATCTCAGAGGTGACACATGAGAATGGATCAACTGACCAGCAAGTTGCAATCCGCCCTGGCGGACGCACAGTCCCTGGCGTTGGGCAATGACAACAATTTCATTGAGCCCGTACACGTGATGCTGGCTCTGCTGGAACAGCAGGGCGGATCGGTCAGGCCGCTGTTGTCCCAGACCGGGTTCAATATCAGCGAGCTGCGCAAGGGGTTGCAGGCCATTATGGAACGACTGCCCCAGGTGGAAGGCACCGGTGGCGATGTGACAATGTCCAATGAATGTGCCCGATTGCTCAATCATGCGGACAAGCTGTCACAGAAAAATGACGACAAGTTCATTTCCAGTGAAATGGTGCTGTTGGCGGCTATGCAGGACAAGGGCGAACTGGGTCGTCTGCTCAATTCCTTCGGGGTCTCCGAGCAGGCTCTGCGTAACGCGATCGATAATCTTCGTGGCGGGGAGAAGGTCAATGATGCCGAAGCGGAAGACAGCTGGCAGGCGTTGGAGAAATACTGCGTCGACCTGACCGAGAAGGCCGCCTCCGGTGACCTCGATCCCGTCATCGGACGAGACGGAGAGATCCGTCGCACCATTCAGGTATTGCAACGTCGTACCAAGAACAACCCTGTGTTGATTGGCGAGCCCGGTGTGGGGAAGACCGCCATTGTCGAGGGATTGGCGCAGCGTATTGTCAATGGCGAGGTGCCGGAGGGATTACGTAACAAGAAAATTCTCGCGCTGGACATGGGGGCATTGATTGCCGGCGCCAAGTTTCGCGGAGAATTCGAAGAGCGACTCAAGGCGGTTCTGAACGAGCTGTCCAAGCAGGAAGGGTCCGTCATTCTGTTCATCGACGAGATCCATACCATGGTGGGTGCGGGCAAGGCCGAAGGCTCCATGGATGCCGGCAACATGCTGAAACCGGCGCTGGCCCGTGGCGAGCTGCATTGCGTTGGCGCCACCACGCTGGATGAATATCGTAAGTACATCGAGAAGGATGCCGCCCTGGAACGACGTTTCCAGAAGGTGTTGGTGGATGAGCCTGGAGAAGAGGACACCATCGCCATTCTGCGAGGGCTGAAAGAGCGCTACGAAGTTCATCACGGTGTGCAGATTGCCGATGCCGCCATCATCGCGGCGGCACGCCTGTCGCAGCGCTATATTCCGGATCGCCAGCTGCCGGACAAGGCCATTGACCTGATCGATGAGGCGGCCAGCCTGATCCGTATGGAAATCGATTCCAAGCCCGAGGAGATGGACAAGCTCGAACGGCGACTGATCCAGCTCAAGATCGAACAGGAGGCGTTGAAAAAGGAGGACGACGAGGGGTCCCGCAAGCGCAAGGAAAAGCTGGCGGAGGAAATCGGAGCCCTGGAATCCGAGTTCGCCGACCTTGACGAGGTCTGGAAGGCCGAGAAGGCGGCCGTGCAGGGTACGCATACCATCAAGAGTCAACTGGAGCAGGCCCGCGCCGATCTGGAGATTGCCCGGCGGGCCGGTGATCTGGCCAGAATGTCGGAGCTGCAGTACGGCGTGATCCCGGATCTGGAAAAGAACCTGGACATGTCCACGCAGGCCGAGATGATGGAGATGCGTCTGCTGCGCAACCGGGTGACCGAGGAAGAGATCGCCGATGTGGTCTCGCGCTGGACCGGCATACCGGTGTCCAAGATGTTGCAGAGCGACAAACAGAAGCTGCTGGAAATGGAGGATGCTCTGCATCGTCGCGTCATCGGTCAGGACGAGGCCATCTCGGCAGTGTCCAATGCGGTGCGTCGTTCCCGCTCGGGCCTGTCCGACCCGAATCGGCCCAATGGCTCGTTCCTGTTCCTCGGTCCGACCGGTGTGGGCAAGACCGAACTGTGCAAGGCGCTGGCGGAGTTTCTGTTTGACACCGAAGAGGCCATGGTCCGGATCGACATGTCCGAATTCATGGAGCAGCATTCGGTGGCCCGGCTCATCGGGGCGCCGCCCGGCTATGTCGGCTACGAGGAGGGTGGCTACCTGACCGAGGCGGTACGTCGACGCCCGTATTCGGTATTGCTGCTGGATGAGGTGGAGAAGGCGCATCCGGACGTGTTCAATGTGTTGTTGCAGGTGCTGGACGACGGAAGGCTGACCGATGGACATGGTCGCACGGTCGATTTCCGCAATACCGTGATTGTGATGACATCCAATCTGGGTTCGGACCGGATTCAGGAAGTCATGCGGCAGGGAGCGGAGAGCACCAGTCAGTATGAGCAGGTCAAGTCCGAGGTGCTTTCCGTGGTGGTGCGTCACTTTTCGCCGGAGTTCGTGAACCGGATCGACGAGACGGTCGTGTTCCATCCTCTGGCCGAAGACCAGATTCGCGGCATTGCCAGCGTGCAGGTCGAGCTGCTCAATCGCAGACTTCAGGACAGTGATCTGCGACTGGAGGTCAGCGAAGCCGTGCTCGACAAGGTGGCGAAGCTGGGTTATGACCCCGTGTATGGTGCGCGTCCCCTGAAGCGTGCCATCCAGAACTGGATCGAGAATCCGCTGGCGCAGAAGGTGATCCAGGGCGTGTACGGGCCCGGTGATACGATACATGTTGATGTCATTGACGATGAATTCGAGTTCACGGGCGGTTCCGGAAGTGCTGGTGACAGCTGATTCATCCGGGCGTTGCGCCCCGTTCCACGGACGGCGACTCCAGGGTCTGGTGTCGCCGTTTATCGCCACTTCCCTTGACAAGCGTTGAAATCATGGGAAAATTGCGGCCTTACTGAGAAGGTTATCCCCTCACCATATCTGCTGTGGCGGATCCGGTCACAAAACCGGTATCAGACCGCAGCCCGGGTGTCAGACAGTTCCACCTACTGCCGGCGATGCCACAGCATCGGGGCAGGGCAAGTTCGCCGCTATCTGCTGGCGACATATAATTCTGAACTTGAAACGTGTCGGGTCGGGTCTGCTTGCGCAAGCGGATGCCGGCCGGCAGTGACTGACTGTCGACCGGACGGAACCGTCTCACACAGACCAGCACAACCGGAAGACGATTGAAGAGGCTAGAAGACAGTGGAATTACTCTCAGGTGGCGAGATGCTGATTCGTGCGCTGCACGATGAAGGAGTCGAGATCCTGTTCGGTTACCCGGGCGGGGCGGC
>JBNJGU010000129.1:0-8472 GCA_051747985.1 Pseudomonadota bacterium | reverse complement strand
TTTGTCGATCTCGGAGAAATTGAAATCCAGTCGCTCGAAAATATTCTCGGACGTTTCTTCACTGGTGTCGCCCACCGAGGCCAGACGATTCTCCAGATCCGCGATACGGTTCTGTGCCTGCTCCATCCGCGACAGATTCTCCTGCTGCGCCTGATAGGCCAGCACGCCGCCTCCGATCAGGCCCAGGGCGACCACGGCAAGACCGATACGCATGGGCCAGCTGCCCACCACTTTTTTCTCCGTGTATTGGCCATGATTGACCAGGTCCGGCTGCCCCCGCTCCCGCTGCCGGGACATGACCTCGTCCCTGGCCGGTACCATGGGCGGGATATCATCGAAATCATCGTTGTCACGCGAAGTGTGGCTGGAGCGATCTCTGGGCTTGCTCATGGCGCGGGGCCTCTATCGGTTCTGTGATGGCTGGAAACCAGTGTTTATTGTAGACGCATACAGCCACCGTTCGCAAAGCGGGCGCTGCCGTACAATCTTGAATGACAACACATTGTAGTCTATCCTGACAGCGTCATTTTCAAGGCCATCAAACGAGGCGAATTATGAAACTCGAACTACCCGATCTTCCCTATGCGGCGGATGCGCTGGAGCCTCACATCTCCGCGCAGACGTTCAGCTTTCACCACGGCAAACACCATAATACCTACGTCAACAAGGGTAACGAACTGTTGGCCGACGCCGGCGTGGATGCCGACAACCTGGAAGACCTGGTAAACGCCTGCGCGCAGAAAGGCGGTCCACTGTTCAACAACGTCGCGCAGCATTACAACCACGACTTTTTCTGGAAGAGCATGTCACCGAATGGTGGTGGAGAACCTACAGGCGATGTGGCCGAGCGGATCAAGAAAGACTTTGGTGGCTTCGATGAATTCAGAAAGCAGTTCATCGATGGCGGCGCCACGCAGTTCGGCAGCGGCTGGGTCTGGCTGGTTGCCGATGGCGGCACACTGAAAGTGGTCAAGACGGCGAATGCCAACACCCCGCTGACGGATGGCGCCACGCCTCTGCTCGTCTGCGACGTCTGGGAACATGCCTACTACCTGGATTACCAGAACCGTCGCCCGGATTTTCTGAGTGCCTTTGTTGATCACCTGATCAACTGGGACTTTGCCAACAAGAATCTGGCCGGAGCCTGAACACCGTCGTCATGATGGTTTCCCTCACCCCGCCGCGCGCGGGGTGACACTCAACCCGCAATCATCACATCGATCAGCATCCACAGGCCAAGCAGACCGAACAACGCGGCCGCACTGACCCGCAGTGTCTGCAGAGGCAACCGCCCCGCAAATTGCTGCCCCAACCAGATCGCCGGCGCGTTCACCGCGACCACTCCGATCACCGCGCCTGCCAACACCGGCCACACTGAATCATAGTTGGCGGCCAACGCCAATGTGGCCACCTGGGTCTTGTCAGCCATCTCCAGCAGAAAATAGCCGATCACCGCGGTCACGAACACACTTTGTCGCGAGTGGCCGGGTGTCTCCAGCTCATCGTGGTCATGCTCTGGTATCAGCGCCCATACCGCCATGGCAATGAAGGCGACACCCAGCACCCAGGACAGCCAGTCACCGCTCAGCCAGCTGCCGAGCGCGGCTCCGAGCAGGGCGGCAATGGCGAGATTGGCCGTCATACCCACGACCAACCCCCAGAATACGGACCAGGGTCGTCGATACCGCAGCGTCAGCAGGATACCCAGAAACAGGCTCTTGTCTCCCACCTCGGCCAGCCCGACCACGCCGGCGGATACGCCAAGCGGCTCCAGCACCTCCATCAGAAGTGGAAGCGCACACCGAGACCGACCTTGCTGAAGTCGTCTTCCTCTTCATAATTGACCACGCCGGCCAGGTCGGGCGTAAAACTGTAGACCAGCTCGGCGGATGGGACCGTCATCTCGAGATTATTTCCCAGATCCACGTAGTGGACTGCGACCTTGAGCTCGGCTTCACGAGAGAGATTGATGCGGGCACCCAGGCCCAGCTCGTACCCTTCCTCCGACAGGCTCGATGATGACATCTCGGTCCTGTACCGGAATTTTTCTTTGCGAGCCCCAACGGTGCCGTAGACAGAAGCCGTTTCGTTGGCACCAAAGATATAGCCAAGGCTGATACTGCCTGTATCGTTATCCAGACGCTCTGATCCATTCTGATCCAGACTCATCTCAGAATAGCGTCCGGCCACGAAAAGCGATCGTCCCAGCCTGAAGCTGCCGTCCAGCTGCCAACCATCCACGTCTTCGTCCAGCACATCACCATTGATATAGGCGGCCTGCAGATAATTGTAGTCCGAGGCCTCAGCCGCCGCCTGACTCGACAGACCGGCTGCAGCGCCACCTACAACAAATGTCAGCACGACGCCAAACCGGACGATGTTTTTCCCTACGCTCATTACGCTCATTGGATTCTCTCCCCTTGAACAGGCAATGGTCCCTGATTGGTGTGCACCGAGTATAGCAGACTATACCGACACGACAGGTAGTGACTCACGAGGTGGGCGGAACGAAAAAAGCCCTCGCGGACGAGGGCTTTTCAGGAGAAATAATGGCGGACCGGACGGGACTCGAACCCGCGACCTCCGGCGTGACAGGCCGGCATTCTAACCAGCTGAACTACCGGTCCGCGAAAGGCGCGCATGTTACCATGCTTACCCGAACATTGCACCTGGAAATTGTCACCGGATGGTTGTTCCGACCATCCTTTTTCACAGCGGCAATCTGGTGGGTGGAGAGGGATTTGAACCCCCGACATTCGCCTTGTAAGGGCGACGCTCTACCAACTGAGCTATCCACCCGCCGTGTTGGGTGACGCGCATTTTACCGACTTGTCCGACCTTGTCAATATACCGTGTGAAGAATTTTACTCGCGGCCGGTCTCGTATTGATTGTGCCGGGCCATCTCCTCACCCTGTCCTTCCACCACGCGTTACCAGAGACGACATTTCCAGTTGCCGCCATCCCGGTCCGGGGCTACCATACCGCCCCATGGAAATATACAAGGACTTCAGCTTCGAAGCGGCCCATCGTCTGCCCAACGTACCGGACGGACACAAGTGCGCGCGCCTGCACGGCCACTCCTTCCAGGCAAGAATCGTGGTCAGCGGACCGGTCGGCGAGACCAGTGGCTGGGTCATGGATTTCGGCGATATCAAGGCCGCCTTCCGTCCCATCCGGGAGCAGCTCGATCACCATTATCTCAATGAGATCGAGGGGCTGGAGAATCCCACCAGCGAGCACATCGCCCGCTGGATCTGGCACCGACTCAAACCTCAGCTCCCCGCACTGTGCCGGGTCGAGATCCGCGAGACCTGCACCAGCGGCTGCATCCACACAGGCGACTGACCATGCGCGCTTTCCTGTTGCTGATCAGCCTGATGCTGGCCGGGCCGTTTCTCATGGCGGCCGGCAACGATGCCGATGACGTGAGCTGGCGGGATGCGGACCGCTCCAGCGCGGAACTGGCACCGGCGCCCGCCGATGAACCCCGCGCGGTGATCCAGGTCTACGCGGCCCGCGCCTTCGAATGGCGGGGCAACTTCGCCGTCCATACCTGGCTTTCCTCCAAGGCCCCGGGTGCCGATCACTACGAGGTCCACCAAGTCACCGGCTGGCGACAGCCCTACGTGCGCTCCACACAGGATGTTCCCGACCGGGCCTGGTACGGCAGCGCGCCCCGCCTGCTGCTGGACGTCCGTGGCGATCGTGCCGAGACCGCGCTGCCAAAACTGCGCGAAGCCGTGGCCACCTATCCATGGCCCGACCGCTATCGGGCCTGGCCGGGGCCCAACAGCAACACGTTCACGGCCTGGGTACTTCGCAATGTGCCGGAGCTGCACGCACCACTGCCCAACACGGCCGTGGGCAAGGACTACCTGGGTCTTCGATCCGTATCCGGCACGCCGGGTGGCTCGGGTTATCAGCTGTCGCTGTTCGGGGTACTGGGGATCTCGGCTGGATTGAGGGATGGACTGGAACTGAACCTGCTGGGCCTGTCCGCCGGTATCGATCCACTGTCACTGGCAATCAAGCTGCCCGGCCTGGGACATCTTGGCCTGGAGGAACCGTGGCCGATACAACATCCGCAGGTGCGGTGACCATCAATCCGCCTGGCGGCCCACATGGTCCCTGGCCACGGCCATCGACTTGATGATGGCATGACAGGGCACACCCTCTGCAAGCTCCAGCGCCAGCGCGGAGCGCCGCGTGATGCGGGCCAGCAGCCGTTCCTCGCCGGCGCGCAATTCCACCAGCATTCCCGGGCCATCGCCGGGCGTGACGCCCGTCACCGTCACCGGCAGGATGTTGAGCGCGGACAGGCCGGTGGGCGCCTCCCGTGACAGCAACACCTCATGGGCCATGACACGGACGCGCACTCGCGTGCCGACCGGTCCCTCCACGCGCGGCAGCCACAGAGGACCGGCCTGACACTCCAACCGGGTCAGTCCATCCTCATCCTGTGTCACAATCCGCGCGGACAGCGAGGCACCCATGTCGCGCAGCCCCAGATGTCGCAGAGCGGCCGGGTCACACAGTATTTCACCCACCGTACCCTCGTGCTCGAGATGACCGTCACTGATCACGGCCATGCGATCAGCCAGCAGCTCGGCCTCACCAATGTCGTGCGTGACCAGCACCACGGGCATGTCCAGCCGATTCCGCAGTTCACGAACTTCCTGATACAGGGTTTCACGCGTGCGCCGGTCGACCGCCGAAAACGGTTCGTCCAACAACAGTACCCGCGGTCGTCTCGCCAGGGCTCTTGCCACGGCGACACGCTGCTGCTGCCCGCCAGAGAGTTCTCCAGGCCGGCGGGCAACCTGCCCCTCCAGATGCACCAGCCGCAGCAACCGCCGGGCCTCTTCATCACGCTCGGCAGCCGGCCGGTCAAGCAATGAGGTCTTGACGTTTCCCAGGGCGCTCATGTGCGGAAACAGCGCATAGGACTGAAACACCATCCCCACCCGGCGGCGATATGATGGCAGCACGATGCCCTGCTCCGTATCCAGCCAGGTCTCCCCGCCCACGGATACTCGGGCCCGTGCCGGTTGCCACAGTCCGGCGATGGTGCGCAACACCGTGGACTTGCCGGCCCCGGACGGACCGACCAGGGCCAGCATTTCACCCGGTTCAACCCGGAAATCCACATCCAGCGCAATGGGCCCGGCCGCCCTGATCGTCACTTCCAGCGTCATCCGTCCAGCCTCCTGCCGATGCGGCTTGACAGCCAGAAGGTCAGTGTAATGGTGAACAGCGAAATCCCCAGCAGCACGGCGGACATGATGGCAGCCCCCTCGTAATCGAAGGCCTGGACCCGGTCGTAGATGGCGATGGCAATGGTTCGGGTTTCCCCCGGGATCGAGCCGCCCACCATCAGGACGATGCCGAACTCGCCCAGGGTATGGGCAAAGGTCAGCACCATGGCGGTCAGCAGTCCCGGCCAGGCCAGGGGCAGCTCCACGCGCCACAGCAATTGCCATGGCGTCAACCCGCAGCACTGACCTGCCTCGCGCACGCCAGCCGGGACCGATTCGAATCCGCGCTGCGCGGGCTGAATGGCAAATGGCAGATTGAATATCACGGAGGCGGCCACCAGGCCTGTAAAACTGAACACCAGTTGTTCACCGAACAGCCGGTCCCATAGCTGGCCGACGGGAGAGGCGCCACCAAAGGCCACCAGCAGGTAGAAACCGAACACGGTGGGCGGCAGTACCAATGGAATCGCGATCAGCGCCTCGGCCAGCACTTTCCCCCGGAACTCGTGCCAGGCCAGCAGGCGTCCCATTCCCACCATGATCGGCAGCAGCAACAGGACGGTCCAACCAGCCAGCTGGAGGGAAATGGACAGCGCAGTCCAGTCCATCGTCTATGGATCCACTGGAGCGGTGAAACCGTAGCGGCTCATTATCTGGCGGGCTTCCGCGCTCTGGATGAACTGGTAGAAAGACTCCGCGACCGGCCCTGCTTCCTTCAGCAGGACCATGCGCTGGCGCAGCGGACTATGCCAACTCTCCGGAATCAGCGCATATTCTCCGCGCTGCTCCACGGACGGTGCCAAAGCCAGTGAATACGCAATGATTCCGCCCTGTGTACTGCCGGACAAGGCAAACTGTGCCGCCTGACTGACATTCTCACCCAGCACCATCACGGGCTGCAGGGCTTCCCAGATGCCGCGATGCCGCAGTGCCTCCCGGGCCCGCATCCCATACGGGGCATGCTCGGGATTGGCGATGGCGAAACGTCGCAGTGATCCTGCCTCCAGCATCTCCACCAGACCATTCAGCTCGCCATCCACCGACAGTGGCGAGTCGTGCGGCGCCATCAACACGACCCGCCCCAGCGCATACAGGGCGCCTTCATCGCGGGTATGGCCCTCCCGTGCCAGGTCCAGCACAAATGATTCATCGGCCGCCATGTACAACTGGAATGGTGCGCCCTCACGGATCTGACGGGCAAAATTGCCGGTGGACCCGAAGCTCAGCCGCACCCGCTCTCCGGTCTGGCGTGAAAACGCCCCGGCGACTTCCTCCACCGCGAACTGCAGGTCGGAAGCCGCCGCCACGACCGGTGCATCCGACAGATTCTGTGCCTGGAGCGGCAGAATTCGCAGAGCGGCCATTGCCAGGCAGGTAATATACAGAAACCTCACAACGAGTCGATGCTCAACGCGGACGTCCGGGGAATGAACTGCATGATACACGGCGCAACCTCATAGCCTGGATTGAAATCTGGCCTCGAAGTATACACAGAAACATAACGATTACCAATCCAGCGGTTCTTGCCAGCAGCGATGATGTCTTGTCGCAATATCCGGAAGAATGGTGAAAATTTCCTGTCTGTCAGTCATCGGACCGGGAATCCACCAGGGGAAGTCCGCGGACCAGGCGGCGCAGATGACGTTCCGCCACGCTGTCCACTTCCTTCATCATCGCCTCATAGGCCTGCAAGGCTTTCTCCCCCTCGGCGGTGACCGCCGCACCACCACCGGAGCGCCCGCCCGTGGTCGTGCTCACCAGCGGTGTCCGGAAACTGCGGTTCATGGTTTCGACCAGCATCCAGGCGCGACGATAGCTCATGTTCATGCTACGGGCGGCCGCACTGATCGAACCGGTCTCGCCGATGGCCCGCAGCAACTGCACCTTGCCCGGCCCGAGAGCAATGTCATCACCCGATTTCAGTCGCACACGACACTGGATCTCACCGGACCGGCGGCTCACGCTGTGCCCTCCTCCGTTTCCGCGGCCGCGGTTCCCAGCAACTGATCAATGGCTCGTCGATCCAGGGTTTCGCGCTCCAGCAGGGCCTCGACCAGCCGGTCCAGACTGTCGCGGTGCGCGGTCAGCAGGTCCCGGCAGCGCTGCTCCGCCCCGGCCACGATGCGCTTGACCTCCTCGTCAATCTGGCGGGCACTGGCCTCACTGTAGTCACGGGTCTGTGTCAGCTCATAGCCCAGAAAGGGATGCTCGTCTCCCAGGCTGAAATGCACCGGCCCCAGGGCTTCGCTCATGCCCCACTGCGCCACCATCATGCGGGCCAGACGCGTGGCCTGCTCCAGATCGCTACCGGCGCCCGAACTGGTCTCGCCCAGCACGAGCTGCTCCGCGCAGCGGCCACCCATCAATACGGTCAGACGCGTGGCCAGGTAGTCCTCGGTGTAGTTGTATCGGTCCTCGGCCGGGAGCTGCTCGGTGACGCCCAGCGCCCGGCCGCGAGGGATGATGGTGACCTGGTGGACCGGATCGGCCTCCGGGCTCATCAGCGCGGCAATCGCATGACCACTTTCGTGAATGGCCGTGCGGCGGCGCTCCTTCGGGTTAAGCAGATCGCGGCGTTCGGAACCCATGACAATGCGATCATGCGCGCCGGTGAAGTCCTGGCGGGCCACCTGTTCCGACTGGCGCCGCGCCGCCAACAGCGCCGCTTCATTGACGAGATTGGCCAGGTCGGCACCGGAAAAACCGACCGTCATCCGCGCCAGTTCTTCCACATCCACATCATCCTGCAGCGGCACCTTGCGCAGGTGCACGCTCAATATCTCTTTACGGGCCGACTGCTGGGGCAACTCCAGCGTCACCTTGCGGTCGAAGCGCCCGGGGCGCAGCAGGGCCGGATCGAGTACATCCGGGCGGTTGGTGGCAGCCAGCACCACCACGGCCTCGTCGGCCGAGAAGCCGTCCATTTCCGCCAGTACCTGATTCAGGGTCTGTTCGCGCTCGTCATTGCCGCCGCCCACGCCGGTGCCACGCACCCGCCCCACGGAGTCGATCTCGTCAATGAAGACCAGCGCCGGAGCCCGCTTGCGCGCCTCCTGAAACATGTCACGGACCCGCGAGGCGCCCACGCCGACGAACATCTCGATGAACTCCGAGCCACTGATGCTGAAAAACGGCACGCCGGCCTCATGGGCGGTGGCCCTGGCCAACAGGGTTTTCCCGGTGCCGGGCGGGCCCATCAGCAGAATCCCCTTGGGC
>JBNJGU010000128.1:0-8545 GCA_051747985.1 Pseudomonadota bacterium | reverse complement strand
CAGCGCCGAGTTGATCAGTGCACTGGAGACGGAAGGGGCCACGTTCCGGGTCGATCCGGGCAGCGGTGTGGTGCTGGTGCCCTCGGAACGCGTATCAGCACTGCGGCTGGCCGTGGCCGGTGCCGGTGTCAGCCGCGACAACGGCTATGGTTATGAATCGCTGGACCAGGAACAGGGCCTGGGCACCAGCCAGTTCATGGAGATGAACCGCTACCGGCGCAGTCAGGAAGGCGAACTGCAACGCACCATAGCCAGCATGCGCAACGTGCAGTCCGCCCGCGTGCATCTGGCCACGCCGGAGCGCTCCGTGTTCATGCGGACCGAACGCCAGCCATCGGCATCAGTCATGCTGAACCTGCGTTCCGGTCGCCAGCTGACGGAAACCCAGGTGCAGGCCATCACCAGTCTGGTTGCCTCCAGCGTGCCGGACATGGTCGCCGACTCCGTCACGGTGGTGGACCAGAACGGCAATCTGCTCAGCGGCCGCGATCGTGATCCGGAGATGGTGATTGCCGCCGAGCAGTTTGAATATGTGCGGCGTTTCGAGGACACGCTGATGGAACGCATCAGCCGTATTCTGCATCCGGTGGTGGGACCGGGCCGGTTCACCGCCGAGGTCAACGCCAGCGTCGACTTCACGCGCATCGAGCGTGCCGAGGAACAGTTCAATCCCGACCGGAGCGCCTTGCGCAGTGAACAGTCCCTGCGCGAGAGCGGCGAAGGCCTGGATGCGGGAGGGATACCCGGCGCCCTCAGCAATCAGCCTCCTGGCGATGCCGAGGTGGTGGCGCAGGAGACCGCGGTCGACGAAGCGGCGGACGAGGATGAACCGGCGACGGTGGGCCGCTCGCGTGAACAGTCGACACGCAACTATGAGCTCGACCGCACCATCAGCTACACCAACTTCGATCCGGTGAACCTGGAACGGATCACCGTGGCAGTGGTGCTGGACGAGCGCAGCGGCGAGGGAGCCACCGCCTGGAACGAGCAGGAACTGGAACAGATCCGTTCGCTGGTGCGCGACGCCATCGGATTCGACGAACAGCGCGGTGACCGGGTCACCGTGCTCAACCAGCAGTTCGCCAGCGTCGAGGTCGGCACTGAGGAAGCGCTGCCCTGGTGGCAGGATTCATGGGTCAACAGCACCGTGCGACAACTGGCGGCCGGTCTGTTTGTTCTGGCCCTGGTGTTCGGTGTACTGTTGCCGGTGCTCCGCCGCCTGGCGTCCGGCGGCCGTGACGGTCGCAGCCTGACGGAGCGATCCGAGGCCGGTGAGTTCGCCGATCTGGATCTGGAGTCCGGTTCCGATCCTTCGGTCACGCTCAGCGGCGGTGACGACGTGCTGTTGCCGGGTCCCGAAGAGGGCTACGAGCGCCAGCTCAATGCCGTGCGCAGTCTGGTGGCCGACGATCCGGCGCGGGTCGCCCAGGTGGTGAAACAATGGATCGACAGGAACTGACAGAGAACCCGGATCATGGCGGATAACGCAGCAGACCAGCAGTCACTCAGCATCAGCACCGTGGACAAGGCGGCGGTGTTGCTCATGAGCATGGGGGAGAAGGACGCCGCCGAGGTGCTCAAGCAGATGGGCCCCAAGGAAGTACAGAAAGTCGGCGCGGCCATGACGACCCTGAAGAATGTCACCCAGGACACCGTCGAGTATGTGCTCAATGAATTTCTGGCGGAATGTGGTACCCAGAGTGGTCTGGGGGTCGGGGCGGACAACTATGTGCGCAACATGCTCACCGTCGCGTTGGGCGAGGAGCGCGCCCAGGGTCTGCTCGACCGCATCCTGCTGGGCGGTTCCAGTGGCGGCATCAATGCCCTGAAATGGATGGACCCGCGCGCCGTCACCGATGTCATCCGCAACGAACATCCGCAGATCCAGGCCGTGGTGCTGAGTTACCTGGAGGCCGACCAGTCCGCCGATATTCTCGCCAACCTGCCCGAGAAAGTGCGCCTGGAAGTGATGATGCGGATTTCCGCCCTGGAAAGTGTGCAACCGGACGCCCTCAAGGAGCTCAACCACATTCTGGAGAAACAGTTCTCCGGCAAGGGCTCCAACCCCTCCACCGGCATCGGCGGAACCCGCACCGCGGCCGAGATCATGAACCACCTGGAAGGCACGGTGGAGCAGGAACTGATGGAGGCGATACGCGGTGTCGACGAGGATCTCGGCGACCAGATCCAGGATCTGATGTTCGTGTTCGAGAACCTGGCCGAGGTTGATGATCGTGGTATCCAGGCGCTGCTGCGCGAGGTGTCCTCCGAGGTGCTGATCGTGGCGCTGAAGGGGGCCGACGAGTTCCTCAAGGAAAAGATCTTCAGCAACATGTCCAAGCGGGCGGCCGAGCTGCTGCGTGATGACCTGGAGGCCAAGGGACCGGTCCGGGTGAGCGAGGTGGAAGCGGCGCAGAAGGAAGTGCTGACCGTGGCCCGACGCATGGCCGATGCCGGCGAGCTCCAGCTCAGCGGCGGCGGCGACGAAATGATCTGAATGCGGTGAGGAAACCGCCACGGGAGGACAGGCCATGGGCCGACATCTGTTTGACACCGTCGGGCGGATCAGCGCCGAGGAGGTCAGCGAATATCCGCTGTCGCTCTGGCAGCCGCCGGAAATCGATGCCAGCGGACATCTGGTACAGGTCCAGCCGCGTCCGGAGGCGCTGAAGCGCGACCAGGTCCAGGAGCCGGATGGCGGCAGCGAGGCAGCGGCCCGGGCGACAACGGAGCTGTCCGAGAGTGAACGCGAGGCCGAGACGGCCCGGGCGCGTGAGGACGGCTATCGCAAAGGCTATGAAGAGGGACTGGAGCAGGGGCGCCAGGAAGGGCGCCAGACCGGCGTGGAGGAAGGGCGACGGGAAGCGCTGGAGGAGGGACGCCGCGAGCTGCAGCCCCGACTGGCGGAGCTCAATCGTCTGGCCACGAGTCTCACCCATGCCCTGAACGAGCAGGATTATCACCTGGAACAGGCGCTGCTGAACCTGGTCAAGGAGGTGGCACGGCAGGTCATACAGCGGGAGCTGGTGCTGGACAACAGCGCCCTGATGCCCGTCATCCGTCAGGCACTGCGTACACTGCCGCCCGGTCCCGACAACGTGCGGATACTGGTCCATCCCGACGATCTGCCGCTGCTGCAGCAGGCCATCGACGAAGGCGGCGAGAACTGGAGCGCCGTGGCCCGCAATGACGTGACGCGAGGCGGCTGCCGGATCGAGACCGACCACAGCGTGCTGGATTTCACCCTGGAGCACCGCTTCCGCACCGTCATCGAACAGGTGGTGCAGCGTCGGCTGGCCGATCCCGCGGTCGAGCAGGAACCGCTTGAGGAGGCGCCGGAGCCACTGGTCCCTGAATCCACCGACACGTCCACCGGGTCGACAGCATGAGTGAGTCCAGTGTGCAGCGATTTCGCCGTCAGAGTCTGGCGCAGCGGCTGCGTGCCTATCAGCCGGTGCACGACGCCCGCATCGAGCCGGTCATAGAGGGTCACCTGACCCGTGTCGTGGGGCTGACACTGGAAGCGGTGGGTTGCCGGGTCTCCCTGGGCAGCCGTTGCCTGATCGGCCATGACGAGGACAGCATGATCGAGGCGGAGGTGGTCGGCTTCGATGGACCGCGGATTTTCCTGATGCCCCTGACCGGCATCGCCGGCCTGCAGCCCGGCGCCCGCGTCATCCCGGCCCCCGACGCCGCCCCGCTGCGGGTCGGCCCGGGCCTGCTGGGAAGGGTGCTGGACGGATTCGGGCAGCCCATCGATGGTCGGGGTGCACTGCACCTGGAGGACAGCCAGGTGGTGCCGGAACATACCAGTATCAACCCGCTGTCGCGTCAGCCTATCCGCCAGCCCCTCGACGTGGGCATCACCGCCATCAATGCCCTGCTCAGCGTCGGCCGCGGCCAACGGATCGGGCTGTTTGCCGGCAGTGGCGTGGGCAAGAGCGTGCTGCTGGGGATGATGACCCGCTTTACCGAGGCCGACATCATCGTGGTCGGATTGATTGGTGAGCGCGGCCGCGAGGTCAAGGAGTTCATCGATGACATCCTGGACGAAGAGGGCATGCGACGCTCGGTGGTGGTCGCCTCGCCGGCCGACGACTCGCCACTGATGCGTCTGAACGCGGCCATGCTGACCACCCGTATCGCCGAGGGTTTTCGCGAACAGGGTCACAACGTCCTGCTGCTGATGGATTCCCTGACCCGCTATGCCATGGCCCAGCGCGAGATTGCCCTGGCCATCGGCGAGCCACCGGCCACCAAGGGCTATCCGCCGTCGGTGTTCGCCAGGGTGCCCCAGTTGGTCGAGCGGGCCGGCAATGCCGATCACGGCGAGGGCTCGATCACCGCTTTCTACACGGTACTGACCGAGGGCGATGATCAACAGGATCCGGTGGCCGACTCCGCGCGGGCCATTCTGGATGGACACGTGGTGCTGTCCCGTGCGCTGGCCGAGCAGGGTCACTACCCGGCCATCGACATCGAGGCCTCCATCAGCCGGGTCATGCCCGCCGTGGTGACCGAACAGCATCGGGAGCTGGCGCGCCTGTTCCGTCGTACCTGGTCCACCTACCAGCAGAACAGTGACCTGATCAGCGTCGGTGCCTACAACAGCGGTACCGACCCGGAGATCGACCAGGCCATCGAGCGCATGCCGCACCTGCGACAGTTCCTGCAGCAGGGGCTGCGAGACAGGGTCGGCTTTGACGAGGCGGCCGCCCGGTTGCACCGGGTCGTGCAGCCGGTATGGCAGAAACAGCAGGCCGCCACCAAAGGCACCGGAGCTTCCGACCGCAAGGTCACGCAACTGCAGAACTCACCCGGTCGCAATCCGTCCGGCCAGACTGAGCCGACCGCCCGCTCCGGTACCTCCTGATGAACCGCGTGCAGCGACTGCAACCGGTACTGCGGCTGGCGGACCGTGAGGTGCAGAAGGCGGCCCGGGCACTGGCCACCATGCAGCAACGGCTGCAACAGGAACAGGACAAGCTGGCGCAACTGCAGGGGTATCAGCAGGAATACCACGAGATGCTGCTGCGGGACGGGCGCGGTGGTGTCAGCGCGGCCCGGCTGCAGTTGATCAGCCGGTTCAGCAGCAACCTCGATCATGCCATGGAGCAACAGCAGCGACAGATTGCCGTGGTGCGGGGGCAGCTCGACCAGGTGCGGGAGCACTGGCGCGAAAAGGACACACGCCACCGCCAGCTGGAGAAAATGATGCAACGCATTGACCGGCAGGAAGAAGCGGACCGGGCTCGCATCGAGCAACGCAATCATGACGAGTTCGCGCGCCGCCAGGCCGTCCTGAATCGTCGTCGCGGTCCGTGACTTTCCCCGCCTAGTGGGCTGGCAAGGCTCTTGCAGTGATGATCGCCACCAAGGATTGTCACAGGAAACCTGATGATGCAAGACCTCGCCCACCTGCCAGTCGTCCTGCTGCCCGCCGGCAGCGGCGGTCGCTCCGGTGCCGCATTGTTCCAGGGGCTGGGCTCTCCGGCGGAAGCGCTGCCGCCGGGGCAGGGCAGCCGTGGTGCGTTTGCCAGTCAACTGGCCGGTGCCATCAAAGGCGGCAGCGCACTGCCGCCGGACGGACAGAACCTGCCGCCGATCGTGCGGATGGAGCCGGCAATGCCATCGGTTGAGTCGGATTCATTGAATCTTCTTCAGCCGTCGTTACACAGCCAGGCACCGCGACAACTGCCGATGCCGGAGGTCGTTCGCTCCAATGAATCCCTCGTGCCGGACCGGAGTTCCGCGACGCCCCTGCAGTCGATGGCTCATGATGGAGCCGACCCGCCGACATCGTCACCATGGCCGCCACAGCCGATGGAGCAGACGCAGTCTGATCCGCGAGTCATTTCAGCGGTTGACACTCCACGGATGGATGAACGGACATTATTATCAGCGCCATCGCTGCAACAGGCCGACTACACACCCGACAGTTCCCCCGGGCCTGTGGTTGTCGGTGCGGCTCCGCTGGACCCGGATGTCAAATTGTCACGAGCTCCGGAGTCAGTGAAACTTCACATGCCGGAGTCGCCAGCAGCACAGAACGATGCACCTCGACAACCGGTGATGCCGGATGTCGTTCGCTCCGGTGTACCCGTCGTTTCGGATCAAGGATCTGCCATGACCGAGCAATGGCCAGCCGAGGAGGGGGCGGAAGTACTGATATCGGCATCTCGGTCGCCACGGCCGATGGAGCGGATGCAGGCAGATCCGCAAGCCGCTTCAGTGGTTGATGCCCCGTGGATGGATGAACGACCCACGCCTCCGCGGCATCGGATCATGCGGACGGAGCCGGCAATGCCATCCGCCGGGATTGATGCGTCCGCGGAGTTGAATCAGTCCGATTCCGCTCCTGGGGGTGTCCCCGGTCCTGAGGTTGTCGGCGAGACTCCGTCGGACCCGCGCCTCACAGTGTCACGAACTCCGGAGTCAGTGGAACTTCAGGTGCCGGAGCCGTCCGACAAAGCCAGAGTGGTCGTTGAGCCCACCGGTCGGACTGCCATCGCTGTGACCAACCCTGCACATCCGCCGTTGCCGCCGATGCCATCACTGGACCCGGACGCGGCGGCCTCGCCACCGGTGGGTGAAGAGACGTTGCTGCTGCGACCGGAGCGCACCAATGGCGAGGCACTGCAACGCTTTGCCGAACAGTGGTCCAGACGCTTCGATGGTCGGGACAGTCACTCACCAGAGCGAGGCCATTCCGGGCCGATGTCGGCCCTGAACACTGCCGTGACCGGTCAGTCGGCCGTTCAGGGACAGCTGTCATCGAGCGCGGAGTTGATGCAGTCATGGCAGAGCCAGCTGCAGGCATCCCAGTCGTCATCGGGTCAGTCGCAACCGGGCCAGCCACAACAGTCTCCGGGTCAACAGTTCGCTTCCGGGCAATCGGGCCAGGCGTCACTCAATCAGGGTGGGGCGCAGTCCTCCAGCGCCTCCCCACAGGGTGGCCAGGTCATGGACCCGGCCCTGAGCGCGCAACGTTCCCTGATGGACGGCAATGGCATCGCGCAGAGTGGCGCGCGGGAACAGTGGGGCGATGCCCTGTCGCGCCGTATCCAGATGATGACCGCCCAGCAACGATCCGAAGCCCACATCCGCCTGGATCCACCGGAGCTAGGCCGCCTGATGATCCAGATCCAGATGAACGCCGAACAGATGTCCATCCAGTTCACCTCGCCACATGCGATGGTTCGTGATGCGCTCGAGAACAGTCTGCCACGTCTGCAGGAAGCGCTGGCCGAAGACGGTCTGGACCTGCTGGATGTCGATATCTCCGATCAGTCCGCGGACGGGGATTCCGGTGAGCCATCCGAGGGACACCAGGCGCCCGGTGAAGGCCCCGGAACGGAGAGCGGGGATGAGCCGACCGTGAGCGATGCGCGCATGACGGCCGCGGCCCTGTCGCTGGTTGATGCCTACGCCTGACGTCAGGATTTTGTCGCCTGTCCGCCGTGATCGTCACCGCTCGGGAATCCGCCTCTCCATCCTGTTGATAATCAAAGGGAATTATTTGTGGCACAGCTCTTGCTGAAAAACCGACCGTCATCTGTAATCCGACGGAAGGAACAGCAGCCCCGTGGCCGAAGAACAACTGGAACCGCCTGAAGCCCCCGCGACCGGAAAGAGTCGTATCGTCATGATCGTGACCATCGTCCTGCTGGTGGTGGGCGGCGCGGGTGCCGCCTGGTTCTTTCTCTGGGGGCAGCCGGAGCCAGAACAGGACGGGCAGACCGCGGAGCCGACGTCCCCCGAGAACCCGATGGAGTATGTGGATCTGTCGCCTTCCTTCGTGGTCAGTTTCCCGCACCGTGGCCGGCAACGGTACATGCAGGCCGAGTTGAGTGTCATGTCCCGCGATGCCGAGGCGCTGGCGGCGGTGCGTGAACACATGCCGATGATCCGCCACAACCTCATCTCCCTGTTCAACGCACAGATGTTGCTGGTGTTCGAGGATCCGTCCGGGGTCGAGACCCTGCGCGAGCTCGCCACCGAGGAAGTCCAGACCATATTGCGGGATGAAATCGGCCGGCCCGGTATCGAGCAGGTACTGTTCACCACCTTCGTGATGCAGTAAGGAAGCCAGACCATGCAGGATCTTCTGTCCCAGGATGAAATCGATGCGCTGCTCCATGGCGTGGATGATGGCGATGTGGATACCGACGAGGACCTGGCTCCCGGTGAGGTGCGCTCCTATGACCTGACCAGTCAGGACCGCATCGTCCGTGGGCGCATGCCCACGCTGGAAATGATCAATGAGCGCTTTGCCCGTTATACCCGCATCAGCCTGTTCAACCTGATGCGCCGCAGTGCCGAGGTCTCGGTCAACGGCGTACAGATCAACAAGTTCGGCGAATACCTGCACACCATGTATGTGCCCACCAGCCTGAACCTGGTCAAGTTCCGGCCACTGCGCGGCACTGCGCTGATCGTGCTGGACGCGCGACTGGTGTTCGCCCTGGTGGACAACTACTTCGGAGGGGACGGACGTCACGCCAAGATCGAGGGCCGCGAGTTCACGCCCACCGAGCTGCGGGTG
>JBNJGU010000127.1:0-8545 GCA_051747985.1 Pseudomonadota bacterium | reverse complement strand
TCGATGATCAGCACCAGGTCCGCGCCCCGGGTCGGGGCGGGCTCGTACAGAGGCGCCGCCGGCAGCGGATCGGGCAGGGCGGCATGGTCCTGGACATGTTGCTCCGCGGGGCGCCGCGGGGCGTGTCGTTCGATCAGTCCGGTGGTGACCGCGGCGGATGCTTCTTCCCGGTCTTCCTGCTCATTGACTTCCGGGCCGGTGAAGGCCATCAGCAGCAGTGTGCCGAGTAACAGCAGGGCCAGCAGCAGAATGGCCTGTCGCCGGCCTGGAGCCAGAACGGCCCGGATGACCAGATGGGCGGAGCGGGGCAGTGGCATCAGCGTGAGCCACCCCCTCCGGCGCGACCCCGCATGATGTGCCAGCCACGCAGCAACGTCAGCGCTTCATTGAGCTGGTAGTCACCGATGATGATCTGCTCGCCGGAAGCGACCGCCCCTTCCGCATTCTCCGCGGAATCGGTTTCATTGCGATTGCCCAGGTGTCCTTCCAGATCGGCCTCGGAGTAAACCCCGCGGCGGGGGGTCTCCCGCGTGACCAGTCCCTCGCGGATCTCGATGTCAGGGGTGATGCCCTGGGCCTGGATCGAGCGACCGTCGGGCGTATAGTACAGCGAAGTGGTCAGTTTCAGGGCCCGTTCATTGCTTAATGGCAGCAGGGTCTGCACCGAACCCTTGCCGAAACTCTGTGTGCCCATGATCACGGCCCGTCCCTGATCCTGAAGCGCTCCGGCTACGATCTCGGCGGCCGAGGCGGAGCCGGTATTGATCAGCACCACCATGGGAACGCCGCGGCTGGGATCGTCCGCGTTGGCATGGTACTCGGCGTCCGACTGCCGCATGCGACCATCGGTGTACACGATCATGCCGTCCGTGAGAAAGGCATCGGACGCGCCGACGGCGGCCTGCAGCACGCCACCGGGGTTGTTGCGCAGATCCAGCACCAGGCCACGAAGCTCACCGTTCTCTTCATGGAGTTCATTCAGCACGCGGACCACTTCCTCGCCGGTATTGGTCCGGAACTGCGAAATGCGCAGATAGGCATAGCCGGGTTCGAGCATTCGAGAGCGCACGCTGTTGGCGGCGATGATCTCGCGCTCCAGGGAGACATCGAGGGTGTCATCGTCGCGCATCAGAGTCAGTGAAATTGTGCTGCCGGGTTCGCCCCGCAACAGGTCCACCGCATCATTGATGGACATCTCGCGTACCGGGCGGCCGTCAATCTCCACGATCAGGTCTCCGGCCTCGATGCCGGCGCGGTCGGCGGGTGAGTCGTCGATCGGGCTGATGATGCGGATGTAACCATTCTCCTCGCCCACCTCGATGCCCAGTCCACCGAATTCGCCCTGAGTGCTTTCCTCCAGTGAGTCATAATCGTCTTCGCTGAGATAGTCGGAATGCGGATCGAGTCCCTCCAGCATGCCCCGGATGGCATATTCCAGCAGTGTGCGGTCGTCGATGTCCTCCACATAGGCGGAGCGGATGACGTCCAGTGCCTCGGTGAACAGGCGCACTTCGCGCACCGGCAGTGGCAGTGATTCTCCGGAGGAATCCTGGTCCAGGCGTTCGTCGTCCATCACCGTGAGAGGGCGGTCACTCTCTCCGCCTGGCGCGGGGGCCTGTTGGGCGTGGCCCGGTATCAGACACAGACTGGCCAGCAGGCCGATCGAGAGATTTTGCAAACGTCGCATCTTGTGCTCCTTTCAGCGTGCCAGTAACCAGTCGGCGGGGTCCAGCGGGTCGCCGCCTTGACGGATTTCAAAATAGACACCCGGGGTGTTCATGCCCGCGTTGTTGCCGGCCGTGGCCACTGGCTCGCCGCGATTGACCCAGTCTCCGCTGCGCTTGTCGAGCGCACCGTTGTGGGCGTACAGGCTGATGTATCCATTCCGGTGATCCACCACCACCAGAAGGCCGGAACCCCGCAGCCAGTCGGCGAACACCACCCGCCCCTGGTGGATGGCGCGCACCGGAGTTCCCGGATCGGCCTCAATGATAATACCCCGACGGCGCAGATTGCCATCGCTGTAGCGTTCTCCGAAACGATTGACCGGTCTGCCTTCCAGCGGCCAAGGCATGTTTCCCCGGGCCTGGTCGAACGGGACGGCGTCTTCGGGCGCGGGGATGTCGACGACGATCCGGTTGATCTCCTCGATCAGCGCCTCCAGTTGCTCCCGGTCGTCCTGCAGGGTTTCCAGCGTGGCGGTGCGTTGCTGCATGTCGGCCTGCAGGGCTTCCACCGCGGCGCGGCGTTGCTCCCGGTTTTCTTCCAGGGCGACCAGCTGTTGCTCGAGCTGGTCATTCTCTGCATCCAGCATCGTCTGTCGTGACCGGATCCTGGCGCGGGTGTTCTGCAATTCGTCCAGGTCGGATTGCCAGGCCCGGATCTGCTCGGCCCTGGCCTGATTGAAGTCGCCGAAATACCGCAACAGACGGCGGCCGCGGCCGGGATCTTCCTGGTTCAGCAACAGCTTGAGCGGGGAATCCCGGCGACTCATCCAGGAGGCGCGCACCGCGCGGGCCACGAGTTCCTGGTCGGACTCGATGTCCCGCCGCAGCCGGTCGGCCTGCTGTCGCAGCGCCGACAGTTCCTGTCGCAGGCTCCGTATCTGTTGCCGGTTATCCGCGATATCCTGTTCGCGCGCTGTCATGACCTGCTGGATACGACGCAGGCGTTGTTCTTCTTCGCTCAGTGTATCGGATGCCTCGTCCAGCCATTGCTCGATCTGCCCGATCGCCTGGTTGACCGCCTCCAGCTGTTCCCGCGGGGGCGTCTCCTGCTCGGCGGCGTGGCCGTCCGCCACGCAGGCAAGCAACAGCACGCTGGTCAGCAGCAGGCGTCCCGGCAGGTGCATGGTTCAGCTCCGGCTCATCAACACGGTACCGGTCATTTCCTCGGGAACCGGCATGCCCATGAGGCTGAGCAGCGTCGGCGCGATATCGGACAGACTGCCCTCGCGGTCGAAACGCCAGGCCGGGTCGCCGACGTAGACCAGCGGCACGGGGCCGCTGGTATGGGAGGTGAGAGGCTGGCCCGATGCCGGATCCATCATCTGCTCGACGTTGCCGTGGTCGGCGGTGATCAGGCATTGTCCTCCGGTTTCCTCCAGCGCCGCCACGATACGGCCCAGGCACTGGTCCACGCATTCCACCGCTTTCACGGCGGCATCGAAGTCACCGCTGTGCCCGACCATGTCGCCATTGGCATAATTGCAGATGATGGCATCATATTGTCCGGAGCGGATGGCCTCAACCAGCCGGTCGGTGACTTCCGGCGCGCTCATTTCCGGCTGCAGGTCATAGGTGGCCACGGAAGGGGAAGGCACCAGTATGCGTGTCTCGCCCTCAAACGCCTGCTCCCGACCGCCGCTGAAGAAAAATGTCACGTGCGCGTATTTTTCCGTCTCGGCGATCCGCAGCTGGGTCTTGCCGTTGGCCGCCAGGTACTCTCCGAGCACATTGTCCATGGCCTGTGGCGGGTAGGCCACCGGGACAGCCAGGTCCGCCGAGTACTCGGTCAGGGTGACAAAGTCGCTGAGGGCCGGGCGGGTACCCCGGTCGAAACCGTCAAACTCCTCATCGACGAACGCGCGCGACAGTTGTCGGGCACGGTCGGCGCGAAAATTCATGAAGATCACACTGTCGTCGTCGCGGATGATGCCGCCATCGGGGTCTTCCGGGTCCGTGATCCGGGTGGCCTGCACGAACTCGTCATCCTCGTCACGGGCATAGGCCGCCTCCAGCGCGGCTTCCACATCCTCGAAGGAGAATGGGGCCTCGCCGCGGGTCAGCAGATCCCAGGCGGTTTTCACCCGGTCCCAGCGCTGGTCCCGGTCCATGGCGAAATAGCGCCCGGTGATGCTGGCAATGCGCCCGATACCGGCTTCGCGCAATTGTCGGTCCGCCTTCCGCAACGAGGCCAGGGCGCTGCGAGGCGGGGTGTCACGGCCATCCAGAAACGCATGCAGATAGACCGGCTCGCCGCCGCGCTGCTCGGCCAGTTCGATCATGGCCCGGATCTGCTCCTCGTGACTGTGGATGCCGCCCGGGGACAGCAGGCCCAGGATGTGCACCGCGCCGCCGTTGATGACGGCCTTGTCCACGGCATCGCAGAGCGGCTGGTTGAGAAAGAAATCGCTGTCCTCGATGGCCTTGTCGATGCGGGTCAGGCTCTGGTAGACCACGCGACCCGCGCCCAGGTTCATATGACCGACCTCCGAGTTGCCCATCTGCCCCCGCGGCAGACCCACTTCCGTACCGGAGGTGCTGATCAGTGTATGCGGGCGTTCCGCCCACAGCCGGTCCCAGACCGGCGTGTTGCCGGCGGCAATGGCATTGGACTCGGTTTCCTCGCGATGGCCCCAGCCATCCAGGATCAGTAACAGCGTGGTCTGGCGCTCATTGGTGCTCATGCAGTGTGGTCAACTCCCTGCGCGTGAATGGTGAGATGCCGCGACGGAGACCGCGCGGCGCGGAAAAGGTGCCCATTATCGCGAAATACGCGCCAAAGTACCATGTCCATGCCTTCTGTAGCGCGTCCTGGCCGTGTATACTTCCTCCTTTTTCGCAAGCAAGGCTTATGGAACAGTTCATCGAATTTATCGGCAATCACTGGATGCTGTCCGGTCTGTGGGTGGCCCTGCTGGCCGCCTTTCTGCTGCACCGGAGCAAGACCGGCGCCAGCGCGGTGAGCCTGCAGCAGGCGGTGTTCCTGATCAACCGGAAGGATGCCCTGGTGCTGGATATCCGTGACAAGAAGGACTACAACGCCGGACATATTGTCGATGCCGTACACATTCCGCTCGGCAAGCTCTCCGACCGGCTGTCGGAACTCGACAAGTACAAATCCCGCCCGGTGGTGGTGGCCTGCAAGATGGGGCAGCACTCCGGGGAGGCCTGCAAGATACTGGAAAACGCCGGTTTCGAGCAGGTTGTGCGTCTCAAGGGTGGCGTGGCCGCCTGGCGCGCGGAGCAGTTACCGTTGGTGCAATCCTGATCGCAGACGGATTGGCGCCACCGGGTCCGATTCACCATCAACATGACTATGACAGGAAAGAACCATGGCAGAGAATGACAACGCGAATGCCCAGGCTGCACAGGGCGCTCAGAGCAACGAACAACAGGGGCCCATGTTCGCCCTGCAACGCATCTATCTGAAGGATGCCTCGTTCGAGTCCCCCAAGGCACCGGACGTGTTCAAGGGGCAGTGGAGCCCGAAGATCAGTTTCAACCTGAACACCAAGAACAGCAAGCTGGCTGATGGTGTCTACGACGTTGTGCTGACTCTGACGGTCGATGCCAAGCAGGAAGATACCACGGCCTTCCTGATGGAGGTTCAGCAGGCCGGTGTGTTCACCTGCTCCGGATTCAGTGAGGAAGACCTGGAACGCGTACTGGCCACCGTCTGTCCGAACATCCTGTTCCCGTATGCCCGCGAGACCATCGATGCGATGGTTGTGCGCGGCAGCTTCCCGCCGGTCATGCTGGCTCCGGTCAACTTCGATGCCGTGTACCAGCAGTCCAGGCAGCAGGCACAGCAGTCCGCCGGTAACGGCGAGACGGCCACTTCCGGTACTGTCGGCCAGGAAGGTCAGACGCAGCCGTAAAAAGCATGCGTTGGCAGATACCCCGGTCTATGAGAGGCCGGGGAAATCCTGTTGGCGAAGGGCTTCGTACAGTGCGATCGCCACCGTATTCGACAGGTTGAGACTGCGACTGTCGTCGCGCATCGGAATGCGCAGGCGATGGTCCGGTGCGATGCTGTCCAGCAGTGCGGAGGGCAGCCCTCTTGTCTCCGGGCCGAACAACAGGACGTCATCCGGCCTGTAGTCGATCGTGTGGTAGTTTCTCTGGCCCCTGGTGGAAAACGCCAGTGTGCGCAGATCGGCATGTTGCTGTTGAAACTGCTCCCAATCGTCCCATTCCTGCACCCGCGTCAGGTCATGGTAATCGAGCCCTGCCCGCCGCAGTCGCTTTTCCTCCAGCGAGAACCCCAGTGGCCGTATCAGGTGGAGCCGGCTGCCGGAATTCGCCATCAGACGGATGATGTTTCCGGTATTGGGCGGAATCTCCGGTTCCAGTAATACGATGTGCATCCGGTCAGCGCCTGTTCATGGTGTATCGGTCACCGCGTCCGTGGAGCCAGCAGTTCGATTTCATAGCGCTGCTGCTGCCCATTGCGTCGCGTCACCACTTCGACCACGTCGCCCGCCTCGTGCGATTCCAGCACCGCCAGCAGATCATCCTGATTGCGTACCGGGGTGCCGTCGATCCGTATGATGACGTCGCCCAGAACCAGTCCGCGCGCCGTCTCCTGTAAACCGGTCATGCCTTCCTGCTCGGGGCTGAGTCCTTCGATGACATCCACCACGATGACTCCCTCGATGCCCCACCGGCGCTGATAATAGGCTTCCTGCTGCGGGGGAAACATGGAGATCCCGAGTCGAGGCGTCTGTACCCGCCCGAATTCGATCAGTTCCGGTACGATACTTTTCACGGTGTTGACGGGAATGGCGAACCCGATGCCGGAACTGGCCCCGCTGGGGCTGTAGATGGCCGTGTTGACACCGATCAGCTCGCCCAGCGAATTGAGCAACGGGCCGCCCGAATTGCCCGGGTTGATGGCGGCATCGGTCTGGATGACATCACGGATGCGTCGCCGGGTCACGGAATTGATTTCCCGCCCCAGGGCGCTGACCACGCCGACGGTCATCGTCGTGTCCAGGCCGAACGGGTTGCCGATGGCGATGACCTTCCGGCCCACGGCCAATTGTGTGGAGTCGCCCGGAGTGACCGGGTGGAGCTGATCGTCAGGTGCGTCAATACGCAGCACGGCGAGATCCTGGTCCGGGGCCACGCCAACCACTTCGGCCTGATAGGTGTCGCCGCTCTGCAGCGTCACATTCAGTCGGGAGGCGTTCTGGATGACGTGGAAATTGGTGACCACATAACCGTCGTCATTCCAGATGAATCCGGAACCGCTGCCCTGGGGAATCTCCTCCGGGTTGAGGGTGAAAAAGGAGCGGCGTACCAGGCGCGAACTGGTGATGTAGGCCACCGAAGGGCTGGCCTGTTCAAACACCTGTATGTTGTTTTCCTCATCATCGGTCAGGAACGGCTCGCCGTCTGGCGGCGTGGCGACCGACTGCGCGTTGGCCGCGGACCGGTCGCCGGATACGGTAAAGCCCGTGAGCAGCCCGCCCAGCAGCAGTGCGACCGCGGCTGTTGCAATCAGCAGCGGGCGGAGCAGACGACGGTCGATACGGGACATGCGATTTCTCCTGTCACACGAGGGTGATTCTTTATCGGGAGAATATGAGGGCTGGTACTGACTTCTTCAAGCATGTCATTGCCGGTTGCCATTGCTATAATCGGGGAAAAGTCCTCGAGGAGACCAAAGGTATGACGATCCGTATCGGAATCAACGGCTTTGGCCGAATCGGACGACTGGCCCTGCGCACCGCGTGGCCCTGGTCCGGATTCGAGTTCGTTCATGTGAATGACCCGGCCGGCGATGCGGGGGAGGCGGCCCATCTGCTGGAGTACGATTCGGTCCATGGCATCTGGGATCAGGACATTTCCCATAATGACGAGGGGTTGTTGATTGACGGTCACCAGGTGACCTGGTCCCGAGCCACGGACATAAGCGAGGTGGACTGGGGAGCAAAGAATATCGATGTGCTGGTGGAGTGCAGTGGCCGGTTCCGCACCAGCGAGAGTCTGCAGCCCTATCTGGATGCCGGCATTCCCCGTGTGGTGGTTTCCGCCCCGGTCAAGTCGCCTGATGTGCTGAACATCGTCATGGGCGTCAATGACCGCGAATACGATGCCATACAGCACAGCATCGTCACGGCAGCCTCCTGTACCACCAATTGTATCGCGCCCGTGGTGGATGTGATCCATGAGACCTTCGGTCTCAGGCATGGCCAGATCACCACCATTCATGATGTGACCAGCACGCAGAACATATTGGACAATTTTCACAAGGATCCGCGTCGGGCCCGCGCCGCCGGGATGTCGTTGATCCCGACCACCACCGGATCGGCCAAAGCCATCATCGAGATTTTTCCCGAACTGGAGGGCCGCATGGACGGCATTGCCGTCCGGGTCCCTCTGGCCAACGCTTCCCTGACCGACTGTGTCTTCGAGGTCTCTCGCAAGGTCACCATCGAGGAAGTCAACGACGCACTGAAGGAAGCCGCCGATGGCCGTCTGAAAGGCATCCTCGGATACGAAGAAAAGCCACTGGTCTCTGTTGATTTCAAGGACGATCCCCGCTCCAGCATCGTCGATGCGCTGTCCACCAACGTGGTCAATGGCACGCAGGTGAAAATCCTGACCTGGTACGACAACGAGATCGGTTACGTGAACCGCCTGATGGAACTGGCCCGAAAGGTGGGCGGTTGATCCGACCAACCCAGTGATAAGAGCAGTAATTGTCGGCCGCCAGCGGCGCCGGCGAGTGAGGGGCCCGTCAGGAACGGCCATTGCCCGGACCGGAAAATCGGACTCCCAAGCGCTCGGCGAGGGACCGCCTCGCGGAGTTGTCC
>JBNJGU010000126.1:0-8582 GCA_051747985.1 Pseudomonadota bacterium | reverse complement strand
CACGAAGCTCTGATCGATTTTGAGCTGATCCAGTGGCAATCGGCTGAGATAGGTCAGCGAGGAGTATCCGGTACCGAAGTCGTCGATGGCGAAGTGGATGCCCCGGGAGCGCAGCGCCTCGATGCGTTCGCGCGCGGCATCGATATCGGCGATCAGCGTGCCCTCGGTGAACTCCAGCACCAGCCCACCCGGGTCCACCGGACAGTCGGCGATCAGCCCATCCATCATCGTCACGAAATCGGTACGGTAGAACTGCCCGGATGTGACATTGACGTTCAGCGTCAGATGGCGGTATCCGCTTCTCTGCTGCCAGTCCTGCAACTGGCGTATTGCCGTCTTGAGCACCCATTGTTCCAGGTCATGGATCAGACCCGATGCCTCGGCCTCCGGGATGAAGTGACCGGGCGCAAGCAGGCCTTTCTCGGGGTGCTGCCAGCGGATCAGCGCCTCGGCGCCCACCACCGTGCCATCGGCCCGCACCTTGGGTTGATACCAGAGCACGAACTGTTCGCGATGCAGGGCCTCGCGCAACTCCCGGTCCAGGGAAGCGCGGGCCAGCAGGGCGGTTTCCATGGCCGGGTCGAAGAAGCTGATGTACTGCCCCTTGTGCAGCTTCGCCTGGTTCATGGCGATGTCCGCCTGCTTGAGTACCTCAATGGCATCCACCGCTTTCTGTCCGAACACCGCGATACCGATCGAGCAGGTGCTGTAGTAGGCCTCCCCGTCGATCTGGTAGCGGCCGTTGATGGCCTTCAGCAGGTGCTCGGCTTTCTTCTGCCCCGCGCTGGCCGCCTCTTCGATATCCGCTCCACACCGTTCCACGATCACCATGAACTCGTCCGCGCCGTTGCGGGCCACGAACACACCGGCTCCGGACTGCTCCCTCAGTATATCGGCCACGCGTACCAGCAGGCGATCACCGGCCTGGTGCCCCAGCGTGTCATTGATGGTCTTGAACTGGTCCAGGTCCAGGTACAGGACAGCGCCGTGCTGTCCACCGTGCTGGTGGCGGGCGATGACGTGCTGGAGATGCTGCAGCATCCGGCTGCGATTGGCCAGGCCGGTCAGCGGGTCGAACAGGGCCAGTTGCTCGATCTGCTGCTCCGCCTCATGCAGGGCCGTGGTGTCAATCAGATCGGCGATGTAATGGGAGATGCATCCCTCGCTGTCACGCACTGCCGTCAGGGTGGTGCGCTGCGGATAGCACTGGCCGTCGTCATGGCGGAGCCACAGTTCGCCGCGCCAGTGTCCGGTCTGTTGTAGTGCGCGGGTGATGGATTCCCGCAATTCCGTATCATCGGGGCTGGTGAGCAGCTCTTCCAGGAGCTGACCGCGGACGGCTTCGGTTGCCTGTCCCGTGACAGTGGTGAACGCCTGATTGACCCGCAGTACCCGGCGGTCGGCGTCACTGATGATGATGCCCTCCTGGGACTCGAATGCCGCTGCCGCTATGCGCAGTTCCTCTTCCACGCGGTGTTGTTCGGTGACATCGGTCACCAGGGACAGCGAGAGCCCTTCCTGTGGCAGGGGAATGTTGCGGGCCGTGACGTAGCGGGTATTGCCCCGGTTGTCGGTCAGGGGCACATCCGGCCAGTGCATTCTGTCGGGATCGCCGCTTTCCACGTCCGCGACCACCTGCCGCCGCATGGCATCGCGCTGTTCCGGGTCACGATAGGCGTACTTCCAGAAACCGTCCGGCTCATTCAGTTGCTCGCGGGTGACACCGTATATGGCAGGGAAGCGCTCGTTCATGTACTCGAAATGGACCTCGCCGCCCACGGTGTTGATGGCCAGCCCCAGTGGCAGGTTGTCCAGGGCGGTGTACAGAATGTCCTGGACCCGGTCGCGTTCCATTTCCGCCCGCTTGCGGTCGGTGATATTGCGGACCAACAGCAGGTAACGCGGCTCCGGTGCCAGGGAGCCCTTCAGCCGTGAACCGGACAGCTCATACCAGCGCTCCTCCCCGTCGATCGTGAGCCGGTACTGACGGCCCTGCGTATGCCCGCTGCGGATGACGTCTTCCAGGGCATTGCGTGTGACTTCCGCCGCCGGGTCGGGGAGCATCGGGTGGAGCGGTCGTCCGAGGAACTGCTCCGGCGGCATGAGGAGTTCGCCCTGCTGGCTGTGAAACTGGTGAACCACGGTATCGCGGTCCAGCTCGAACACCATGTCCGGCATGGCATCCAGTGTGGCGGCCATGCGCTGGCGCGCGTCCTCCAGGCGGTGATAGGGAAGGTCGATGCCACTGGCCACCAGGGCCCGGTAGAGAAAGTAGTAGGCGATGATCTTGTAAACGTGCCCCATCAGATTGTAGAGATCGGTAACGCTGGTATACAGCGTGAAGAACAGTTCGCTCAGGGCCGTGACCAGCACGGCCAGGCCCAGCGCGGACACGTCAATGCCCCGGATGGTCTCGCGTCTTCGCCACAGGATCAGCGCGGTGACTCCGTACAGTCCCACCAGCACGTACTCGACTGCGATCTTGAACGGAGTCAATCCGGTATCCGGATCGAAGGTGGACGGGACAAGCTCCTCGCCCCACAGGAACACGCCGTGAATCAGAGCCACCGCCATCAGGGTCACGAACAGGCCGGTGTGGCGCTGCCAGCGCCGTGAGGTGTGATCCCAGGACAGGCAGGCGGCCAGCAGCAGTGCCAGCGCGGCCAGCGTCCGCGCGGCCAGCCAGAAATTGATCGCCTTTTCCGGGTGTGACGGGGTGACGAAGCGGGGCATGCCCTGGTAGGACAGCAGGTGGGAGACGTCCAGCAGGGCAACACCGAGAAATCCGCAGGCGATGATGGTGATCGGCAGCGGTGGAGCCTGCAGCCAGGAACGCCAGCCGATGATGAAGACCAGGAAGGCCACCGCCACGGCAGCGATCTCGAGCACGGTGTGGAGTGGCAGATAGTTGGCCGTGCCCACGGGCAACACATCCGGAATGAAGGCGAACAGCAGGAACAGTATGGCCAGAGCGCCTAACACCCGGCGTCCGTTGCCGGAAAGAAAGTGATCCGTCGCTGGCGGCTGTTGCACTGTGATTCTCCTCCAGCGCGCATTCTGCCACGCGGTCAGCTGGCTGGTCCCGGTATCTCCGTGCCGGTTTGATCCAGGTCAATATTGTGACGGGCCCCGACGGCCTGGACGACGGCGCCGCGCCCCGTATGACCGGAGCCTTCGATCACATCCCGCTCCCGTTCCATCAGCAACCGGAAGTCCAGCCCCGTCAGCTCCTCGCGCAGCGCGTCGGCAGTCATCATCAGTTCGGCATCGGGCGGGCCGCCGGTGCCCAGTTCCAGCTGACGGGGTGTGTACGCTTCCAGGATCAGCACGCCGTGCGCAGTGAGCGCGCCGGGGATCTGTCGGTGCAGTCGCCGCCGTGCTTCCGGGGGCAGGTGGCAGAAAATCGATACGATACCGTCCCAGGTATAATTTTCCAGGGTGTACTGCGACAGGTCGGCCTGTTGCAGCTCCACACTCACTCCCTGTTGTCGCGCCAGGCGGGCCGCCTTGTCGAGCGCCACTGTGGAAAAATCCACTGCCGTCACTTCAAAGCCCAGCCCGGCGAGATATACACTGTTTCGACCCTCCCCGTCGGCGAGGCACAGCACGCGGCCTCCGCCCGGAATCCGCCCGACCTGTTCCGCCAGGAAATCATTCGGTGCCGTTCCATACAGATAATCATCCCTTGTGTAGCGCTCGTCCCACATGCGCGTCTTTCCCTCGACGGGCGCTATCACCGGCGCGCACACACGACAGCCATCTTCCGGCGAGCCGCCGCCCGATTCCACATAGCGGACCTGGTGGCGGGCCCGGCCCCGGTTGGCCGAGACGGCAAAACGGCGACTGCCGTCGTCGCGGGCGTCATGGTTGTCCTGATTGTCTTTCATCCGGGTATTGTCCCGCCATTGGCGGGGATCCGCAATGCCCGGATGGCCCGCGATGGTGTGTAACAGAGCGGGCCGGGCGGTGTCAGCCTGTGATACACCCTGTATAGTGTCATCAGTCTCACCGGCACTGGTCGTATGGCAGAGGAGGAGCACACATGAAAACCGTCCGATTCCGGGCCCGTAACGGAGTGGAACTGACCGGTCGCCTGGAGTTGCCGCCCGGTGGCGAATGGCGGGCCACCGCGCTGTTCGCCCACTGTTTCACCTGCTCCAAGGACATTCGCGCTGCCCGCACCCTGACTCATGCTCTGTCACAGGCCGGTTATGCCGTGTTGCGTTTCGATTTCACCGGTCTGGGGGAGAGTGAGGGTGATTTCGCCGACACCACTTTTTCCAGCAATCTGGACGACCTCGAGGACGCGGCGAACTGGCTGACAGAGCACCATGCCGCTCCGCAGCTGTTGCTGGGCCATTCGCTGGGCGGCGCCGCGGTGCTCGCCGTGGCGGAGCGGCTCGACAGTGTCCGTGCCGTGGCGACCATTGCGGCGCCGTCCTCGCCCGAGCATGTGCTGAAGCAGTTCGGGGACGACCTGGAGAGAATCGAGTCGCAGGGCAGTGCCGAAGTCGAACTGGCCGGCCGTACCTTCCGGATCCGCAAGGATTTCATCGATGACGCGCGCGATCACAGGCTGGCCGAACGACTGAAACACCTGCGCCGGGCGCTGCTGATCATGCATTCTCCCAAGGATGTGGTGGTACCGGTCGACAATGCCGAGCAGATCTACCGGGCAGCCATGCATCCGAAAAGTTTCGTCAGTCTGGATGACGCCGACCATCTGCTCAGTCGCCCGGCCGATGCCACCTATGCGGCCAGGGTCATCGCGGCCTGGGCCGGCCGGTTCCTGGAGCCCCTGCCGGCCTCGGCCTCCGACGGCGTGCGGGTGAGCGGGCGTACCGAGGATGATTTCCTGTGCCGGGTGCAGGCCGGCGAGCACGCGCTGCTGGCCGATGAGCCACGGGCCAATGGTGGCGGTGACCAGGGGCCGGATCCCTATGGTTACCTGGCATCGGCACTGGGAGCCTGCACCGTCATGACACTGAACATGTATGCCCGTCACAAGAAACTGCCGGTTGAACGGGTGAGCTGCGAGGTGCGGCACCGCAAGGTCCATGCCAGCGATTGCGAGGATTGCGAGTCGCGTCGGGGCAAGGTGGATGAGCTGCTGCGGGAAATCCGGATCGAGGGTGATCTGGATGCGGACCAGCGTCAGCGGATGCTGGAGATCGCCGACCGCTGCCCCGTGCACCGTAGCCTTCACAATGAAATCCGCGTTGTGACCCGGGCGGCTGAGGAGTGACACGGAGAAAATGATCACCAACAACAATGAAAAGAGGATCTGACATGTACCGACCAATGGCCCGTTTTCTGTTTCTGACGCTTTTCTTCGTGACGACTCAGGCCGCGCTGGCCCAGCAGGATGAGGATCCGCGCGCGGGTGTTTTCCAGAGAGATTTCCCATGGGAATCGCGCTACGTCACGTTGAATGATGATCGTATCCACTATATCGACGACGGGGAGGGGGACACGTTCCTGTTTCTGCATGGTAACCCCACCTCCATGTACCTGTGGCGCAATGTGATGCGATACGTCGAGCCGCACGGACGTATCGTGGCCATGGACAATCTCGGCTTTGGTGGTTCCGACCAGCCCCGGGGTCCTGACTACACGTTCCAGATGCACTACGAATACCTGGAACGGTTTATCGAAGCCCTGGACTTGCGGGACATCATTCTGGTGGTGCATGACTGGGGGTCGATGATGGGCTTGAATTATGCCCGTCTGCATGAAAGCAATGTGCGGGGCGTGGTGTTCATGGAAGCCATCATCCCACCACGTTTCCCGATTGCCGACTCCGGAGGCATGGGCGAGCTGTTCAGCCGTTTTCGCGATGAAGAGCAGGGCCGCGAGTTGTTGATCGAGCAGAACCTGTTCGTGGAACAGATCCTGCTCGGCAGTCCGCGCACGCGAGAGTTCAGCGAAGCCGAGAAGGCGGCCTACCGGGAGCCGTTCACGGACCCGGAAACCCGCTTCCCGATCTATGTCTGGCCCAATGAGTTGCCCATCGGCGGTGAGCCGGCCCGGAATGTGGAGGCGGTGAATGCGGTGGGCGAGTGGCTGCGGGAGTCATCGACACCCAAGCTGTTGCAGTATGCCCAGCCGGGCGGGCTCATTCCGCCGGAGGCGGCCGAGTGGATGGCCGAAAATTACCGCAACATCGAGACCCAGTTCATCGGGTATGGCGGGCACTATCTCCAGGAGGACGCGCCACAGGCCATAGGCCGGGGCATCGTGGACTGGCATCGTCGCATCGACGACTGATGAGGCCGTGATATCATGAGGCATGACCACCGACCCCCAGCAACAGATTGACCCGTCAGACCCTCCACCCGCATCGCCGGGTGGAGGCCGGCACCGTCTTTCCCCGTCGGTCTGGTGGCTGACCCTGGTGGTGGTGCTGGTGGTTGCCTTGCGCGTGGACTGGCAGCAACGCACCCTGCATACGGCCAGTACCTCGCTGGACCAGCAATCCCACCTGATCGGAAGGCTGGTCCGTTTCGTCGACGAGGAACTGGTTTCGCTGGTCTCTCCCCGGCAGTTGCAGCAGGCCGCCGAACGTACCGGCGACTGGTGGCGACAGACGGCACCCGCCACCAGCGAGGCCTACCGCCATGACCTTCAGGCGCTGCTGGAAGCTCGGGTGTCGGACAGTTTCGATGCCACACGGGGCCAGGTCGATGCGGTGGCCGACTGGTACTATCGCATCGGCACGAACTACGCGCTGCTGCTGGAGCTGGCGCGCGAACTGACTGGCGACGGTGATGTGGAGGCCTACCTGCGCGAGAAGATCCACCGGATTCTGTTCGTAGAAGCCGGTCTGGAGGCACGACTGGATCGGGATCTGGAGGCGGCGCTGGCACTCCATGCGCAACGTCTGGATCGCGTGGCCGACTCCATGGAACGTCATGCCAGCCGGCAGGTGCATGATGCCGCTGCCGTCCGGGGGCGTGCCTACACTCTCCAGCAACTGCCTGACACGGCGGTCACCCGCAGTGCGCTTACTGCGGACTGGTCCGGTCTGCGCGATACGGCGCTGCGCGATGTGGTCTGGCAACCGGCCATCAGCGGCCTTGGCGCAACCGTGGTCGCCGCCGGCGCCGGTCGTCTGACCATGAGTGCCGCGCTACGTGGTGCTGGAGGTCAGGTGGCACGTCAGGCCGGGGTGCGGGCCGGTGGCCGGGCGGCCAGCGCGGGTGCCGGTCTGTCGGCGGCCGGGGCGGGCGCGGCGGTCTGCGGTCCTCTGGCCGCCGTCTGTGCTCCCCTGGCCGGACTGGCGGTATTCGGTACCACCTGGCTGGCTTCCGATCTTGTGGTCACCAGCGCTGACGAGGCCATGAACCGGGATGAATTCAGCGCCATTCTGCACCGGCAGATTGCAGCGCTGGAAGTCCGGACCATCACTGACCTGCAACAGCGTCTGACGGTGGCATTTGACAGCTCCACACAGCAATTGGCGGATCGGCACCAGCAGGCATTGCTGCGGCCGCTCCATGAGCCACCGCCGTCGGTGGTACCCGGTGAACGTCTGCGCCGGCCATGACGGCGGCTATCGGCGATCCACCGTCACTGCGCTCGGCGCTGCTGACCAGTATCACCTTCCTGCTGCTATTGCCGACACTATCCCTGAGGCTGTCGGAGGCGCCGCCGTTGCTGGCCTGGCTGGTATTTGTCGTGGTGGCGGGCGCGCTGTCCGTCGGACAGTGGCAACGCCGTCGTCTGTATCGTGGATTTCTCGTGAACCATCATGTGCTGCCGCACAGCCGCTGGTTCCGCTGGCTTCGGGGTGGAGTGTTGCTCTGGCCGGGCGCGGTATTGCGTGGTACCGGCCTGGCCGCGGCGCTGTTGGCCGGATTGCTGGCCAGTGACGCGGTCTGGGGGTTGATGGTGGTGGCGCCCCTGCTGCTTTACGTCCTGCGCCGGCTGACCCATCGCCTGTTTCTCGACGCCCTGCAGCCCGACGCCCTCTGGCTCTGGTCAGAGCGGATCGCCGGCCGTCTGGTTCTGGGCGTATTGCTGGCATTGCATGTGGCTTTGGTGCTGTGGGTGCCGCGGCCCGACCTGTCCGACATGGCGCTGCGGGATGCGGTGGTCCGGGGGCTGTATGACACCTCGGCGCGCAGCGAGCTGGTTTCCGTGCTGCATGCCGCGGGAGAACTGCCGACCCTGCTGTTCCAATGGTCGCTGCAGTCGTTGATTGCCGACACGGAAAATCGTTGGTGGTTGCTGGCGGGCTGGATGGCGATACTGCTCAAGGGGGCACTGGTCTACCTGCCCGTGGTGGAGTTGTCACTGGGTCCGGATCGCTGGCGGCGTCGGATCGTCTGACGTGGTTGCTGCCCCGCGGACGGCGTAGTACATTGCCTCGTCAACGACAGAGCAATCAGCGAGGGAAGCATCATGATCGGATACGTCACACTGGGCACAGACAATCTGGAACGCAGCGCGGCTTTCTACGACCGGCTGTTGGCCGAGTTCGACGCCAGGCGGGTGATGGAAATGGAACGCACCATCATCTGGGGCAATGATCCGAAAAAACCGATGCTGGCGGTCTGCAGACCCTTTGATGGCAAGCCGGC
>JBNJGU010000125.1:0-8637 GCA_051747985.1 Pseudomonadota bacterium | reverse complement strand
CCGCGGGGGACTGCCGACGGGGGCAATCGCTGGTGGTGTGGGCCATCAATGAGGGGCGTGGCGTGGCGGAACGGATTGATGAGTTTCTGATGGCCTGATGGCCGTAAGCACGAGCCGGCCGCTGACCAACGTGCCAATGCAGACGGTCGGCGGCCGGAACTCTTCGCCACCACCGCTACCAGGGGAAGAAATGGGGCAGATATAGTCTTTCGGATGGCCTCTCGGGTCGCCTACGGGTTACTATACCAACGGTGCAAGGGCTACGGAGAGTTCCAGGATGCCATTGAATAATAAGCAGAACGGCGCCATCTTGACCGAATACATGCTACTCACCTTCCTGATTGCCATACTGCTGATCTCGGTTGTGAGCCTGATCGGAGAAGATATCAGCAGTACTCTGCAATTTTCGGCCGATACCGTAGAGGAGGAATTCGAATCCTGACACCTGGAGGCCGAAACTGCGCCGTTCCGGGTTCTCGCCCACAGGGAACACTTCCCTCATCACCTCTTTCTGCATGAAATCAATGCTGACAACCACTTAACGCCAAAAATGGAACAAATAGGGCACAAATCACCCTCAAGCCTATGAAACGGTTTTCTCCATCATTTAGAATGTTTCATGGAGGATGTAGGGCGCCTTTGATTTTGGCGGCGGTCCCGCCGAACGAACGCGTGAATACATCCGACTGATTCTGATAACTCACCAACGATCGACAGGAGTTCCATTAATGAAACAGCTTCTCAAGCAATTCTGGCAGGAAGAGTCCGGCGCCACGCTGGTTGAATATGCGATCATTGTCGCACTGATTGCAGTAGCGTCAATTGGCATCATCTCGACACTTCAAGGATCCATTAATAACGTGTTCAGCAGTATCAGCAGCTCGCTGAACAGTGCTGCAGGCACGGGCGGCTGAATGCGCCGGAGTTTGTCAGGCTCGGCATGTCGGAGCTTGATCATCAGCATGGCCCGCCATTCCAAGGCAGAGTTCAGTGGTGTTCCATGCTGATGGTTTTTTGATCTGATTATGACACTGGAAAGTTCGCATCTCAGCTCCATCGTATTGGCTGCGCTCGTTCTGCTGCCAGCCACCGCGTTTGACATCGGCACAAGGCGCATACCCAATTGGCTGAGTGTCTCGGGCTTCGTCCTTGGCGTCGTACTTCACGGCGCGTTAGACGGATGGAGCGGCGCTGGGTCAGCTCTCCTCGCCGGATCCGCCCTGCTCGTGGGCATGTTTATTTTTTTTGCCGCCGGCTGGCTCGGCGCCGGCGATGTCAAGCTTCTGGCGGCAGCCGGCGCCATTGGCGGCTCACTGGACACAGCCATGGCCATAGCACTGGCCACGGTGGTACTGGGCGCTGCAATGGCACTGATGCTGACGGTTCTTGGCGGGCAGACTGGACGCTTGATGACAAAACTGAAAGATCTGCTCACCCTGGCAATGGTGACGAAGCGCCTGCCTGCTTATCAGGCGGAAGAGAACATGGGGGCCACTTCCTTGCCCTATGCCATTCCGATTACGGTCGGCAGTCTGCTAGCCATGGGCTGGCAGACCGGCATGTTTGGCTGAACGCCAGCTGAATGAGGGGACGGATGGTAGTACCTGCTCAAACTGATACAGTGTGCGGCATACTACACAAAGGAGAACAACATGCGATCCAGAGCGTTGCTATTACTGGGCCTGGCCTTGGTGTTCGGCGGCTTGGCCGCCTTCATGGTTAACCAGTTGACCACCTCGCAGGACGCCCCCCCCACACAGACAGGCACCAGCAGGCCCGATGTGGCAGTGGTGGTCGCCAGTGCTGATATTCCACAAGGGGCTACGCTGACCGATGATATGCTGCGACTGGCTCGCCTTCCCGAAGACAGCTTTCCGGACAGCGCGTTCCGTAGCATCGGTTCTGTGTTGGAGAACCAACCGGTTCTCGCCATGGCACAACTCAGTGAGGGCGAGGTAATTCTGCCCAATCGGCTCTCGACCGGGAACCGCTCTCGCGGCATTACCGGCCGCATCCCCGAAGGCTATCGCGCCATCGCCATTCCGATCAACGCTGTACGAAGCGTCTCCGGCTTCGTATTTCCCGGTACCCGGGTTGATGTACTGCACACCACCAACGTCGGCCGCCAGGATGACGAGCCCGTGACCCGCACGCTGCTGCAGGACGTCACCGTGTTGAGCATCAATCAACAGGCCTCCGAATTCGTGGAAGAACCCATGGTGGGCAACCTGGCCAACCTGTTGGTATCACCGGATGACGCCAAGGCGTTGATTCTGGCTCAGGAAGTCGGTCAGCTGACCCTGGCATTGCGGAGCGATTCGGACAATGAGGTCATGGATCCGTCTGAGGTCAGAACGGTCACGCTCCGGGATCTCTGGACATTGACGCCGGAAGAACGGGCTGCCGCACAGGAAGCAGCCAGACGCCGGGCGGAAGAGCGCGCACGACAGGAAGCGCTGCGTCCAGTCGGCATCATCCGGGGTACCAATGTCAGCGAACAGATCGTGCCCCCCGAAAATGACTCTACGGCAGCCGCCGCGCGGTCCAACTGAGTCAGGAAAGGAGCTCACCAATGAACAGAATCCACAAACAACTGGGCACATTGCTCCGTATCGGGCTGGTTGCACTGATCCTGTCACTGTCAACCGGTGCCACGGCTCAGGATCCTTTCTCGCTGGGACTCAGTGACCCGGCGTCCGTCCGAGAACTGACGCTGTCAGCGGGCAAATCACAGATCATCCGTTCCGAAGCCTCCCTTGGCCAGATAGTGGTCGGGAATCCGGACATTGCCGATGTACAGCTGCTGAACCAGAATCAGTTTCTGGTGCTGGGCCAGACGCCGGGCACCACCAACCTCGCGTTTCATGACACCGACGGTGAGGTGATCGCGATGCTGGATGTAGTGATCGGGTACGACCTGGATGCCATCAAGCGCAACCTGCATGACATCCTGCCGGACGAGGATCGCATTGAGGTGCGTTCAGCCAACGGTAATGTCGTACTGAGTGGCCACGCCGCCAGTGCATCCAGCGTGGAGACCATTCTGTCCCTGGTGCGCAGTTATGCTCCCGAGGATCAGATCCTCAACCTGATGCAGGTTGGCGGCGGCCAGCAGGTGATGCTGGAGGCCCGGATCGCCGAGGTGCAACGCAACAGCCTCCGCACGCTTGGCGTGGGCACCGACGCGGCGGGGTCCTTCGGCAGCAACTCCGACATCTCCCTGATCACCAGTCCGACCCTGAATGAAACCTTCGCCGACCTGACCTTCAACAACAGCACCGTGGGCGATGCGCTGGTCATGAACCTGCAGGCGCTGGAACGGGAAGGTGCCGCGCGCATCCTGGCGGAACCCAATATTGTGGCCCTGTCCGGCCAGGAAGCCAGCTTCCTGGTCGGCGGTGAGTTCCCCGTTCCCATCGCACGGGGCACCGGCAGCACCGATGGCGCCGGCTCCATCACCATCCAGTTCAAGGAATACGGCGTCGGTCTGCGCTTCCTGCCGACCGTGCTTTCCGATGACCGCATCAACATCCAGCTGAATACGGAAGTCTCGGACCTGGACAGAGCCTCGGGAACTACAGTACTGGGCACTTCCGTTCCCGGCCTCCGCACCCGACGCGCCGGAACCACCGTGGAACTGGGTGACGGTAACAGCTTTGCCATTGCCGGCCTGCTGCAGAGCGGGGTGGAAAATGTAGTCAACGAATTCCCGGGCCTGGGCAATATCCCCATCCTGGGGGCCCTGTTCCGCAGCACCGATTTCCAGCAGGATGAGACCGAGCTGGTCATCGTGATAACCCCGCGCCTGGTGCGGTCGGCCAATCGTGACGACATCCGTCTACCCACTGAGGACTTCACACCACCCACCCGTCGCGAGCAATACCTCGAAGGGCGCACGGAAGGTGCCGGCCGTGACCAGACGCAGGGCGGGGACATAGACGGACTCGACGGTGCCAGCGGGCACCAGTTCTAAAGGAGAGCGACATGAACAAGACAACCCTCACGTTGATACTGTTGGGCGGTGGCATGGCCTCCTGTGTTCATGATCAGCCGGAGACCGTCAACCTGTCAGAGGATTTCGGCAACGCGGTAAGGCATAACGTCGCCGTACAGACGATCAATCCTGATGCCGGCGGCGCGGACGCATCGGAAAGCCTTGATGGGCAATCCATTGAACGCGCCATCGAAGACATGCGTGAACGCGGTACCGAAGTGCGCTCGGATGAACTGCTGACGGGGCTCGGCAACTGATCTCTTCGTGGCAGCACAGCTCGCGCTGCCACACACGAGGTACTAACAGATGAAGAAGTTTCAGTCCGGTGGATACCTGGTGCTGGTCTCATTGCTGATGGTGGTACTCATCGGCATCGGCGCTCTTGCGCTCGATCTGGGGCGGATGTTCGTGGTGCGCTCCGAAATCCAGAATGCGGTCGATTCCGCCTCTCTGGCCGCGGCGGCGGAGCTGGACGGTTCCAACGGCGCACGAGATCGCGCGGAAGATGTCGCCACGGGATTGTTGAATTCGACCAGTGCATTCACGCTGCAGTCCGACCTGCTGGATGGCCTGGTGGTGGAGTTCTACAGTGACCTGGGAGATCCGCCCGGGTCCGCACGAATTGCCGCGACCGATGATTCCGACGCACGTTTTGTCAGAGTGGTCATTGACCAGGCTTCGGTCGGTTTGCTATTCCTTCCGGTTCTGGGTGGCTTGCTGGATAATGTCAGTGATCAGGCGTTCCTCAGCGCGGCAGCCACCGCAGGGCGTGCCGGACAGCCGCTTGTTTGTGACTATGCGCCAATAGCGTGGTGCGGGCCGTTCGATACTGCTGATGTCGGAGATCAGATCAGGAGGCCAACCCATGGGCAGGGTAATACCAATGTTTTCCACAACAGCACCTGGGGCTTTCTTGAGCCGCCTGGGGGTTACACCAGTCTCCACGATTACCTGTATAGTGAGGAACCGAGTACTCAGTGCGTCAATCCTGTTTCTGAATTTCAACCTCTCAGCGGATCCGAGCCCCAAATTGGACATCCTCTGAACACATACTTCGGGCTGAATGACAATCCAACCAGTTATCCCAGAGATCCTGAATTGGAAACCGGTAGCGGCTTCGCCCAAGGATCCGGTAACTGGCCAGGAAGAAACTCCCCGTATGCCACCCGCCTGGAATGGCACGAAGCAGACAATGGGGGCGATGCAGGCAGACGCTCGATTGTAATGCCTGTCTCCATTGGAAACTGTTCACAGGACGTTAGAGGCAGTAGCACTTTCACCCCTGACGGATTCGCAAGATTTTTTATTACAGAGCCGGTAAACGAGGGACCTGGCAATAGCGGCAATAGCGGCAATAGCGGCAATAGAGGCAACAGCGGCAACAGTGGAACAAGTAGCTGGCCCATGATATTCGCCGAATTTTCCGCCTGGGAAGTGGCTCCTCCGAATAACGGAACCGGATCAGTATCAGGCGGAGGAGAAGTGCGACTTTATGAATGAGTCCGCTATGCGCGTGCACCTCAATAGTAATATGAAAGGCGCCGCACTGGTCGAATTCGCCATCATTCTGCCAATGTTGCTGATTCTGGTTTTCGGCTTCACCGAACTGGGACGAGCCCTGTACCAGAAAAATCAGTTGACGAAGGAAGTACAGATCGGAGCACGCTACGTGGCGCGCTATCCGGATGCGGTGGAAACGGACTGTAGCACCGGTGACGAGTGGGCAACAGCGGAAACCTGGGCGAAAAACCAGGTGGCAGAGACGCTGGCCGGACTCGATCCTGATGATGTCACGATTTCCATTGAGGAGCGTGACCTGGTGGTTGACAGTGTGACCCGGACATTCTGTGTCATCATCGTCAGCGCAACGATGGACTTTGACGCACTGGCCGGTGACACCATCATACCGATGCTGAACATCGGGCGCATCACATTGAGTGCACGTACCGAGGAGCGATATCTTGCTCTTTAGGAAGAATGGAACAAGCCAATGGAGCGATCGCGAACGCCAAAAAGGCGGAGTGATGGTGGAGTTCGCCATAACGCTGGCGCTCTTTATGGTAGTGTTACTGGCGATATTCGAATTCGTACTGATGATCATGGCTTTCTCGCGCGCCAACGAAGCCACCCGCGATATCGCGCGAAGCGCCATATTACGGGTACCAACGACGATCGTCGCATTGCCCGGCGACGGCTCCATTGATGGTGACGATTATTACGAGGCACTGGCCAGCCGGCAGCTGCGACCAGAGTGGGTCGATAACATACAGATCAGCTACGAAGCTCTACCGGACAGCCCGGGCACGTACACCGTGACTGTGGGACTGGAGGGAGCCGAGTATCCGTTGTTCGCGCCAACATTATTGGGACTGAGCCCGACCATTGGCGTACCTTCTTTCACAACGAGCAGACTGTCAGAAAATCTGGATATCGAATAGCCAATAGCAACAGGAACCATTGGCGCATAACAAACAGGACACGAGCACATGCAGATAGAATTGAGCGTACTCAGTCTGGTGGTCAATGATCAGACCGCCGCGGATCTGGAGAAGGCGACCGCCAATATCGAGTCGCTGGTGCACGAGACCCGCCGTTACACTGGCGCCAGCCCGCTCGGCGACCTGGGCCGCAGTGGCCTGCCGGATGTCGTCATTCTGGAAATCAACCAACAGAGCGATGACGCGGTGCAGGACATCCAGCACTTCCTGGACCGTCACGGTGACCACAGCGACGTGATCGCCACGTTCGCCAATCCGGACATGAACCTGGTCAAGCGGCTGATGCGTATCGGCGTCCGCGACGTACTGTCCCAGCCGATCGGGGCGGAGGACCTGGAGGCGGCACTCACAGAGTCGCTGTCCCGGCATCAGCGCCAGCGCATCGAATCCGCGCAGGGCAAGATCAGCACGTTCCTCAACACCCGCGGGGGAGCCGGGGCCAGTTTCATTGCACTCAATGTCGCCTATCAGCTTGCCACCGAGTTCAACCAGAAGACCGTGCTGGTGGACATGGACATCCAGTATGGCACCGTCGCCATCGACCTGGACATCCGCTCGGAAGGCACCATTCTGGAAGCACTGCGCAATCCACAGCGGGTCGATTCGGTCTACCTGGACGCATTGATGACCGCCCACCCCAGTGGCCTGCATGTCCTGCCCTCGCCGGGCGACCTCAGCCCCAGCGAGGACATCACGGCCCAGGCGGTCACCCGCATGCTGGGCAGCCTGGCCGAGAGTCACGATCAGGTCGTCGTCAGTCTGCCGACCTACTTCAATGAGGGCGTGGAACAGGCACTGCGCCTGGCCAATCCGGTGTTCCTGGTCTCACAGGACACCATGGCCATGCTGCGCAACCTCAAGCTCATGTTGCAGCGCCTGCCGCTGCGTGGTGTGCCCGCGTCGCACCTGCGGGTCATCCAGAACCGGGTCAACACCGCGGTCAAGGACATCAGCTCACGCGAACTGGACGAGATTCTCGGCAACACACCGAGTTATCGTGTGCGCAGTGACTACAAGCTGGCCGCCCATGCCGCCAATGAAGGCAAGGCCGCCACCGAACTCAATTCACGTGCCGGCGTGGTCAAGGATCTGCGCGAAATCAGCGCGGCACTGGCCGAGTCATCGGCTCCGGACAAAAAGAAATCCGGCCTGATGCGCTGGCTGTCATGATAGGCAGGGCAAGGCAGTACCGCATTGATGTTTGACTGGAAGAAAAAGAAGTCCATGGACAACAGACCTATGACCGAGCCCGCCGCGCCACCCACCGAACCGCACGACAAGGAGCGGGAAGTGAAGCGGGAGCTGCTGGAGACCAAAACCCGGATTCACCGCCAGTTGCTGGACCGGATGAACCTGGAGGTCATCGATCAGCTTACGCCCAAACAGGTGCGCGATCAGATTGCCGATCTGAGCCGGCGGCTGATGAATGAGCAGAACGTCAAGCTCAATGGCGAGGAACGCGATCGGGTCGTACAGCAGATCCAGGACGAAGTGCTGGGCCTGGGACCCATCGAGCCACTCCTGGCCGACCCCAGTGTCTCCGACATCATGGTCAACACCTGGAAGCAGGTCTACGTGGAGCGCAAGGGCCGGATCGAGGCCACCGATGTGCAGTTCCAGAATGATGACCATCTGCGCCGCGTCATCGACAAGATCGCCTCCTCGGTGGGACGCCGCATTGATGAATCCAGTCCGATGGTGGACGCCCGCCTGCCGGACGGCTCTCGTGTGAACGCGGTCATCCCGCCAGCGGCGGTGGACGGGCCGCTACTGTCCATCCGCAAATTCAGCGTGGATCCACTGGAGATGAAGGATCTGGTCGGTTTCAAGGCACTGACCCCGCCCATGGCCGAATTTCTGCAGGCCTGCATCAAGGCCAAGCTCAATGTACTGGTCTCCGGTGGCACCGGCAGCGGTAAGACCACCCTGCTCAATGCGCTGTCCGGCTATATCCCGGCCAACGAACGGATCATCACCATCGAGGACTCGGCCGAACTGCAGATGCAGCAGCCCCACGTGGTGCGCCTGGAGACGCGCCCCGAGAACCTCGAGGGCAAGGGCGAGATCACCCAGCGCGACCTGGTCAGAAACTCCTTGCGGATGCGTCCGGACCGGATCATTCTGGGGGAGGTCCGCGGGCCGGAA
>JBNJGU010000124.1:0-8752 GCA_051747985.1 Pseudomonadota bacterium | reverse complement strand
ATTTCAGGAATGAGGCAATCATGGCGCAATCAGATGCAGTGAAGGACAGCAATCGTGAGAAGGCACTCGGTGCCGCCCTGTCGCAGATCGAGCGGCAATTCGGCAAGGGTTCCATGATGCGTCTCGGGGATCGCAGCAAGGAAACCGTGCCGTCGATCTCCACGGGCTCGCTGGGGCTGGATATTGCGCTCGGTGTGGGGGGGTTGCCCCGGGGGCGCGTGGTGGAGATCTATGGTCCGGAGTCTTCGGGCAAGACCACGTTGACCCTGCAGGTGATCGCCGAATGTCAGAAGGCCGGCGGGACTTGCGCGTTCATTGACGCCGAACACGCCCTGGATCCGATCTATGCGGAGAACCTGGGTGTCGATACCGAGAATCTGCTGATCAGTCAGCCTGACACCGGTGAGCAGGCGCTGGAGATCGCCGACATGATCGTGCGTTCCGGCGCGGTCGATGTGGTGGTGGTGGACTCGGTGGCTGCGTTGACCCCCAAGGCGGAAATCGAGGGTGACATGGGCGACAGCCATGTCGGGCTGCAGGCCAGGCTGATGTCCCAGGCGCTGCGCAAGATGACCGGTAACATCAAGAACTCCAACACCCTGGTGGTCTTCATCAACCAGATCCGGATGAAAATCGGCGTGATGTTCGGTTCGCCGGAAACCACTACCGGGGGCAATGCCCTGAAGTTCTATTCCTCGGTCCGCCTGGACATACGAAGGATTGGTTCGATCAAGGATGGAGACGAGGTCATCGGTAACGAGACGCGGGTCAAGGTGGTCAAGAACAAGGTGGCGCCCCCGTTCCGGCAGGCCGAATTCCAGATCATGTATGGCAAGGGCATCTACCGGATGGGGGAAGTCATCGATCTGGGTGTGAAACTCGGGTTTCTGGACAAATCCGGCGCATGGTATGCATACAACGGTGAAAAGATCGGTCAGGGCAAGAAGAATGCCGCCCAGTTCCTTGAGGAGAACCCTGCTATCGCGGAAGAGCTGGAACAGAGGATCCGCAGGGAACTGCTTGGCTCCGACACGGAGCCGGAGCACGAACCCGCGTCTGCCGCGGAATCGGATGGCGTGGCTCCGGGAGATCAGGAGTAGGGTGGGACAATGGCCGGGGAGGATGCCCACGACAACAGTCCGGGCGCTCACAGCGATGCTGAACAACAGCAACTCATGTTGCGGATGCGCCGCCGGGCCATGGATATTCTGGCCCGGCGTGAGCATTCCCGGTTTGAATTGTCAGGGAAGCTTGCGAGCCGCTTTGAGGAATCGACTGCCGAACTGATTGATGCCATTCTGGATCAGCTCGAATCGGATGGGTTGCTCAGTGATCGGCGTTTCGCCGAATCCTTTGTCCGGGTGCGGCAGGACAAGGGATATGGGCCGTTGTACATTCTCTCCCGGCTCAACCAGCGAGGGGTATCCGGTGATGTGGTGGATGCCGTGCTGGAAGAGCAGGATCCGGATTGGTTCGCCATTGCGGAATCGGCATTGCGGCGCAAGACCGCCGGTGACAGTGTCCGGGATGAAGAGAGGCAGAAGTCCAGATTGCTACGCTTCCTGGCTTCCCGCGGCTTTACCGGGGAGCAGAGCCACAAGGCTCTGCAACAGCTGCTGCTGGAGGTCGACGACCACGGCTGATCGGCGTTCGGGCGGAAGTCAGTCTTGTAGCCTCAGATGCGGATGATGTCCGGGCGCAGTCTTGCCAGTCTGGCCAGCAAGCGGTTCTGTGCGCTGACAGGTGTGCCGGCCTCGTCCATGGCATCCATCAGGTCTTCAACGACGGCATTGAATTCCGCGGAGGAGATCTGCATTCCCGCGTGTACGCGGACCATGGTATCTCCGGTATATTCACAGGGACCATCAGTGATCATGCAGAAATGCTCCGTGATCTTGTCTCGGAATCGCTCGACATTGGAGTCCTCGAACCGTGGCAGTACACGTGGATCATTCGCGATTTCGATGATGAAATTGTCCACGATCTGTTCCACTCCCGTGTGGCCGCCAAGTGCCTCGAACAGGTTCTGCTCCCGACTGGAGGAGACACAGGCGGTCAGAAGCAACAGCCCGGCCACCACCCATGTTGTCGTGATGGAACGCTGGTGTCGGTGTCGATGCAGGATTGATCCACTATCCATCAGAAACTCGCCTGTATCGAGACATAGTACCCGTCCTGACTGCCCCGACCCGCAATCGGTCCCAGGTCCAGCCAGGCGGCGGTCACGGACAGGTTTTTGACCGGAAACCATGCCACAAAAAGGTCTGTCGCCGCCTGTTCCCGGACCGCTGACAGATTATCAGGCTTCTGGCGGTATTCAGCACCGATCGCGATATTGCGTGTCGGGAACAGGGCCAGTGCCACCTCCGCATGCCAGCGGCGATCAGCGTCATCTCCGCCATGGCCCAGGATACCGTATTGATTGGCCCGGGAGCGACGCACGCCGACATTCAGTAATGTGACGCGATGGAGCAGGCCATCGATCCAGGCACGGGCCGCGCTGAGCACATAGTCGGTGCCACTGGTGTCGGTGGCGCCCACCGCAAGCGCTGTTTCCTCGTCGCGGAGACGACCATGCTCCACCGCGAAGGACAGTTGTGGCGTGTTGCCGTAGAGCAGGTCGCCCGCGACGCGCAGCTTTCCGGTAAAACGATCCTGCTCGATCACGCCACCTCCGGGGTTGATGGTGAAGCGCTGGCGCGCCAGGCCCAATTCCAGCCGGTTTGACATCGTTAGCGAGGCGCCCGCCACGTCGAGTCGGAAATCATCGACGTCGGCACGGCTCACAAAGGCCGTACCCCCGATCTGCCCACGGTCCGCCAGACTGCCCAGCGTCGCCCATCCGGTAAGGCCGCCCCCGGCGGTCCCGTTGATCGAGCTGACTCCGCCAGTGCCCTTCAACCGCCCGTCACTGGTATGGCCCAAAGTCGACAGTGTCAGGAAGACGGCTGCGATCACCAGTGCGCGGGCATTGACCACACACCGCTCGTTCATGAGTCCTCTCCGGTCAGAGCGCCGAATCCGAAGTTCTGTTCCGGCGGGACGATATCCAGCGTGATGATGTGTCGTTGATCCCCGGTATGCTCTCTTTCCAGATCGATCTGTAGCCGATGGTCAGGGGCGTCCAGCCATGGATGCCAGACATGCAGGGTCTCCGGCGCATCCGGGAGCCCGCTCAGTCGCAGTTGTCCCTGTTCGTCGGAAACCGCCACATGTTGCCATTCGGACACATACACATAGGCCACCATGCTGTCGTGTATGTTGCAACCCAGGGTGGCGATGCCGGGCCGGTTGAACTGAATCGGATCCACCGGCTCGTTGGCATACAGGCGCGTGGAGAACTGTCGGATAGGGGAAAAGGAGTAAACGTGATGGCGTACGTTGTCACTGTTAGGGAATTCCACCCACTGTCCGGGATGGACGGCGATCACCATGGGCACGAAACGGCGATCGATCTGATCGATCATCGCCATGTTCCCGTAAACGGTACGGACCGGCTGATCCCGCACTTCCACGACCGCGTTCGCGACAGGATCGCCGTGCTGATCGATGAGGCCCAACTTCAGTTCCGCTGTGTGGGCGGCATGAACGGATAGCAGGCCCGCCACGAGAAGGAGGTGTTGAAATGACTTCATATTGTATGCCTGTCGTCGATCGTTGCAGTTTGCCAGCGCGACGCGGCCTGATCAACTGCTATACTGGACTCCCGTTCTGTTCCTCCGGAGGAACAATCAGCACGGCCGCGGAATCAAGGGGTCAATGAGTCTTTTCAAGAGCTTCAGAACACGTCTGCTGGCCTTCGTACTGGTCCTGTTGCTTCCGGTGCTGGTGGCGATCTATGCCTACGTCAGTTATCAGACCACGCGATACACGTCCGATACCATCGGCAGCTACCTTCGTCTGGGTGCGGATGTTTTCGATTTCAGTCTGCGGGAACACCAGAACACCCAGCTTACGATCGCATCCACCCTTACCCGGGACTGGGGCTTTCGCAACGCATTTGGTGCCGCCGATTCGGCCACTGTGCTGGACGCCGCTCGCAACCTGCTGTCGAGAACGCAGGGTGCCTCTGATGTGCTGCTGGTGGCGGACCTGGACGGGGCCGTCATCGCGGATACGGCCCGACAGGGTATGACGGAGCTACAGGACGAATGGGAGGCGCTGGCCCGGGAGGCCCGGAGCAATCAGGGGCAGGCGGAGGGGATACTGATCATCGGAGAATCACCGTATCTGGTGACTGTGGTGCCACTGTTTCTGCCCACACCGGTAGCCTGGGTATATGCGGGCTTTGAGCTGGATGAGGCCTTCGTGGAAACCATCAAGCAGAGTGTGGTTTCCGACATCACCATACTACGCTATCAACGCGAACGATCGGGGGATGTGCCGCTTGTCACCCCGGTGGCGTCGACACTGCCGGATCGCGCGCGCGGGCAACTGGTGGAGCAGCTGGATGCGGCGCATTACGCCCGGACACAACGTATCACGTTACAGGGCACGGAATACGGCACGATTGTCCGATCCCTGTATGGTGAGGCCGGAGATCCGGTCGAATTCGTGGCGGCCATCCAGCGTTCCTATCGTGAGAATGAAGAGAACCTGCAGGCCCTTCGTGCCCGTCTCCTGCAGTTCTATCTGTTGGTGATCGCTCTGTCCCTCATCGGAGCCGTACTCGTCTCGCGCGGTGTCACCCGCCCAGTGATCGCTCTGGCCCGTCGAGTGCGGCGGATCGATCGCGGTGACTACCGCTCCGTCACGGAAGAAGAGAAACGCACGCTGACGGGGCGGGACGAGATTGCCGGCCTGGCGGCTTCAGTGGACAGTATGGCTGCCGGTCTGGCTGAGAAAGAGCAGGTCCGGGATCTGCTGGGAAAGGTCGTATCGAGTGATGTCGCCGATGAACTGCTGAGCCGGCGCATTGAACTGGGAGGCGAGGAAAAGCGGGTCAGCGTGATGTTCATGGACATACAGGGCTTTACTGAACTATCCGAGCGGCATCGGCCGGCCAGGGTCCTGAGTATCCTGAACACGTATCTGGGCGAATTGACCCGGGCCATCGAGGCGAACCACGGCATTGTCGACAAATACACGGGAGATGCCGTCATGGCCCTGTTCGGTGCCCCTTTGCAGAGCGATGATGACGTGGGAAATGCCCTCGCCACCGTGCTTGATGTGGAAAGGGCCATGCGGGCATTACGCCTTCGCCAGGACATACCGCCGCTGAGAGTGGGCATCGGTCTGCACACCGGCACGGTGGTGGCGGGCAATATCGGCTCGGACAGCCGGATGAACTATACCGTGATCGGAGATCCGGTCAATCTGGCGTCGCGACTGGAATCACTGTGCCGTCACTATCAGGTCGGGCACATCATCAGTGAAGCGACGCGCCGACACGCGTCGGATCAATGGCTGTGGTCACCTCTGGATCGTGTCCGGGTGAAGGGGCGCGAGCAGGCGGTGGCGCTATTTGAGCTGATGGGCCGTCGGCATGAAGTGGATCCCGGTCGACTTCATGCCGCGGAGCAGTTCAGCAGGGCATTCTCGCTGTACCAGGACAGACAATGGAAAGAGGCACTTGCTGTGCTCCGGGACCTGGAGGCAGACCATCCCCGGGAGCTGCATCGCATCTACATCGAGCGCATCGAGCGGCTGCTGGAATGGGCACCGGACTCGTGGGATGGTGTGTTCACATTCGATAGCAAATGACCCCGGACACGTGACCAGCAGCAAGCACTCGATCCGCCAATGAAGCTTCTTGTCATGGCCCACCAGGACAACAACGGGCCAGGGAACGAGAAAGGGGCGCCGGCTTCAGCGCCGGAACCCCTTTCTGTATTCATTCAGCGTTGCGGTCCGTACCCCGCCTTACGCCATGGCTTTCTGCGTTGCGCTGTCAATGTCGGTGGCATTTTCCTTTTGCGGAGAAGCGTCCAGCAGATGGCTGTTCTTGACGCCGATAGGAATCTGCCGCGGCTTCATGGCCTCGGGAATCTCTCGTTCCATATCCACGTGCAAAAGCCCGTTTTCCAGATTGGCCGAGCGGACCTTCACATGATCGGCGAGCTGGAATACGCGCTCGAAGTTGCGCGCAGCAATGCCCTGATGCAGATAGGTGCGTTCGTTGCTGTCGTCCTCGGACTTTCGTCCCCGGATCGTCAGCGTCTGCTTTTCTGTCTGTATGTCCAGTTCGTCGGGCATGAAACCGGCGACCGCCATGGTGATACGGTACTCATCCTGGTCCAGCCTTTCGATGTTGTACGGGGGGTACCCGGGCTGATTCTGTTCATGCCGGGTGACCGCATCAAGCAATGATCCCAGATGATCGAATCCGATGGTAGAACGGTATAATGGTGCAAAGTCCAGTGTTCTCATGGCCTTATCCTCCTCATGAGCAATAAGTCTCGACAGTCGGCCCCTCAATATCTCTGACCGGGCCAGGTCTCCGGAAGCCTCCATCGAGCGCTTCCTCACTTCCTTTGATAAGGCCATTCCATAACATTTCAAGTCCAACTCCAACAGGAATCTGATCCTGAGCTTGGAGATGGCACCGGGCCTGGACGGCGGGGCTGGCAGCCGGTCGCACCACGGGATCAATCAGGCCATGTATTGCCCGGGCCCGAAAACCGGATAGACACGGACAACTCCGCGAGCCGGTCCCTCGGCGAGCGCTTGGGAGTCCGGTTTTCGGGCCCGGGCAATGGCCCACTAGATGACGAGCAGGTCCATGAACTCGTTGACCGGCATGGCTTCCAGTCGCTTCTGGTCCTTGCACAAGGCAAAAATCTCCTCGACGCGCCGGGCCGGGAAGCGGGTGGCCAGGTTGTTGCGGAACTTGTCTTCCAGCAGGGGGATGCCTTCCTTGCGTCGGCGGCGGTGTCCGACCGGGTACTCGATCTCGACTTTCTCGGTGTGCGTGCCGTCGCGGAAAAATATCTGCAGGGCGTTGGCGATGGAACGTTTGTCGGCTTCCATGTATTCACGGGTATAGCGAGGGTCCTCCTCGATGACCATCTTCTCGCGCAGTTCATCGATGATCGGATGGGAGGCGTGGAATTCGTCCTCGTAGTGTTCGGCCACCAGGTTGCCGAAGATCAGTGGGACCGCGGTCATGTACTGCAGGCAGTGATCGCGGTCGGCTGGATTGTTGAGCGGCCCGGATTTGCTGATGATCCGGATGGCGGACTCGTGGGTGGTGATCTCGATGCGTTCGATCTCGTTCAGTCGATGCTTCACTTCCGGATGCAGGCGCACGGCAGCTTCCGCGGCGGTCTGGGAGTGGAACTCGGCCGGGAAGGAGATCTTGAACAATATATTCTCCATCACGTAACTGCCGTAATCTCGCGGGAAACTGAAACGGTTGCCCTTGAAGTGCACATCGTAGAAACCCCAGGTGGGCGCGGTCAGGACGCCGGGGTAGCCGATCTCTCCACGCAAGGTCAGGCCGGCCAGGCGGACGGCGCGCGAGGTGGCATCGCCGGCTGCCCAGGACTTGCGTGGACCGGCGTTGGGGGAATGGCGGTAGGTACGCAGACTGGATCCATCGAGCCAGGCCTGGGACAGGGCATCGATCACCTGGTCCTGCGAGCCACCCATCATGTGCGTGACCACGGCGGAGGAGGCCACCCGGACCAGCAATACGTGACACAGACCGACGCGGTTGAAGCTGTTTTCCAATGCCAGTATGCCCTGTATCTCATGCGCCTTGATCATGGCTGTCAGTACATCATGCATGAGCAGCGGCTTCCGGCCGGCAGCGATGTTGCGCTGCGACAGGTGGTCCGCTACCGCGAGGATGCCACCGAGATTGTCGGAAGGATGTCCCCATTCAGCCGCCAGCCAGGTGTCGTTGTAGTCCAGCCAACGGATGATGCAGCCGATGTCCCAGGCCGCTTTCACGGGATCAAGACGCAGCTGTGTTCCCGGCACCCGTGCTCCGTTGGGAACGACGGTGCCTTCAACCAGTGGCCCCAGAAGCTTGGTACACTCGGGGAAGCGCAGCGCCAGCAGGCCGCAGCCGATGGTGTCCATCAGGCAGTTGCGGGCCGTGTCGTAGGCCTCCCGGGAATCGACCCGGTAGTCGGTCACGTAACGGGCGATATCCACCAGCTCCTGATCGGGTGCCGGGCGCTGATTGATTTCTACATTGGCTGACATCGTTGCATTCTCCTCAATTGATCGTGTCTCAGCGGCAATTCGTCGCTGGATTACTGGCGCGGTGTCGGATCCCCGCCTATAACCTTGTTGCGCACACGGAACTGTGCGGTAAAGCCCTTCAGGGAAGGTGGGCAGCCGGAGCCGGCGCCCTATCTGCGCTTCCTGCGACCGGCTCCGGCGATCTGGAGGGTGGTGACAAAAGCGGGGTGTCCGCTGGCGTCATCACCCTCCATTTTTTGCGGACCTGCTGATCATGATCCGCGCCGGTTGCCATCAGCGTTCGTCGATGTCCTTCCATTCTGATTTTTCGGGACCCACGTAGTCGGCACTCGGACGTATGATCCGGTTGTTGGCACGTTGTTCCTTGACGTGTGCCGCCCAGCCGGTGACCCGTGACATCACGAAGATGGGCGTGAACAGTCCGGTGGGGATGTCCATGAAGTGATAGGCCGAGGCGTGAAAGAAGTCCGCATTGCAGAACAGTCGTTTTTCGCGCCACATGACTTCCTCGCAACGCTCTGACACTGGATAAAGCTCCGTATCGCCCACATGTTCGGACAGCCGCTTCGACCACTGCTTGATGATGGCATTGCGCGGATCG
>JBNJGU010000123.1:0-8825 GCA_051747985.1 Pseudomonadota bacterium | reverse complement strand
GTGGCAAAAACCGGCAGCGTGACGGTGCCCCGGCGGATGTTCGTGGAGCGTTACTCCCATGTCATGCACATCGCCTCCATCGTCGAGGCCGAGATGGCCGACGATCGCACGTCGCTGGATGTCCTGAAGGCGACACTGCCGGTGGGTACGCTCAGCGGCGCGCCCAAGGTGCGGGCCATGGAGATCATCGATGAACTGGAGCCGGTCAAGCGGGGCATCTATGGCGGCGCCATGGGGTACCTGGGCTGGAACGGCAACATGGACATGGCCATCGCCATCCGCACGGCGGTGATCAAGGACGGCACGCTGAACGTGCAGGCCGGCGCCGGCGTGGTCGCCGATTCCGTGCCGGAGATGGAATGGAAGGAGACCATGAACAAGGCGCGGGCCATCTTCCGGGCCGTGGCCCTGGCGCAGAACGGACTCGAACTGTGAGCGGTCCGGCGCTCAGCCCGAGAGGCTTTTGAAGGCGTCCAGCGCGGCGGCCCGGCTCTGTTTCAGATCCACGATCGGTTCCGGGTAATCCCGCCCGAGCCGGATGCCACATGCCTCCAGCACGTCGGCCGGCGCCTCCGCCGGGGCGTGCAGGTGGCGGTCCGGCAGCTTCGCCAGTTCCGGCACGTAGTGGCGGATGTATGCTCCGTCCGGGTCGAAACGTCGTCCCTGCGTCACCGGATTGAAAATGCGGAAATAGGGGGCGGCATCCAGTCCACAGCCGGCCACCCACTGCCAGCCCGCGCAGTTGCTGGCCAGATCGGCATCCACCAGCGTGTCCCGGAACCAGCGCTCGCCGTGCTGCCAGTGCTGCATCAGGTTCTTGGTCAGGAACGAGGCCACCACCATCCGCACCCGATTGTGCAGATACCCGGTCTGCCACAGTTGCCGCATGCCGGCGTCGACCATGGGAATCCCGGTCTGGCCCCGTTGCCAGGCGTGGCGCAGATCCGGTCGGTCCTGCCAGGGGAACTGATCGAACTTCAGCTGCAGGTTGGCCGCCGGCAGGGACGGGTTGTGATAGAGCTGATAATACGAAAATTCCCGCCATGCCAGTTCCGAGTGGAAGTGCGCCAGGTCCTTCTCCAGCCCCCGGGTCAGCCCTTCCTCGCTGGACGCGTGCCAGACCTGTTGGGGTGACAGCTCGCCGAAGTGCAGCGCGGCGGACAATCGCGAGGTGTTGGGGCGGGCCGGATAATCCCGTCCCTCGCGGTAATCATCCAGACCCTGGGCGAGGAACGCATCCAGCTGTTGCCGCGAGTGCTGTTCGCCGATGTGCCAGTGCGGTTTCAGTTTCTCGTGCCATGGGTGTTCCGACAGCAGGTCCAGAGCCTCGATGGCGCCGGCTCCGCATGGTTCATCGGAGGCCGGTGGCAGAACCTCCAGCGTGTCCGGCGTGGGTAGCGGCTGTCGAGGTGCCGGACGTCCCAGGCAGCCGCGGCGGTAATAGGGAGTGAAGACGCGGTAGGGGTCGCCATCGTCCTTGTGCACCTCCCAGGGTTCCCACAGCAGCGAGCCATTGTGGCTGTGCACTTCGATATCCAGTGCCCGCAGGTCCGTTTTCAGTTGCCGGTCGCGGGCGGTCTGCCAGGGTTCGTAGCAGCGATTCCAGCACACGGCACGGGCGCCGGTCCGCCGGGCCAGGCCGGGCAGCAGCTCCAGGGGATCGCCGGCCACGACCCGCAGTTGGCCTTCCAGTTGCCGGTCGAGCGCGAGCAGGGAGTGGTGCAGCCACCAGCGGCTGGCCGCGCCGGTGCGCATGCCATCGCCGTGCCGGGTGTCCAGGATGAACACCGGCAGCACCCGGCCCAGTGTCGCCGCCTGTCGCAGAGCGGGGTTGTCGGCCAGTCGCAGGTCGCGCCGGAACCAGAGAATCACGGGATCGATGATGGCTTCCTCCTGTCGGTGATATGCCCGGGGGTACGTCGCCACCGCCCGTGTCGATCAGTGCCGGCGCGGCAGGCGCTTCCTGATCGCCTGCCACCAGAGGCTGCCTCTGGTGAGGGGGATCCACTCCGGATCGCGCCAGGCCCACTTTTCCGGGGTGCTGAGCATGGGGGTGTAATACCGGCAGCCCTCGAAGTAGTAGTGAGTGACCTGGGAATGCCGGGTGGCCAATGGATCCTGCCGGGGGGCGCCACCGTGCAGCAGGTTGGCGTGCCAGATCAGTGCCTCGCCCTTGCGCAGCGTGCCGTACTCCGGCTGCAGGCCTTCGCGCTCGATGAGGTCACGGATGGCCTGCTCGTAGGCCGGGTATCGTGCCTCCCCCGGCTCCAGGCCCAGGTCCTGCATGCTCATCACCGGCAGTTTGTGGCTGCCCGGGTAATAGACCAGCGGGCCGCAGCGCTCATCGATGTCCTCCAGCGCGATCCAGACACCGGCCATGAAGCCCTCGGGGTCCGAGTTGAAATGGATGGTGTCCGAATGCGGAGACTGGGCGGTACCGGCGGGAAAATTCAGGGTCTGGAACGGCAGGGCCCGGCGGCCATACAGGGTTTCCAGTGCCCGTCGGATATCCGGGCTGACGGCCAGTCGGCGCACTTCGGGCACGGTTTTCCAGGCATCCTGGATACGGGCCGGCCGGCTGCGGTCCTGAAGGAATTGCGGATCGTACAGGGGATCCAGGGTGTCGATGATATGGTCCAGCGCATCGTGGTCCAGTCCGAAATCCACCACCACGTACCCCTTCTCGTGGAAGGTCTCGATCTGCCGCTGACTCAATGTCGTCATGGGTCTTCCCTGCGCTGAAACTGAAACGGGACTTTACACTGGAGTCTGTCAAAGGCTCAATAGTGAATCCCGTGCATGAAGAGAGTGTGACAGATGCTGCTGATCCTGGTGACCATGTCGATCGTTCTGGCCTCGGTGCTGCTGCACTACCTGAGCCTGATGGGGTTGAGTCTGCTGATGCCGGCGCTGCGGGTCGCTGGCCCGCTGAAAATCCTGATCGGGGTGGTCGGGGCGATCATGGCCCATGTGGTCGAGGCCGGACTGTTCGCGGCAGCCTATTACTCCATGTCCAGCACGCCCGGCTGGGGAGAGCTGCAGGGTGCCTACTCCGGGACGTACGCGGACAGCCTGTATTTCTCGCTCAGTACCTATACGACACTGGGCTATGGCGACATCCAGCCGATGGGTCCGGTACGCTACCTGGCCGGGCTCGAGGCGCTGACCGGTTTCGTGCTGATCACCTGGACCGCCTCCTACCTGTTCGTGGAAATGCGTCGCTACTGGGATCGCTAGTGGCTCACTGGCGACTGGAACGGAAGCCCAGGAAGGACAGGATGGCGGCCGTCAGCATCAGCAGCAGCATGGGGTAGGCGGTGCCGTTGAAGATCAGTGCCACCAGCTGGGCGGCCACGGCCGCGAATCCCATCTGCAGGAATCCGGTCAGCCCCGAGGCGGCGCCGGCCCGGTCCGGGAACTGGTTGATGGCCGCGGCCTGGGCATTGGGCATGGACAGGCCATTGCCGAAGGTGGTCAGGGCAATGGGCATGAACAATGACAGTGGGTGCATCGGTCCCAGCAGCTGCAGCGCGAGCGCCAGCGAGATGCCGGCAATGGCCAGGAGGCTGCCCAGCTCGGTCATGCGGTGGGCGCCCATGCGCCGGCTGATGAGCCGGGCGGTATTGTTGCCCAGGATGAAGCTGGCCGGCACCATGATGAAATAATACCCGTACTCGTCCGGTGGTCGCCCCAGCACCGTGATCATGATCTCGGGCACGGCGGCGATGAAGCTGAAGAACATCACCGATATGAAGGCCAGGCTGAAGGCGTAACCGCGGAACACGGCGGAACGCAACAGCACGGCGAAACCCCGGAACAGGCTGACAATCCCGTGCAGGGGCGTGCGCTCGCCCAGTGTCTCCGGCAACCGGAAATGCAGCAGCACCAGCAACAGCAGACAGAAGCCGCCCACCAGCCAGAACACCGAATGCCAGTCGAAGCGCACCAGCAGCTCGCCGCCCACGGCGGGTGACAGCATGGGCATGACCACCATGAACATGACCAGTGTGGCGATCATGCTGGCGGCCTCTTCCGCCGGATAGGCATCCCGCACAATGGCGCGGGCCACCACCAGGCCCACGGCGCCGCCGGCCGCCTGCACGATGCGGCCGGCGATCAGGGTCTCGATGGTCGGGGCCAGGATGCACAACACCGAGCCCACCAGGGTCAACAGAATGCCGCACTGGATCACCGGCTTGCGGCCGAAGCGGTCCGACAGCGGCCCGTAGAACAACTGGGCGATGGCGATGGAGATCATCGACAGGCTCAGGGTCAGCTGGGCGGTGCCGGTGTCGACGCCGAACTGCTCGCGCAGGATCGGAATGGCGGGCAGCAGAATCTGCATCGCCACCGGGCCCAGCGCGGAGGTGGCGGCCAACAGCAGTATGGTGCCACGCGGAAGTGTCCGCCGGCTGGATGGATATGCCGTCATGGATGACCGGTGCTTCGGAGTGAAGGCGGCCATTGTACTGCCCGCTCCGTAAGAAAACCATGGCAGAGCGTGAGCCGGAGGTTTAAGTCGCTGGCGATTTGGGCGAAAATGCAGCCTCACCGAGACGGGGATGACCTGCAGATGATCCTGATGATCGACAACTATGACTCCTTCACCTGGAATGTGGTCCAGTACCTGGGTGAGCTGGGCGCGCGGGTGGAGGTGCGGCGCAACGACAGCATCACTGTAGCCGACATCGAGGCCCTGGCGCCGGAGAAGATCGTGATTTCCCCGGGACCGTGCACGCCGGACGAGGCGGGCATCTCCATCGAGACCATCCGGCACTTCGCCGGTCGCGTGCCACTGCTCGGCATCTGTCTGGGGCACCAGGCCATCGGTCAGGCCTTTGGCGGGCGCATCGTGCGTGCCGGCCAGGTCATGCACGGCAAACTGTCGAGTGTGTATCACAATGATCGTGGCGTGTTTCACGGATTGCCCGATCCGTTCACGGCCACGCGCTACCACTCACTGGTGATCGAATCACGGAGTCTGCCGGACTGTCTGGAGATGACCGCGTGGACGCAACAACCCGACGGCGGGCTGGAAGAGATCATGGGCGTGCGCCATCGCGAACTGGCGGTGGAAGGGGTGCAGTTCCATCCGGAGTCCATTCTCAGCGAGCACGGCCACGCCCTGCTGCGCAATTTCCTGGAATCGTACTGATAGCAGTGGGGTACACTACATGGATATCAAGACCGCAATACGTCATGTGTCACTGAATCTGGATCTGGATACGCAGACCACGGCGGCCCTGATTCACGAGATCATGACCGGGCAATGCACCGACGCCCAGGTGGGAGCCTTCCTGGTCGCCCTGCAGATGAAAGGGGTGACCGCGGAGGAACTGCTCGGGGCCACGCGCACCATGCGGGAACTGGCCACGCCGGTGCAGCTGTCTTCCACCGAGCATCTGGTGGATACCTGTGGCACCGGGGGTACCGGCAGTGAGTCGTTCAACATCTCCACGGCCAGCGCCATGGTGGCGGCCTGTGCCGGTGCCCGGGTGGCCAAGCACGGTAATCGCGGGGCCACCAGCAAAAGCGGCAGCGCGGATGTGCTGGAGGCGGCGGGCGTGAACCTGGCGATCACGCCGGAGCAGGTGGCCCGGTGCATCACGGACCTGGGGGTCGGCTTCATGTATGCGCCGGGTCATCACGGTGCCATGAAGCACGTCATCGGTCCGCGCCGGGAGATCGGGGTGCGTACGGTGTTCAACCTGCTGGGGCCGCTGACCAACCCGGCGGGTGCGCCCAATCAGCTGATGGGCATCTTCGATCGCAACTGGATCGACCGCGTCCTGAAGGTGCTGCGTGAGCTGGGCAGCCAGCATGTGCTGGTGGTGGCGGCGGAAGACGGACTGGACGAGATCAGCATTGCGGCCGATACCCACGTCGGCGAACTGAAGGACGGCAGGATCGAGCATTACACCATCGCTCCGGAGGATTTCGGTATCGACCGTCAGGACAGTATCGATGCCCTGCGTATCGGTTCGCCGCAGGAAAGCCTGGCAATGGTCCGCAAGGCCCTGACCGGAGAAAACCCGGCGGCCGCGGATATTGTGGCGCTCAATGCCGGCGCGGCCATCTACGCGGCCGGTATCGCCGATGACATGGCGGCCGGTATCGAGCGGGCGCGTGGTATCGTGGACAGTGGCGAGGCGCTGGATAAACTGCAGGCGCTGGCGAAACTGACACAGACATTCGCGGACTGAATGACAGTCCGTCCGGACGACAGGAGATCGGTGTGAGCGAAAGCAGTATTCTGGACCGGATCGTGCAGCGCAAGCGTGAGGAGATCAGCGCGGCCCGGAAGACGGAACCGCTGGCCGGTCTGTGCGATCGGGCTCTGACGCGCACGGACCAGCGCGGCTTCATTGATGCGCTGCGGCAACGGATGGCGCAACGTCGGCCCGCGGTGATTGCCGAGATCAAGAAAGCCTCGCCCAGCCAGGGTGTGATCCGCGAGGATTTCGATCCCGTCGCCATTGCCGGGCAGTATGCCGGGGCGGGTGCCACCTGTCTGTCGGTGCTGACCGACGAGTCGTTCTTCCAGGGCAGTGCCGACTACCTGAAGCAGGCGCGGGACGCCTGTGCGCTGCCGGTGTTGCGCAAGGACTTCATCATCGACCCGTACCAGGTGGCGGAAGCCGGGGCCATGGGTGCCGACTGCCTGCTGCTGATCGTGGCCATCCTGTCTCCGGTGCAGCTGCGCGAACTGGCGGCCGCCTCCGCCGAGCTCGGCGTCGATGTGCTGGTGGAGGTCCATGACGAGCGGGAGATGGACGTGGCGCTGGACAGCGGTTTCGATCTGATCGGGATCAACAACCGCAATCTGCATGATTTCAGTACCTCGCTGGACACCACCCTGCGTCTGGCCCAACGTGTGCCGGAAGGAACCCTGATCGTCACGGAGAGTGGCATTCACGAACGCGCGGACGTGGAGCGGATGCTGTCTGCCGACATCCACGGCTTCCTGGTCGGCGAGACCCTGATGCGGGCACCGGATCCCGGCCAGCGCTTCCGGGAGCTGTTCGACGCATAGCATGGCAGCCCCCCGCCAGTTCATCAAATAATCGCCATGCCGGCCGATAGGGTATTCATGCGCCTTGCGCCCCTGATGCTGACCCTGGATGCCGGAGATGGTGAGTCTGCCCGCCCTGATCGTGATCCTGCTGATATTGCTGCCGTCCTCGCTGTGGCTGTCGCGGTTTGCCGGACAGCAGCAGGAGCACCGCCTGCGCACCCTGCAGCGGCTCGGTGCGCTGGAGCGGCGCCGGGGGGAGCTGGAGTCGATGCTGGAGATGTTCCAGCAGCTCGGGGCCGGCGAGGACATACTGGAGGTGCTGCAGCAGGCGCTGTTGAATGATCTGCGGCGCATGCAGCGTCTGGATCCGCGGCGGCGGGATCTGGACGGCCCTGTCGAACAGGCCTCTAAACCACTTCGCAAACGCGCCGACGCCGGTTCCCGGGAGCAGGCCGCCGTGCGCTCGGAGCAGGAGCTGAGTACGCTCCGGCATCGCTTTCACCGTGCCCTGGAGCTGATCCTGCAGCAGCAGCGGCAGGGCCTGCTGTCGCGGGAAGACGCCATCCGCTCGCGGCATGCCCTGGAAGCCCTGGTGGCCATGGTCGGGGTCAATTCCTATGTGCTGATGGCGCGCAACGCGCAGGAATCCGGCAACACCATGAAAGCGTTCTCCCTGTACCGCAAGGCCGAGCGGCTGTCGAAGTATTCCGGGCTGACCGAGGCTCAGCAGCGGGACAGCCTGTCCATGGTGGAGGCGGAGAGGCAGCAGCTGCTGCAACGCCATGAAAACGACCGCGGGTTGATGTTGCTGGCGTCCGGTGAATGATTCCGACGGCCTGCCCGGAGGCGGCCGCATGGCCCACTACCGTCAGCGGGTGCCGAACACCACGATGGTCTTGCCGTGCACGGAGATCAGGTCCTGTTCCTCCAGTGTTTTCAGCACCCGTCCGGCCATTTCCCGCGAACAGTTCACCAGCCGGCCGATTTCCTGGCGGGTGATCTTGATCTGCATGCCGTCCGGGTGGGTGATGGCATCGGGCTGACTGCTCAGATCGATGAGCGTGCGGGCAATGCGGCCGGTCACATCGTAGAATGCCAGATCACCCACCTTGCGGGTGGTCTTGCGCAGCCGGCTGGCCATCTGCTGGCCGATGGTGAAGATGATCTCCGGGTGCTGGTGGATGTACTGGCGGAACTTGTCGTAGGAAATCTCGGCCACCTCGCAGGCGGTGCGGGTGCGGCACCACGCGCTGCGTGAAGAGGCGCGATCGAACAGTCCCATCTCGCCAAAGAAGTCTCCAGGGTTGAGATAGGCCAGCACAACCTCCTTGCCTTCGTCGTCCTCCAGGATCACCGATACCGAACCTTCGATGATGTAGTACAGGGTGGAGCAGCTGTCGCCTTCGTAGATGATGGTGGTCTGCTTCGGGTACTGGCGCCGATGGCAATGTCGGAGAAAGTTGTCCAGATCCCTGATGTGTGGAGTGAGCGCCGTGGGCGGCATGTTGCGGTCTCCGTGATTGCGACGAGTGAGCTCCGGGTGATGATATGGTATTCTCACCTCTCTGTAATCCATCCCATTTATAAGGCAGCCGATTGATGAAAGCAACAGTACGCTGGCTCGACCAGGCCAGTTTCCTGGGAGAATCGGGCAGCGGCCATGCCGTTGTCATGGACGGTCCGGAATCCAGCGGGGGCAGGAACATCGGCTTCCGGCCCATGGAAATGATGTTGCTGGGGGTGGGCGGCTGCTCGTCCTTTGATGTGGTCAACATCCTGCGCAAGTCCCGTCAGGCGGTCACCGACTGCG
>JBNJGU010000122.1:0-8912 GCA_051747985.1 Pseudomonadota bacterium | reverse complement strand
TGGTCCCTGATGGGCTACCTGTCGCATGGATTCACGCGCGACAGCGCGGATGAGTCGGTCGGGCTGCAGCTGTCCTGGCAGTGGTGAGCTGCGATGCGCCATTGACCCGGTCACGGGTGGCCATGGACTACAATCGCATCGGCCGCGGCCCTGGCACCGGAATGGAGGCACGTTCCACGGGGCGCACTCGCTGCAGCGGTGGCAGCTCGGGGCGCTGGATACGCTCGGGGCTGACCCGTTGGTCGGTCCCGTCATCATCGCCTGCCGCTTCCCGCGATTCGCGCTCTCCGGCGATTTCCACCGGGGCGTCGGCATCAGCCGCCGACTCCGGCAGGCTGTAGGGCTCAATGCCGAAATCGGGACCGTTGTCGCCCACGGGGTTATCGAGTGTGATCCGCAGTTCAATCACGCGATCCTCTCCGGGCGGATCGAAATGCCGCAGTGCATTGTCGCGCAGAGCCTGGCGGGTACGGCGCAACTGTTCCCGCCACTCGCTGTCGTCGAGCAGGTCGGCGGTCTGCAGCGGTTCGCGGATTTCCAGCGCGGCCGGACCATCCGTGCGGTCGCTTCGGCGCATGGCCCGGTCCAGTGCTTCCGGATCGTTGACGGCCGGTGCGCTGTCATCACGCTCCATGGTGTCATCACTGGCGCCAAAGAAAGGACTGGGAGCGCCGGTGCCTCCGAGGCCACTGCCCTCGAAATCTCCAATGCGGCCGGTCCCGCCCAGACCACTGCCACCATCATCACCACCGATGTATCCCAGCGAACCAGCCGCCAGCAGCAGCGTCAACGCAAACAGCATGGCAGCCAGCAACAGTGCGGTTGGATATTGGCGTATGGCGAGTATCGCTCTAGGCATGGTCGTCAGTACTCTTGTCGGTACCTGCCTCAGCAGGGTGGCTGTCGACTGCCGCGTCATTATATTCCGTATTGTAATGGAAAATGCCGAAATTCATACGGTACCGTGGCGCTTCATCCGGTGTTTTTCGTCGATCATCCTGATCACGTTGCTGCAGGTTCAGGGCGCGGTGGTTGATGCGCTGCAGGGCCTCCATGCCGACGTCGGCGGCCAGCAGGCGCAGTTCCTCGGCTGAGTCCGCCGACAGCTGATCGTAGTACACACTGCGGTCGAAATGCCGTGGTCTGTTGCCAAGCAGGTTATGGGTGCTGGCGCTGAGATGGTCGTGCAGGTTCTTGCCGAAGAAAAAGCTTTTCTCCTCGAAACCGTCTTCGGGCATGAAGGCCAGCGTGTCCAGCACCACGCGCTGTTGGTCGTCCAGATGAACCAGCCCCTGTTCCAGCCAGTCATCCAGGATGACACGCGACCGGATATCCCGCCGACAGACCTGCTCCACCAGATCCTCGAAGCTGGCTCTGTCGTCATTGTCATCGGTATTGCGAAGCGGCAGCGCAGCGGGAGCGCCAGTGGCGTCACGGAATCGGTCTGAGCCGGTCCAGTGGGCGATCAGTCGCGCCCCGGTGGACAGGTTGGGTGGCATGCGGGAGGGCTCGACCAGTTCGGCGCGCAGTCGCTTCACATCCTTGCGGTGAACGCCGGTCAGCAGATGGATGCGGCTGTCGGTCTGACGTTTTCCGTCCACATCGAATTCCGTATCCGCCACTTCCACATAGAGTGATTTCAACAGATTGACCAGCATCGGATAGGTGATCTGATAGGACAGCATCAGCCTGACCAGGGGGCGCAGCAGCTTGCGGATGGCACGCACCAGAAACTCTGGTGGCTGTCCCGCTGTGGACGAGGGCTTGGGCATCATCAGTACAGTATAGCATTGTGGTGGGAATGATTCCCACAGGCATGCGCCGCATATTTGTGCGCGCCGCCATTGACGTGGGAAATATTCCCACTTACTATTGGGGCACTGACCTGCTGGTTGACACCCCGGAATCAGACTGGATGTATCGAAGCCACACACCGACGTTACCTGTTTTGCCTGCCTCCGGCGGTAGCAGCCTGAGACAGAGCCTGCGCAACGCGCGGTTGCCGCGGATGTTATCACTGGACAGTCGCAAGGTGGCCTGCTGTGAATTCGGGGCGCCGGGCGGTTTTCCTGTGTTGTACAGCCATCAGTGTGGAGGGTCGCGTCTGGAAGCCGCGGTGCTGGACGAGGCCGCTTTTCGTCATGGCATCCGTCTGATTGCGGTGGATCGTGCCGGATTGGGAGCCAGTGAGCCCCCACTGCCGTTCGACAGGGGCGGGAGCGATGCCGGCAGAGTGGCCGATGCACTGGCACTGGAGCAGTATGGCCTGCTTTCCTGGGGCGGAGGAGCGGCGTATGCCCTGATGCAGGCGGCCCGCGACCCGGCCCGCGCCCGGTTCTGTCTGTCGATGTCCTGTCCGCCGCTGTGGCTGGCGGGAGAAACCGGACCGGGCGGCTCCTCCCGCGGTCGCCGTGTTGCACTGGCAGTGGTGGGTGCCGCTCTGTATTGCCATGGCCGACTGACGGTGCGGTGCATGAGTCCGCAACGACGCCTGGCGTTGCTCGAGGGGACGATCGGAGAGGCGGATCGCCGGGTATTGAAGGATCCACGGATCCGGCGCTGGTTGACCATGGTGCTGGAAGAGGCTGTCTGTCAGGGTGGCCGTGGCTTTGCCCGTGAAATGGCCGATTCCGCCCGTCAATGGCCGCTTGATCCGGCCGCATTGGATCTTCCCGTGGAGTTCTGGTACGGCAGCGTTGACCGGGTGGTCAGCGATGCGGGCGGGCAATGGCTGGCCGCGCGCCTGCCCGGGACAGGGCGTGTTCACCGTATCCGGGGGGCGGGACATTTCTTCATGCTGCGTCATCAGGACCTGTTGTTCGAGCGTCTGCGCCGGCTCTCCGTGCGTGACACACTGCCTTCGACGGCGCGAATGGGAGGCGTGAGATCGATCCGGTTGCCGGTGTCCGCGGTGGCCTGAGCGGCCGTATGATGGTCCGGTGTCGGGTCAGAGTGTGGCGCTGGTCCGGAATTTTGGCTTGGGGCGGAGGGTCCGCTCGCGCTGGCGCCGCTCTGCCTCCCGGAGACGATGGAGAAAACGGGCCATCATCGCCTCCGCTTCGTCCCGGTAACGGAATGGGCCAACCGGGTCTCCTTCGCGGGTCCGGAAATACCACAGACCCGATTTGAGAAACAGCCGATCGGTTCTGGTGTGGCTCTCCGGTTGCGCATCGCTGTGGCGGACTGGATCGTTCATTGGCGTGCCCCTGGGTTTTTATTGGTGTTATTCCGAATCACTCCGTACTGGTTGTGACGCCAGCGACAGCAAAAGGTTCCCCTAGCAGGGGGATTTATTGAATCCATGCGGGTCTTGTGGGACAATCGCGCTCTCTGAAACACAGGTGAGAATCGTTAAACATCTGATATTGTTGCATTAGTTTCGATTTTTGCCGGATTGAGGACATTTCCTGGCCCGCCCGACCGTGTCCCGGATGGGGTGGTGGGGCATACCTGACAACCCGATTACAGTGCTTCCAGTCCCTTCATGGGGTGCTGGCAGAAGAGGATGATTCATGCAAGTCTCGATTGAAACCACTTCCGGACTCGAACGCCGAATGACCGTGGGCGTGCCCGCTGCAGAGATTGATGAGGCCGTCGATGCGCGCCTGCAGGAAGCGGCAAAAACGGTCCGTATCAACGGTTTTCGCAAGGGCAGGATCCCTCTGAAAGTGATCAGGAAGCGCTTTGGCAAGGGCGTGCGTCAGGAAGTGCTGGGTGAGGTCATGAGCCGCAGTTATTATCAGGCGATCTCGCAGGAAAACATCCGGCCGGCCGGGCAGCCGAAAATCGAGCCCAGGACCACCGAGGAGGGAAAGGACCTGGAATATGTGGCGATCTTCGAGGTCTATCCCGAGGTCGAACTGGGTGATTTCTCCACGCTGCAGGTCGAGAAGAAGGTGGCCGAAGTCACGGAAGAAGACATCGACAGGATGATCGAGTCCCTGCGCAAGCAGCGTCGCACATGGACTGAGGTCAAGCGGCAGGCCCGCGAGGGCGACCAGCTCAACATCGATTTCGTCGGAACCATGGACGGCGAGGAGTTTGCCGGCGGCAGTGCCGAGGGCACCACACTGGAGCTGGGCAGCGGCCGTATGATCGAGGGATTCGAGGACGGCCTGCTCAAGTCCAAGGCCGGTGACGAGGTGACCCTGGATCTGACCTTCCCGGAGAACTACCAGAACAAGGAACTGGCGGGCAAGCCGGTCCAGTTCAGGGTCACGGTCAACAGTGTATCCGAGCCCGTGCTGCCGGAACTGAACGATGAGTTCTTTGCCGTATTCGGGGTCGAGGAAGGTGGCGAGGAGAATTTCCGCAACGAAGTGCGCGAAAATATGGAGCGCGAGTTGCGCAAGGCCAGTCGCAACCAGGTCAAGAACGAGATGATGGACCAACTGATCGAGGCCCATCCGGTGGACGTGCCGGAATCACTGCTGGCCGCCGAGATCGACACCCTGCGACAACAGGCCATGCAGCGATTCGGTCAGGGCGCGCAGAACCTGGACCCGTCCATGCTGCCGGACGAGCTGTTCCGGGATCAGGCGCACAAGCGTGTGGCACTGGGACTGATTCTGGGTGAAGTCATCCAGCAGAAGCAGTTGCAGGCCGATCCCGCCCGGGTGCGCGAGGCCATCGAGGACATCGCGTCCACCTATGAGGATCCGGAACAGGTCATCAACTGGTACTATGGCAATCAGGAACAGTTGCAGGCCATGCAATCCGCGGTGCTTGAGGATCAGGTCTTTGACGTCATCCTGGAGCAGGCCGATGTCAAGGAAAAAGAGGTCAGCTACGATGCGTTGATCAATCCGCAATCCGAAGAGGCGGATACGGACGTACAAAAGGATAAGGACAAGTCGTCCTCGAAGAAGAGTGCGGGAAAAAAGGCCACGACAAAGAAGTCCACGGCAAAGAAGTCCACGGCAAAGAAATCGACGGCGAAGAAGTCGGCTTCCGCAAAGTCGTCTGATGACGGGGATGAAGAAAAGGCAGCCCCGAAGAAGACAGCCGCCAAGAAAACCGCGGCCAAGAAAACCGCTGCGAAGAAAACCACTGCAAAGAAGACAGCCACAAAGAAAACCGCACCGAAGAAAGCTGCCGCAAAGAAAAAGGATGCCGACAGCTGATCCGGAAACGACGTGTATTCAGGCAATCAACCAGGGCAAGTGACGGATTTTATGGAAACCGGTGACAACACGATGTATTCAGCGCTGATTCCGATGGTGGTCGAGCAGACCTCGCGGGGTGAGCGGTCCTACGACATTTTCTCCCGGCTGCTGAAGGAACATGTGATTTTCCTGGTGGGCCCGGTGGATGATCATGTCGCCAACCTGGTGGTGGCACAGTTGTTGTTCCTGGAGTCCGAAAATCCGGACAAGGATATCCATCTGTATATCAACTCGCCGGGCGGTTCGGTGACGGCCGGCATGTCGATCTACGACACCATGCAGTTCATCAGGCCGGATGTCAGCACGCTGTGTGTGGGCCAGGCAGCCAGCATGGGCGCGTTGCTGCTGACAGCCGGCGCGAAGGGCAAGCGTTTCGCGCTGCCGCACTCGCGGGTCATGATCCATCAGCCCAGTGGGGGCGCCCAGGGTCAGGCTTCGGACATCGAGATCCAGGCCACCGAGATCCTGAAGATGCGGGAGCAGCTCAACCGCATCATGGCGTTGCATACGGGGCAGGACATTGAGACCATTGAAAGAGATACGGAACGGGACCGGTTTCTTACTGCCGGGGAGGCCGTCACCTATGGTCTGGTGGACGAGGTACTGGAACATCGCAGTTCCGCTGCATAACGCGAGGAAAATGCATGTCTGATGATCGCTACAACGACGGTGAGGATAACGGCAAGCTGTTGTACTGCTCTTTCTGCGGGAAGAGTCAGCACGAGGTGCGCAAGCTGATCGCCGGTCCTTCCGTGTTTGTCTGTGACGAATGCGTCGATCTGTGCAACGACATCATTCGCGAGGAGATCCAGGAGAAGGATAGCGGCGAGAAGGAAAAACGTCTGCCGTCACCGCAGGAAATCAAGGAGACCCTGGACGAATATGTCATCGGCCAGGAGGCGGCCAAGCGTGTGCTCGCGGTAGCGGTCTACAACCACTACAAGCGCCTGAACTACGATCGTGGCACCGATGGGGTGGAGTTGGCCAAAAGCAATATCCTGATGATCGGTCCCACCGGTACCGGCAAGACCCTGTTGGCGGAAACGCTGGCCCGGCTGCTGGATGTGCCGTTCACGATTGCCGACGCCACCACGCTCACGGAAGCCGGTTATGTTGGCGAGGATGTCGAGAACATCATCCAGAAGCTGTTGCAGAAGTGCGATTATGACGTCGACAAGGCCCAGATCGGCATCGTCTACATCGACGAGATCGACAAGGTGTCGCGTAAGTCCGACAACCCATCCATCACCCGGGATGTGTCGGGTGAAGGGGTACAACAGGCCCTGCTGAAGCTGATCGAGGGCACAGTGGCATCGGTACCGCCGCAGGGCGGGCGCAAGCATCCCCAGCAGGAGTTCTTGCAGGTGGACACGTCCAACATCCTGTTCATCTGCGGCGGTGCCTTCGCCGGACTGGACAAGATCATCCGGGATCGCTCGGAGAAGGGGGGCATCGGATTCGGGGCTGAGGTGCGCAGCAAGGACACCAGTCGCGGACTGGGTGAGATTCTCTTCGAGGTCGAGCCCGAGGATCTGGTCAAGTATGGTCTGATTCCCGAGTTCGTGGGCCGTCTGCCGATGATCGCCACACTGGAGGAGCTGGACCTGGAAGCGCTGGTACGGATTCTCCGCGAGCCGAAGAACTCGCTGGTCAAGCAGTACACGAAATTGTTCGATCTGGAGGGCGTGGAGATCCAGTTCCGCGACGACGCGCTTCGCGCCGTGGCGGAAAAAGGCCGGGCCCGCAAGACCGGGGCGCGTGGTCTGCGTTCGATCATGGAATCCGTGCTGTTGGACACCATGTACCGGATCCCGTCGCTGGAGAATGTCAGCAAGGTGGTGATCGACGAGGCCGTGATCAATGGTGAATCGGAACCCATGCTGATGTACGAGAACGTCGACCAGCAATCCAGTTCCAGCGGCACAACCGACGACTGATCTCCCGCGATCCGTGGTGGGTGAATTTTTCCGCGTCATGGTGGTGTGATCCGCCATGACGCGCTGCATTATCCCTCCCGATGCTTGAAAAGACCTGCCCGCGACCCTACATTAAAGACTACACTAAATTTCCAACCCGGCAGGATACAGACTATGGGCCAGTCCCCCGAGCAACCCGATACGAACGAACAGGACCTGCAGCAGTCGGCTCTGCCATTACTGCCACTGCGGGACGTGGTGGTTTATCCGAATATTGTACAGCCACTGTTTGTCGGGCGCCCCCGATCGATCAAGGCGCTGGAAGCGGCGATGCAGGATCAGAAGCAGGTCCTGCTGGTGGCGCAGAAGAACGCCTCCGATGATGATCCCGGTCCACGTGACCTGTTCACGATCGGTACCGTGTCCACCATCCTGCAGCTGATCCGTCTGCCCGATGGAACGGTCAAGGTGCTGGTGGAGGGCGGTTCACGAGCCCGGATCCGGTCCGTGGACGCCGAAGCGGATCATTTCCGGTGTCAGGTGGTGCCTCTGGCGCCGGAGCCTCTCTCCGACAAACAGCAGCCGCTGCTGCAACGTTCCCTGCTGTCCCAGTTCGAGCAGTATGTGCAGCTCAGCAAGAAGATCCCGCCGGAAGTGATGAATTCCATTTCCGGCATCGAGGAAGCCGGCCGTATGGTCGACACCATCGCCTCGCACATGTCGCTGCAGCTGCAGGAGCGCCAGAACCTGCTGGAACTGGTCAATCTGAAGCCGCGGATCGAACACCTGATGGGGCTGATCGAAGCGGAAATCGACCTGTTCCAGGTCGAGAAGCGCATCCGTGGTCGCGTCAAGAAGCAGATGGAGAAAAGCCAGCGCGAGTACTATCTGAACGAGCAGATGAAGGCCATCCAGAAGGAAATGGGTGAGCTTGATGACGCGCCCAACGAGGCCGAGGATCTGAAAAACCGGATCGAAGAGGCCGGTATGAGCAAGGAAGCGAAGGAAAAAGCGCTGAATGAGCTCAACAAGCTCAAGATGATGTCGCCAATGTCATCAGAGGCTTCGGTCGTGCGCACCTACCTGGACTGGATGGTCAGTGTACCCTGGAAGAAGCGCAGCCGGATTTCGCTGGACCTGGCAAAGGCCGAGAATATCCTGGACGCCGACCACTATGGTCTGGAAGAGGTCAAGGAGCGCATTCTCGAGTATCTCGCCGTACAGAAGCGGGTCCGCAAGCTGAAGGGACCGATCCTGTGTCTGGTCGGGCCTCCCGGCGTGGGCAAGACGTCACTGGGTGAATCCATCGCCCGTTCGACCAACCGCAAGTTCGTGCGTATGGCGTTGGGCGGGGTGCGCGACGAGGCCGAGATCCGTGGCCACCGTCGTACCTATATCGGTTCGCTGCCGGGCAAGGTGACCCAGAAGCTGGCCAAGATCGGTGTGAAAAATCCACTGTTCCTGCTCGACGAGATCGACAAGATGGGCATGGATCATCGTGGTGACCCGGCCTCCGCGTTGCTGGAGGTACTGGATCCCGAGCAGAACCATAACTTCAATGATCATTATCTGGAGGTCGATTACGACCTGTCCGAGGTGATGTTCGTCTGTACCTCCAATACGATGAATATCCCCGGTCCGCTGCTGGATCGGATGGAGGTCATCCGGCTGCCGGGTTACACCGAGGAAGAGAAGATCAACATCGCGCTGCGTTACCTGGTGCCGAAGCAGCTCAAGTCCAACGGGCTGAAGGCCGAAGAGCTGACCATCGGGCGCGAGGTGATCCGCGATCTGGTGCGCTATTACACGCGTGAAGCCGGTGTGCGGAACC
>JBNJGU010000121.1:0-8932 GCA_051747985.1 Pseudomonadota bacterium | reverse complement strand
ACTCGAGCAGCACCACCCGGCCTCCCGGCTTCAATGAATTCACAATGCCATGCATCATCTCCCAGGGATGGGAGAACTCGTGATAGGCGTCCACCATCAACACTGCATCGACCGAGTTTTCGGGAAGTCGCGGATCATCCACCTCACCCAGAATCAATTCAATGTTGTCCACGCCATCATCTTCGGCCCGCTCACCGATGAGATCCAGCATCTCCTGCTGGATATCCACGGCCAGTACCCGGCCTTCCGGCACTTTTTCGGCCATCCGGAAGCTGAAGTATCCGGTGCCCGCACCGATATCGGCCACCACATCGTCCGGCTCCAGCTCCATGTTTTCCACCACCTGATCGGGCCGCTCTTCGCGTTCGCGCTGCGGACGCTCCAGCCAACCGGCTGCCTGGTGTCCCATGACGCGGGAAATCTCACGACCCAGATAGAATTTCCCGATGCCACCCTGGCTTCGCGACGGTTCCTGCTCATAACCGGGGTGCTCATATTCCTGTTCCGCTCCGGCGGCGTGGACGGCCAGTGACAGAGACAGCACTCCGGCTGTCAGCAGTGCCAGGGGATGCAGCGTTCTGTATATTCTCATGCAGTAACTCCCGGTTGACTATTGCGTGTACGCTCACGCCCCATTGTATAGCAGTCGTCGGGCAAGTCCATGCCCGGCAGCTTCACGGTACTGTGCTAGAATGCCCGTTTTTGGCCAACAGCGAGGTACAGTCAGTGAACCAGGTTCTGGAAGGCATCCGCGTCCTTGATTTCGGGCGCTATATTGCCGGCCCTTTCTGCGCCGGCCTGCTGGGTGACATGGGCGCGGAAGTGATCCGCATCGAGAAAGTCCGGGGCAGCGAGGACCGTTACCTCTCACCGGTCACCGAGGGCGGCGATGGTGCGCTGTACATGCAGATGGGGCGCAACAAGAAAGGACTGACCCTGAATCCCATGAAACCGGCCGGACGCGATGTCGTGCGACGCCTGGTGAGCACAGCGGATGTGGTGGTGGCCAACCTGCCGCCGGACACATTGAAAACCATGGGACTCGACTACGAAAGCCTGACTGCGGTAAAACCGGATATCATCCTGACCATGATCTCCGCATTCGGCACCGGTGGCCCCTACAGCAACCGCGTCGGGTTCGACGGATTGGGCCAGGCCATGTCCGGTGCCATGTACCTGACGGGCACTCCCGAACAGCCGGTCAAGTCCTACGCCCCTTTCGTGGACTTCGGCACCGCCAGTCTCTGTGCCTTCGGCACCATGGCGGCGCTGCTGGAGCGCCAGAAGACAGGACGCGGACAGATTGTCGAAGGCTCACTGTTCAATACCGCGTTGACCATGATGAACGGCACGTTGATCGAGCAGGCCATGATCGACCGCAATCGGGAGGCCACGCTGAACCGGTCCCAGACATCGGGTCCGGCGGACACTTTCCGCACACGCGACGGCTGGGTCCTGATCCAGTCCGTGGGCGGACCGTTGTTCGAGCGTTGGGCCCGGCTGATGGGGGAGCCCGAATGGCTGGATGACCCGCGCTTCAAGGACGATATCAGTCGGGGGGACCATGGCGCGCTGATCAGTGAGCGCCTGGCGCGATGGTGTCTGGAGCGCAGCTCGGAGGAAGTGTTGACCGCCATGGAGGAAGCCCGGATTCCGGCGGGACCGGTGCTGTCACCCCAACAGGTGCTCGACGATCCGCACGTGGCCGCCCGTCAGCTGTTCCGGAACATGGAATACCCCGGGGCGGAACGGCCCGCACCGGTCATGGATACACCGGTGCATCTGTCCGCCACACCCGGTGGCGTCCGGGGCCGCGCGCCGACTCTGGGTGAACACACCGACGGAATCCTCCGGGAACTGGGATACAGCGACGAGGAGATTGCATCACTGCGGGAAGAGCGGGTGGTCTGATCCTCTGCTCCCACCGTTTCACTTCATGGTGAAGCCCTGTTCGGCGAGAAACTCGCGCATGTGCGGTCTTGATTTCTCGGACAGCAGTGTCGACACCTGCTCACTCCAGCTGATGCCGTGCCCGCCGCCAGTGCGGGTCCGGTAGTATTCACGCACCCGCTCGTCATACGCGTCGATCATGGCGTCTTCGCCCGACTCGTCGTAGGTATCTTCCTTCAGGATGACATCCAGCGGCAGTCGCGGCTTGGTCTCGGGATCCTGATCCGGGTATCCCAGACACAGCCCGAACACCGGATAGACCCCCTTGGGCAATTCCAGCAGATCGCTGATCTGCCTCGGGTTGTTGCGGATACCACCGATATAGCAGATCCCCAGCCCCCGGGATTCAGCCGCCACCACGACATTCTGGGCCATCAGGGCTGCATCCACCGTGGCGATGATGAAGTGCTCGGTGAAGTCCCCGGAAAACGGCTTGTCGTACCGCCGGCAGTAACGACCGGGACGGTTCAGATCCGCGCAGAACACGAGAAATTCCGCTGCCGACGCCACATAGCCCTGATTACCGGCCAGCTCCGCGATCTGCTCGCGTTTACCGACATCCCGTACCCGCATGATCGTCACCCCCTGCAGGAAGCTGGACGTGGCCGCGCACTGTCCGGACGACAATATACGTCGAAACAGATCTTCATTGATGGGCTGGTCAGTGAACTTGCGGATACTGCGGTGGGATGACAGTAATGCCAGGGTATCGGTCATCAATCACTCCGTACCAGTGTCTCGGGGGCGGGCGTGTGCTGGCTCAGCACGGACTCCATGAAGTTGGGCACCACATCGTTGGCAACCCGGGTCTCGGCATTGAACAGGACCACAATACCGATGTCGAGCTCCGGCAACAACGCCATCTCGGTGCGGAATCCGCGGACGCCTCCGCCATGGTGCACCACCCGCACACCTTCATAATCGAAAATACGCCAGCCCACGCCATACCAGGCGTTCTCCACTCCGGGCCAGCGATTGAAGTAGCTGCCATGAGGCGTCTCCACCACCGGTGTCTGCTGCATTTCCAGCAGATCGGTCGGCAGCACCTCCGGATGGGCTCCCAGGTTGGCCCGGGTCCAGCGGACCATATCCATGACACTGGCATTGATACCGGACGCCGGCCCCACGGAGAAATACGCCGGATTGATGGTGGATTCATACCAGCCGCCCCTGCCATACCGATGCGGAGCACTGGCATTATCATCAGCCTGGAATTCTTCCATCGTCATTGAGGCCCCGGTCATACCAAGCGGGCGGAAAATACGTTGCCGCACATAGTCCTCATAGCTGGTATGGGCCTGCTGCTCGACGATATCGGCAATCAGCGAGAACACCACATTCTGGTAGCCGTAACAGCGCCCCGGCGGACACACGGTGGGTATCTCGTGGAATTTCTCGCGGATTCTCTCGTAGGCCACTCCGGCATCCAGCATGTTGGAATAGGCATGCGGCATCAGTCCCGTGGAGTGGCTCATTACATGCCGCAGTGTGATGTCGCGGCTGCTGGGCTTCGTGCCGATGGTGTACTGGGGCAGAATCTGCATGATGGGCTGATCCCAACTCTGCCCATCCTCGGCCACCAGCTGGGAAGCCACGGTACCGGCAAAGGTCTTGGAGACCGAGGCTATACGGAATACCGTCTCGGGCCCCACGGGCTGCCGGGTCTTCACGCTGCGGACACCCCATGTACGCAGATCCAGGATACCCCGGGACGAGACGATGGCCATGGCCACCCCGGGTATTTCCTCTTCATTCATCTCACCGCGCAGCCAATTACGGTAAGAGGCGAAATCCAGGCCTTCCGAGTCTTCCAGAAACTCCGGATCGGGAGCCACCCGGGTCTCTACCATGACCGCACCAGCAGCAGAGGGTGGACCGTCCCCGGCAATATTGCTGGCCCGCGGGGCTCCGGCCTGGAGCGGATCCACCTCTTCAGTTGCCTGATCGGGCTCCGGCATGGCATTGCCGGCCGCATCCTCGTCAAAGGGGTAGAGTACGACGACTCCCAGCGCCAGCACCAGACTGGTCAAAGTCACGAAATAGCGTGTCCAGTTCATTCCTTGTCCATTGCTCCGTCCCGATGCCGACCTGATAATTCACTTCATGTGCTTGCCAAAAATAGCATTCTATCAGACATTTGCAAAGCGCCATTCAGAGACTCGCTGAATCTCCACTACTGGTGGGCCGGTCGACAACAGCAATCGACACGCAAAAAAAAGCCGACCCGGATCGGGTCGGCGGAACAGGCACAGCTTGGAGGCCCATCAAAAACACATCATGGCAGAACGATCAGCAGACGGCGTCCGTCACGTACCACACTCAACGCGGACACCCCGCTGTTGTCACCGACCACTTCATTGAACTCTTGCAGATTACTGACCGGGTTACGGTTGACGGCCACGATGAGATCACCCGCTCGCAGACCACCGGCCCAGGCCCGGCTGTTCTGCCGCACGCCGGCCACCCGGATTCCCTGGCTGTCATCATCCTGCAGTTGCGCGCCATGGAAGCGGGCCGCGCGGGGCTCGGGTTCGCCCTCGGGCTCCTGCCCCGCGGTGGCGGCCCCCAGGTCACCAACCCCGAAGATGGTCGCACTGATCTCGAGGCGCTCACCGTCGCGATAGACGACGAGGTCGGCATCCTCTCCGACCCGCATCAGTCCCACGGTATTGCGGAGATCACGACTGCTTTGCACCGGCGTCCCATTGATCCGTACGACCACATCGGAGACCTCGAGTCCGGCTTCCTCCGCCGCACTGTCTTCCATTACCTGGGTGATCAACGCACCCTCGTCGGTGCCCAGTTCCAGTGTTTCTTCCATCTGACGGGTGTAGTCACGGATCAACACACCGAGCTGTCCCCGTTGTACAACACCGTCGCGCTCGAGGTGTCGGACCACTGTCTCCACCATGTCCACCGGTACCGCGAAACCGACACCGGCACTGGAGCCGCTGCCCGAGATGATGGCCGTGTTGATCCCGATAAGTTGCCCGTTGAGGTCGACCAGCGCACCTCCCGAGTTGCCGACATTGATGGCCGCGTCGGTCTGGATGAAGTCCTCATAGTTTTCCCGATTGATGCCGGCCCGGCCCAGGGCACTGACGATACCGGTGGTGACGGTCTGGCCGATACCGAAGGGGTTGCCGATGGCGGCCACGTAGTCGCCCACCCGCAGGTCGCTGATATCAGCGAACTCCAGGTCTGTAAGATTGTCGGCCTCGACCTGCAGCAGCGCTATATCCGTACGCGCGTCACTGCCGACCAGCTCCGCCTCGAGCTCGCGACCGTCCTGAAGGCCCACCGTGACCGTATCAGCCTCGTTCACCACGTGGTGATTGGTGATGATGTACCCTTTTTCGGCATCAATGATCACACCCGAGCCGGCGCCGCGGGAGCGCCGCACCGGCGGCTCTTCGTCATCGTCCTCAGGAGGGCGCCCCTCGAAGAACCGCCGCAGGTCACGCTCATTGAAGAATCGCATCGCCTCCGGGACCCGTTGCTCTCTGATCACGGCAATATTGACCACCGCTGGAGTGGTGTCTTCCAGCATCGGCGCCAGTGAAGGCCGACCACCGGGATTGGAACTGCTCTGGGCATGGGTGAACGCGGCCACCATTGCCGTACAACACAGGGCCAGCACTGTCACCATCCGCCGCAGACGGCTGACTTTCTCGATCGGGAAAAGGCTCATGGTCACCTCCTCGATTGCATTCATTGAAGTTGATCCTGAGATGCATACTGCGCCCGCCAGGACTGGATAACCTGAAGAAAAGGTGAAGATAATGTCCTGTTATCGTGAAGTGGGCCATCGATTCATCGTCAACAGGGAACTGAACCGCGCTCGGTGGCGTCCAAGAGACAGAAACACTTGAAACCGGTCACTGGTGCATCAATACTATGCTCTGACAGGATGAGGTTTCCCGGAGAGTGGATTCATCGACATGAAGACAACAGGTACACACGAATACAACCATCATCCGGAACCCGGTGCACCGGAATTGACGGCGCGCGCGCAGGACTTCCATGTCGGTCGTTGGCTGGTGCGCCCGCCCCACAACCTGATCAGCCAGGATTCGGGGGACCCTGAGGAACGTCAGCTTGAGCCACGACTCATGAAACTGTTGTGCCTGCTTGCCTCACGCCCGGGCGACGTCGTCGGCCGTCAGACACTGATGGATTCGCTGTGGCCGGACACCATCGTCAACGAGAACTCCCTGACGCGGGCTGTTTCCGATCTGCGCCGATCTCTCGAGGACGGACAGACTGGCTGCCATATCGAGACCGTCCCGAAACGGGGTTACAAGCTGGTGGCTCCGGTCACGGAGGCTTCGCCCCCCGTCGAGGCAGAAACCGTCAAGGTGGAACCACGGGAGCGGGTGCCTGGCGGACACTGGCGATGGATTCGACGCAACACGGCGGGACTGGCGGTCACCAATACCGCGCTGACGCTGGTTCTGCTGGTGGCACTGGTACCAGCCCTGCTGACCGGCCCCGATCCCGCCGCCCCTGCCGCGCCGATCACCGACTGGAGGGCTGCAACCGACGCATCGACAACCCCCAGGGGTGACACGGTCCGCCAGGAATCACCGCATTCTCTGTTCCCTGCCCTCACCAGAACCACGGGAAGTGAGCAGGATGCCGATACGGCAGCCATCTCACCGGACGGGGAACTGATGGCTTTCACCCGTCGGACCGACGAGGGTTCCACCCTGATGATCGGCTCGACCCTGGACAGCACGGACCCGCTCCAGGTCTATGCCACCCGACACCGTATCGCTCATCTGCAGTGGTCTCCGATCGGAAGTGCCCTGCTGTTCTCTGTCCTGCCCACGGTGAGCCATGCCGCACTGGGTGAACCGGATACCGGTCGCCTGATGTTGTTCGATCTCCGGGAGCTGTCGCTGCGGGAGGTCTACAGGAGCGAAGAAGAGGCGGGCGAGACGCCAGACCGCTTCAACGACGCGCTGAATATCACCTGAGAGGGCCCACTGGCTCAGCGTCTGGCGAGCGCACCTGAACGTCGACCGCCCAGCAGGGCGTCAGTGACACGTTGTGCGCTGGCCACTCCGTCCTCGTGAAAGCCCTTGCCCCACCAGGCGCCACAGTACCAGGTGCAACGCTGACCGTTGATCTCCCGCCAGCGTTGCTGCGCCAGGGCAGCCTCCACCGTGAACACCGGGTGCGCGTATTGGTAGCGCCCCAGTATCCTGTCGGGATCGATCCGATCGCTGTCATTCAGGCTCACCAGAAAACGCCTGGGTCCTTCCAGCCCCATCAACCGGTTCATGTCGTAGGTGACCCGTGGTGGGCCGTCACGCTGCTCCGTCAGGGCATAGTTCCAGCTGGCATGCGCGCGCGGATTGGCGGGCATCACGCTCATGTCGGTATGCAACACCACATCGTTGTCACGATACTGGATCGCTGAAAGAATCTCACGCTCGGCCGACCCGGGATCCGCCAACAGCTCAAGGGCCTGGTCACTGTGACAGGCAAGAACAACCTGATCGAAAGACTGCTCACCGGCATCCGTGCGGATCAGTGCATGGTCGGCAAACCGCCTTACCTGTCTCACGGGCGTGTTCAGGCGGATCCGATCGCGGAAACCGGCGGTCATCGGTTCGATGTAACGATCGGAGCCACCCACCAGTGTGCGCCATTGTGGGCGTCGGACCGCATTCAACAGTCCGTGGTGGTACAGGAATGGCAACAGGAAGCGCACGGGGAAATCCAGCATGTCCGCGAAGGACGTCGACCAGATCGCCGACGTCATGGGCACCAGATAAAAGTCACGAAACGCGCGACCCAACCGTTTCTGCTGGACATACTCCTTCAGTGTGAGGTCAGCCGGCAGCCGGTCACGGACCACATCGGCCGTGGCCAGCCGATTGAAGCGCAGGATGTCGACCAGCATACCCAGATGACGGATCGATGCCAGACGGTGTCGCTGCGCGAAAAGGCCGTCAAAAAGTTCCCGGGCACCCTGACGGCCGGCATACTCCAGCCCGCTGCCGACGTCGCTGACTCCGAAACTCATATCGGAGGGCCGCGATTCGACGCCAAGTTCCTCCATCAGGCGGATGAATTGCGGGTAGGTCCAGTCGTTGTAGACAATGAACCCCGTATCGACCCGGAAACTCTGCCCCTCGAGCCGGACATCAATGGTGGCGGTATGCCCGCCCGGCCGATCGGATGCCTCGAATACGGTGAGGTCGTGGTGCCGGTGCAGCCGATAGGCCGCCACGAGTCCCGAAACACCAGTGCCAACGATGGCAATTTTCACATTCCGCCACTCCGTGATTACTGATCGTACTTCGCCAGTTCCTTGCGGGCCACCACGCGACGATGCACCTCGTCGGGACCATCCGCCAGCCGCAGGGTGCGCTGGCTGGTCCACAGACCGGCCAGGGGGAAGTCCTGCGATACGCCGGCCGCGCCATGAATCTGTATGGCCCGGTCGATGACCCGCAGCGCCATGTTCGGCACCGCCACCTTGATCTGCGAGATCGCATCCCTGGCGGCCTTGTTGCCGATGGAGTCCATCAGATAAGCGGCTTTCAGTACCAGCAGGCGGCACATCTCGATCTCGATACGGCTGTCGGCGATGACATCGTAGTTACCGCCCAGTTCAGCCAGCGGTCTGCCGAAGGCCTTGCGGCTCAGCGAACGCTGACACATCAGCTCCAGCGCCTTTTCGGCGGCACCGATGGAGCGCATGCAGTGATGGATGCGACCCGGTCCGAGACGCCCCTGGGAGATTTCGAAGCCACGGCCACGACCCAGGATGATGTTGGATTCGGGCACCCGCACGTTGTTGAAACGGATGTGCATGTGCCCATGCGGCGCATCGTCATGGCCGAAAACGCACATCGGCCGCACCACCTCTACACCGGGCGCGTCCATCGGCACCAGGATCTGTGACTGGCGCTGGTGCTTGGGCGCCTCGGCATCGGTCACCACCATCACGATCATGATTTTGCAGCGC
>JBNJGU010000120.1:1923-9002 GCA_051747985.1 Pseudomonadota bacterium | reverse complement strand
TCCTCTCGATCTGAGAGAAAGGGCGAGGCCACCGGCCCGGTAGCGTTGCGGTGTCATACCCAGTACTTGCTCCGCTTCCGAGTAGAAGCGTGCGCTGGAACGGTAGCCGGCTTCATGGATGGCCTGCGTCACAGTCTCGCTGCCCGGCAGTTCTTTCTGCAAACGTTGCGCCCTTCGCGCAGCGGCGTAGGCATGTGGTGTCAGTCCCGTGTGTGCCTTGAACGTGCGATGCAGATGCCAGGGGCTCCAGCCCGCTCGTGCCGCCAGTTCTTCCAGCCCGGGCGTTTCTTCGGCCGTTTCGATATGCCGGCACAGTGCTGCTATGATCCGGGCGCGTTCCTGCGCCGGCGAAAGCTGATCGGGCCGACAGCGCCGGCAGGCGCGGTAGCCGGCCCGTTCTGCATCGGCAGCAGAGTCATGGAAGGAGACATGTTCCGGCCGTGCGCGACGGGATGGGCAGGAAGGACGGCAGTAGATGCCGGTGGTCAGCACGGCATAGACGAATTGGCCGTCAGCCGCAGCGTCGCGGGCTATCACTGCTGGCCAGCGTGGGTCGTCGATGGTTCCAGTTGTTGTCTGGTTCATGGTGGGTATTCCTCTGCTGTCTCGAAAACAGCATGCTGGCATGATAACGCCAATGCACTCCCGATCTTGCTTACCAATTTTCGCGAAGATTGGCGATGGATGCTATTACTCTTCCTGAAGAATGTTGCATGCATCGAGGGGGCATCATATGATGACAGAAATATGCATACTACGGAGGTGCGTGATGCGTACCACACTGAATCTCGACGAGGAACTTCTCGAAGAGGCGCAGCGAATTACCGGCATGACCGAAAAGACTGCGCTGGTTCGTGAGGGCTTACGGGCATTGATCGAGCGTGAGAGCGCGCGGCGACTGGCCCGCCTTGGAGGGAGTGAGCCGGACCTGGATAGCATTCGGCGACGCAGGACGGATGTGGCGTGATTCTGGTGGATACCTCAGTTTGGGTAGACCATCTACGGAGAGCGGAGACCGAACTGGCTGAATTGCTGGATACCTGGCAAGTCGTCATGCATCCGTTCGTGCTGGGAGAGCTGGCTTGTGGAAATCTCCAGGCACGTCGTGAATTATTGCAATTATGGAGGGACTTGCCGGGGATAACCACGGCGCTGGAAGGAGAAGCACTTTCCTTGATTGAACGCCGTCGCCTGATGGGGCGTGGAATCGGGTACATTGATGTGCACTTGCTTGCGTCGGTGCTGCTGACACCGGAATGTAAGCTCTGGACACGTGACAAACGGCTTGCAGAAATCGCGACGGAGCTGGGAGCAGCGTACGCAGCAAACCAATAGCCGCGAATCAATTCCCGGCCGGCTGCTGCTTGATCAATTTCTCCAGATAGCGTGAGGAATCCGTGCCATTCAGCGCCGGAAAGCGGATCGTGGGGTGCAATTCCCGCATCCGGGTGTTGAGCAGCCCGTGGGCCGAGTACAGCAACGAGTCCAGAATGATATTGTCCCGGTCGCAGCCCCTGGCCAGGTTGATCAACCGGTCGAAGCCGACCAGGAAGTTGTCGGTATGCGTGCGGCGGATTTCGGTGCCATACAGCAGGTCGCCGAGATCAACTTCGCCGCGCGCGGACAGGGTCAGGAACAGTCGCGAAAACACCTCGAAATCGCCACTGGCAAACTGCCGCCACAGGTCGGCCAGGTCTTCGTTCGAGTAGCTTTGGTTGCCGACCGGCCCATGGCTGGAAATGAACAGGAGGCCGCTGATCGCGCCCAGTTGCCGTCGGGTGGCCTCGGAGATCTTGAAGAAGGTCTCCTGACGGGCATTGAGTTCGGTGGCGGCGATCGCCTGGGTCTGCTTCTCGGAGTTCAGGTTGTTGCGGCGCAATTCCTCGTTATTTTCGGCCAGTACGGACTGCTGGATGAACAGGCCGATTACCAGCCAGAGGAAGGCCAGGAACGCAAACGCACCTTCCAGAAACGAGCCCATCTGATCTATGGGCAGGGCCAGGAAGTTCGACCAGCCCACATTGCGCTGCACGTACAGCGCCAGGAACAGAAACCAGATCAGGGTCAGTACCAGTCCCAGGCGTATACGCCAGTCTGATGGCAGCCAGGGCCGCTTTTCGTGTGGTTGTTCTTCAGTCTGTTCCATTCTGCGGTACCGCCACTGTATGACCGTTCCATCATACGGCGCTGGGAAGAGGCAGACAAACCCCGGAATCGGGTCGGCCCCCGGTGGCAGTCAGATCGCTGTCAGACCAGGGCATTGAGGTCTTTGCGCAGGCGCCGCCATTCCATCAGGGACCAGGGTGTGAAGCGTTCGGGCCTGCGGATCACCTCGTCATCCAGCGCCTCGGGGAGACCCAGCGCATGGACTCGATCTCGTGGCGGTTGTGTTGCGGAGCCTGGTCGGTGATGCCGCTGAACACCGAGCAGAGCTCGTTCTCCGAGCCCACCGTTCCGTAGAGCGCGGTATAGCGGAACTTGAAGTGGAAGCGGGTCTTCACTTGCCACAGGCCCAGTTCCTCGCCCAGCCGCCGGGCGACGGCCTGCTCCATGGTCTCGCCACGGCGCGGGTGGCTGCAGCAGCTGTTGGACCAGAACAGGGGCCACAGCGGTTTTTACCGGGAGCGTTGTTGCAACAGTACCCGGCCCGCGCGATCGAACAGGAAGACAGAGAAGGCGCGGTGCAACAGCCCCGTGCCTTCATGACAGCGGTACTTGTCATCGTGGTCGATGGTGTTGTCGTCTTCGTCCACCAGGATCAGCGGTTCGTTGTCGAAGGAAACAACAGTGGCCGGTGTGGCAATTTCACTCATTCTGCAGGGTCCGGTTCCAGGTTACTGTTGTGGCTGTGACATCCGCCGCCTCTGCTGGCTGCGGTGCCACAGTTCCAGCCAGTGCGTCACCAGTGCCGCCAGCAGCCAGGCAGCCACATGACTCCAGTTCGCATCGGTCAGTGCGCTGCGCACGGCAAGCATCAGGCAGGCGCCCGGCAGCGCCAGAAACAGGTAGTCGCGCAGTGGCATGCCCGCCTCGCACCAGGCGCTTGTGCATGTAAGCCTGCCAGCTCAGTTCCTGCACGTCCGGGTCGCGGCACATGGTGACGAAGCGTTCGCGCCGCTTGTCGCTGGCATACCAGAAGCGCTGCATGATACCCAGTACCCGGAAGACCATGCCGTGCTTCTTCATGAAACGTTTGCGCGCGGAGCGCCACTGGCGCAGAATGCCGCTACGGAGTCGGCCACCAGGCGACCGCAGGCCATGGCATAGTAGATGCCTTCCCCCGAGGCCGGTGCGACCACGCCCGCTGCGTCGCCGGCCACCACCACGTCGCGGCCGTTGTCCCAGCGCGGCAGTACCCGCAACGGAATGGGTGCGCCTTCCCGGCGGATGGTCTCGCTGCCAAAGATCCGTTGGCCAATGCGAGTCTGATATGGTGTACCGTCTGGTCCAGTATCGTCCATGGCGGAATCATGCTGGTTCAGGCGCTCATTGACGAAACGGACCGGGTGGATCTCATCGGTGATGTGCCGGCCCTGTTTCTGGTGGCGATCGTTCTGTGGTACCTGATGCCAAAAAAGGCTCAATTCCGGTAAGATCGACGAACTCCGCTGCGCCGGTCATCCACGGCGTTGATTTTCTGTCATCCAGAGAGGAACAGTCGTGGACACAATCGCAGTGGTACAGGAATCACCGGTGCTCCTCAATCGGGGAAAGACGATTGAGCTGGCGATCGAATTGATCGAAAAATCCGCAAAAGGCGGAGCGAAGCTGGTCGTCTTCCCCGAGGCCTTCATCGCCGGATATCCCGCCTGGATATGGCGGCTTCGGCCGGGAGGCGACTGGTCGCGTAATGAAGAGTTGCATGCTCGTCTGCTGGATAATTCGGTAAGCATCAGTGCCGGCGATCTGGAACCTCTGTGCAGAACCGCAAGGGAACACGGCGTCACAGTCGTCTGCGGCCTGAACGAAAGAGGCGATGACCTGAGCCGGGCCACCCTCTATAATACTGTGGTTGTCATTGACAATGATGGCAGCCTTTTGAACAGGCATCGCAAGCTGATGCCCACCAACCCGGAGCGTATGGTCTGGGGTTTCGGCGATGGTAGAGGGCTGAACGTCGTCGACACGCCGGTTGGAAGGGTCGGGACATTGCTGTGCTGGGAAAACTACATGCCCCTGGCACGATATGCACTCTATGGTCAGGGCGTGGAACTCTATATTGCGCCAACCTACGACTGCGGTGATGGATGGACCGGTTCCATGCAGCATATCGCCAGGGAGGGGCGCTGCTGGGTCGTGTCCTGCGGCGTGGCATTGACACGCAGCGACATTCCGGCCGATTTCCCTGACAAGGAAACGCTCTACCCGGATACCGAAGACTGGATCAACGCCGGCGACTCCGTGGTCATCGCTCCCGGAGGGAAAATCGTGGCGGGTCCGATGAGAGAGGAAAAGGGCATTCTTTTTGCCGAGGTGGATTCAGCCAGTGCGGTCAGTGCCAAACGCGCCCTCGACGTGGCAGGGCATTACTCCAGGCCTGACATATTCAGCCTGCATGTAAACCGACAGGCTCGGAAACCCGTGGTATTCGAATAGCTGCGCTGTATGCAAACACGCATGTCGCTCACGAGGGCGGCTTTGCATTGGACGGCTATCCCGCTATTCTGGCATGGCTGGACCGGGTGGCATCCTTGCCCGGCTTCAAGGGCATGGCGTAACTATCCGGTTACAAGGGGCCATATCAGTCACCGGCAAGGCGCCACTGAACAAGAATGGGAACTCGCAAGGAACCCGCATGAATTTCACTTCTTCTCTTGCACTGTTTGGTGCAATGGCCGTTCTGGCCCTGATTCCGGGGCCCGGGATATTCGCCGTGGTCGCGCGCACAATGGCGTCCGGTCTGCGCCACGGGTTTCTGGTGGTTGCGGGGGTGGTCGCCGGGGACTTTGTCTTCATCACCCTTGCCCTGCTGGGGCTGGTGGCCCTGGCAGAGTTGATGGGCGGTCTGTTTGTCGTACTCAAGTATCTCGGTGCCGCGTACCTGGTCTGGCTTGGCCTGTCACTGCTGTTCTCGAAAGGCAGCCGTGCGCAGGTCTCGCCAATGAAGGCTCCGAGTCGTGCCGCAAGCTTCGCGGCCGGTCTGCTAACCACATTGGGCAACCCGAAGGCGATTCTGTTCTATCTGAGCTTCTTCCCGGCATTCATGGATCTTCGGCAGGTTACCGTGCAGGATGCGGTGATTGTCTATGCCATTGCGACGGTGGCTATCGGTGGCGTGATGTTCGGTTATGCCTTTGCGGCCCATCAGGCCCGGCGTTCCATCGGGACGGCAGGTGGCGGGCGCTTCCTGCGAGCCGGTTCCGGCGTCCTGTTGCTGGGCAGCGGGGTATTCGTCGCAACCCGAGCGTAGCCGTGAATGATCAGGAACACCATCCCGCAGGGATAAGGAGTCGACTTTGAGTAACCCGAAATACCCGATCCACGGATCCTGCCAGTGCGGCAACGTGCAGTACGAGCTGCTGGAGCCGCCGCTGTTCGTCGCAGCCTGCCACTGCAAAGAGTGTCAGAAGCTGTCCACCAGCGCATTCAGTATAACGGCCATGGTCGATGCGGATAGCGTACGGTTTCAGGGCGAGATGCAGGAGTGGAGCCGGGTGGCGGATAGCGGAAATGTCAGTGCCGCAAAGTTCTGTACCGTGTGTGGAAACAGGATGTATCACTATAACCCCGAGGTGCCCGACAAGCTGAAACTGAAGCCGGCCAATCTGGACGATACGAGCATCATCCAACCGACGATGCACATCTGGGTCAGCGAGAAACAGGACTGGTACCAGATACCGGATGGCGTCGAAGTCTTCATGAAGCAGCCATGAGACCTGCGGATTCAAGTATCAGGACTTGTCCGATGTGGATCTGGTCTGGGAGGCAACCAGGTGAGCGAATTCAAAATACGGGAGTTATCAACGGAAGATTGGGAGCTCTACCGGTCAATTCGATTGAGCTCACTCAAGGATTCTCCGGAATCATTCGGCTCCACCTATGAGCGTGAGGATTCTTTCGCCGACTCTGATTGGCTGTCCCGTCTTGATCCAGAGTCTGGCGCCAATATCGCTCTGCCACTCATCGCCGAGATTGATGGTGCAGCGGTCGGTCTCGCCTCGGGGTTGGTCTGGTTGTCAGATCCAGAGGTAGCCCATGTATTTCAGATGTGGGTATCACCAGAGGCAAGAGGAAAGGGGATTGGCAGGGCTTTGCTGGACCGGGTCATTATCTGGGCCGAAGCTGAGCATTGCGAAGTGGTAGCACTTTCTGTCACTACGAATAACAGAGCTGCTGTTCAGTTGTATCGGGCCTCGGGCTTTTTACCATCAGGTGCTGTTGAGCCTTTGAGAGAAGGGTCAGCGCTCATGACCCAGCCAATGGTGCGGGAATTGGACAATGCAACATAGTCATCAAATGGAATACAGGAAAGCATCGGAAGCCGATATCGATCAGCTCGTCAGACTTAGAATAAAGCAGCTGATCGATGAGGGATATCCAGAAATCCGCGATATCAACAAGGATCTGGAAAAGTACTTCTCGGAAAGTCTTGAGAACGGATCACTGGTCTGCTGGATCGGACTGGCAGAGAATGCAATTGTAGCTACAGCCGGTATCTGCTTCTATCAACTGCCATCAACGTTCTCCAATCCCTCTGGGCGAATTGCGTACATAACAAACATGTATACCGATGACGCGTATAGAAGGCGGGGAGTTGCTTCGCATCTACTCCATTTGCTAGTAGAAGAAGCAAAGGCTTTGAATTACGCATCAGTCAGGCTCCACGCCTCGAGGCATGGCAAGGGAATCTATGAGAAGGCCGGTTTTACTGATACCGACGGCTACATGGCTATGAAACTATGAGTTGCCAGGCTGCGACGGTATTGTGTTCTATTCGGGGATCTAAAGTACGTACCAGAATAGTGGGTACATGAAGCAGAGGAAAGCTCAGGAGGAGACGCAGTGAACCGGATCGCCATCGCCAGTGACCATGCAGGTTTCGAGTACAAGGCGCTGCTCATCGCCCACCTGGGCGCCAG
>JBNJGU010000120.1:0-1823 GCA_051747985.1 Pseudomonadota bacterium | reverse complement strand
CTGGGCGCCAGCTTTAAGGGTGGCCGGCACCAGCGACGTATTGACCAGATCGATGTACCATCGACGACAGAGAAGGACCGACAGCATGACCGATACTGAAAAACTCCCCCCGAACACCCTGTACATCGAGGTGTCCGGCTCCGGCCTGCCCGAGGTCGACGACCTGCCGCCGACGGATCGACCATGGAACGTCTACAAAATGGGAGTGGCTCCGGCTCCCGAAGTGGTGATTCATGACCACGATCCGGGATGATAGCAGTCACCCGAGATCCACCTCTCTTGCCAATTGAGTAGAAAAGGGATAATTTATACTCATGAGCGATTTCGAGTACGATGACGACAAAAGTCAGGCCAACCTGAAGAAGCATGGAATCGACTTTCTGGATGCCCAGGCTCTGTGGAAAGACCCTGACCTGCTGGAAATCCAGGCCAGATCTGATGATGAGCCTCGATATCTGGTCGTAGGCCTTATTGGTCAAAAGCATTGGTCTGCCGTCGTTACCTACAGAAACGGAACTATTCGACTCATATCTGTGAGACGTTCTCGCAAACGAGAGGTAGAGCTGTATGAAGGCTAAAGACTTTGACAAGAAATTTGATCAAGGGAAAGAAGACATCATTGATGATCTTGATTTGTCCACGACGCGCCGCGCCAACCAGGACCAGAAACGAATAAATGTCGACTTCCCATCCTGGGTAGTCGAGTCGCTGGATCGTGAGGCGGCTCGTATCGGTGTTACCCGGCAGTCAATCATCAAGGTGTGGCTGGTCGAGCGTCTGAAAGCTGAGGCTGCTCACAAACCGCTGAATGGGGACGCCGCAGACGGCGCGCATTAGCAGAGCAATCTGCCGCGGTCGGGCCCTTTCGGGCGAGGTCGCCGAGGAAAAGATTCATGTATCTGATTCTGGCAATACTGGGTGTTGTTGTACTCTCGCTTGTTGCGCTCCGGCTATGGGATGAGCGCGCCGACCGCAGGGAATGGGCGCGCTTGATCGCATCGCAGGCGGCAATCCCTGCAGTGTATGACCCGGCAATGGTGAGCGACCTGCCTGAACCTGCCCGGCGCTTCTTCCACTTTGCCATCCAGCCCGGTACACCGCTGCTGACGGTGGCTGAAATCGACATGGGTGGCGAGTTCAGTCTGGGCACCCGGCACAAGCCAGGTTATCGGCCGATGGAGGCCACGCAGATTCTGGCCGCGCCGACCGGCTTCGTATGGAAGGCCAGGATGCCCGGGCTCGTTCCGGTGTCCGGCTCTGACACGGGCCGCTGGACCCGCTTCCGGGTTCTCGGGCTGATACCGGTGGCGCGGATGGGGGGCGACTCAGATCATGAGCGGGCCGCCTATGGCCGTTATGTCGCCGAGGCGGTCTTCTGGACGCCGGCCGCCGTGCTCCCGGGGCCGGGTGTTGTCTGGGAAGCGGTGGATGAGAATACCGCCCGGGTGATCGTGACACGGGACAACCTGTCGCAGGCAGTGGACGTGAAGGTGGATACCGAAGGGCGACCGGTTGTCGTGCAGTTCATGCGGTGGAGCAATGCCAACCCGGACAAGGCGCACCGGCTGCAGCCATTCGGAGGCGAACTGGGCGATTTCCGGGAAGTGCAGGGCTTTCGTATCCCGTTCAACGTGGAAGCGGCCAACATGTTCGGCACGGATGAGCACTTCGTGTTTTTCAGGGCAAAGGTCGGTGCTGTACGCTTCGTGACTCAGCAGTCCCGCATGGCCCACTAGACCGGACGCCACACTCAAGGGCTGTCCTGGCCCGGCAGACCGGCCTCTTTACTCCAGACCCATCGGCCCACCCCTGCATCATGGCGC
>JBNJGU010000119.1:0-9018 GCA_051747985.1 Pseudomonadota bacterium | reverse complement strand
GCTGAGCGCGATCGCATGTCCCATCCAGGCATCAACGAAGTTTCCGGATTCTGAAATAGCCAACGTCGACCGACGGAGTGTCGAAAGTTCTTACACGCTCCATGGGTTGGTGGAGGCGCTATCAAAATTGGTCATGTAGCGTACTCCACCGTCATTCGTCATGCCAAAGCCGGCCAGAAAGCGGAAGGTGTCGACCGACTATCCAGACGAGACTGTCGAGAAATCTTACAAGATCAATATGTACGTAACAGTACATCCCTGAATAACGCGTCAGTTTATTGATACGTAAAGAAAAATGAATAATGGAACGGTAATTGCTGCCAGAGGGGCGAGCCTGACCAAATCGGGCAGGCAATCACAGAGAAGCGACAAGGAGATAAAAACAATGCGTAGAATCACAACAGCTCTGGCAGCATTGACAGCAATGGGCATGACCGTCCCTGCGATGGCTCAGAATCTTTACTACGATGGCGCAGCTGGCGCTGTGGACATCGACGTTGAGGTTGAGGAGATCGCTTACCTGAATGTGGTGAACGGTACGGGGTCGATGGTGATCGACAATGACCAGGACACCTTTATGGGAAACCCCAGTTCCGACGGAAGTGTCACTGACGCAGTGGGAGGCACCCTGGCGACCATTCAGCTGCTGACCAACTTTAACATCGATGCGATTCGCGTTGATTTTAACCGAGTAACCGGCCTTCGTAACTTCGGTACCACCGCATTCTTCGGTGAGGCAATAGGTGTCAATTCATCAAACACCCTTGGCGTTTGGCCTCAGATCGGATCTGTGGATCCTGCTACTGGCACCACAAGCGGGCAGAGACTTACTTCCCACGACGGCTCCAACAGTCCTCTTGAGATCACCGGGGCTTTTCATGCTGGGACGCAAAGCGGTTTCGCAGCCGGAACGCATGACTTTGCCTTGGGCGTGTCTACCAATTGGGATCGAACACTTCCGGGCGAACCGGAGTTTGCAGTACCCGACACGTATCAGATCCAGCTGACGGCAACAATCGTTCCCACCCTGTAAGGGGCGGCACCGCGTCAGACTCGCGGAACAAGAGCGTCGGGAAGCGGCGGCTCCCTGAAGTCGTCGTTTCCTGGTACGTTTTTGGCCACAGGGACGGATACTGTATTCATCCGTATGAGTGTCGGTGCTCCCCTGGCGACGAACTTGGCGCCGCCAGGATCAATCACACAATGATTACTCTGCCATCAAGATAGGGTCAGCGACCAATGAGTGCAAAGAGGATGATTAACTGGAAGCGTGTGGTGAACGTGCTCGGTCTGATCGCCATGAGCGTGGGACTGATTGGCATCGACATCAATACGGTTGCCGCCCAACAGAACCTGACGGTTCGGCCAATGAAGGTGGAGGCCGACGTGCCCCCCAACCGGACAGGGCGGATCATGCTGACGGTACGCAATCACCATGCAACGCAGACGGAAACGGTTCGCCTCGAAGTAGTGGACCTGACGCAGAGGTTGGATGGGGGCTTGACCATTGTGGAAGAGGAAGGGCGCGAGGGGCTCGACGAGTTCACACGCCAGGCCTCGAGCAGGGACTGGATCCTCTTGCCACCGGAGGAAATTGCGATTGAACCAGAAAGCACCGCGGAAATCCCCGTACTCCTAAGAGTGCCAGCTGACGCCCGCGGAGCATATGTCTCGGCTGTGAGGATTCTGACGGAGGCGCCGGACGCAAGCGCCAACGCCGAGGCGGACCAGGCAGGCGTTTTCTCGGTCGGATTCGGGTTCCTCATTCCCATGCTCACCCATATAGAAGGGCGACCTGTGCGCCTGGACATCGACCTGGCAGACGTATCCATGAACTTCGACGATGGCCGGGACACGGAAGGCAACGTGGTGCGAGAGCCGACTACACAGGCGGTCCTCAAGATCGCGAACCGGGGACGCACCCATTCCAGTGTGCAGGGAACCATTCGGGTTGAGCGGAAAACGGGTGAAAACTGGCGCCTGGTGACCCGTGCCGAAATAGCTCGCAGGAGTATCCTGCCGGGGGCTACCCTGGAACTTGCCGAAGATCTTCAACGACGATTGCCTTCGGGGGCATATCGCCTTATTGGTAGTGTTGCCGTGGATGGCCGCCCGCTTCCCCGCATGGAAAGGGAGATAGACTTCGAGGGGGATCCGGACACGGATTCAGTGGCATTCGACACAACGCTCAGACTCGAGCCATCCACAGTGCAATTATCGGTGGTGCCGGGCGCCACGCGAACCAGTACCGTGACGGTCACCAATCCCTCGGATCAGCCTGTTTCCGTACAGGTCCGGGCCCAGACCCCGGCGTCGCTACAGGGGGTGGCCATGGGCGAGCTGATGGGAGAGGACCTGTCGGCGGCGCAGTGGAGCCAGATACGACCTGACCGTTTCACGATCCGACCGCGGGGCAGCCGCAATGTGCGCGTGATGAGTCGCATGCCCAGGGACGGCGTCGATCGGGCAAACTACTATGCCGACATCATCCTCGATGGACGATATGAGGATGGGCAGAATGCAGGACAAACCAGGTCGATGCTTCTGCTTCGGCATGAAGAGATGGATTCGGTCGTCAACGCCTCAATTGGCGGAGTGAGCGTCGCGCTTGACGAAGAGCCATCAACAGTCGTCATCCAGTCTCGTGTCACGAACACGGGGGATGTGCATTTCGAGCCGGGCGCGAGAGCGGACCTGATTGATACTGGCGGCAACGTCACCGAGCGCTGGCAGCTCACTGGAGCATCCGGCGCGCTGTTACCGTTGGACGTGCGCGATTTCAGCGCAACTGTGGACCTGGCTTCAGTGGAAGCGGGGGAGTATCTGTTGCGGATTACCTCTCTTCAGGAAGGCACGAGAATCGACGAGAATACTCGCCCGGTGCGCATCGAGCTTGTCGGGGATGGTGAGCGCGAGTTGATCGTCCTGGAAAACTGAAAGGAACGGGTGAGCCGACAGGGCACCCCGAAAGGACCCGAAGAACTGGAGAGTTCAATGCGATGCTGGCAAAGATCAACCCGGACGTTCATGGTGGCCGTAGCTGTGACGCTGGCGTGGCTGGTCAATGGTCACCCGTTGTCCGCCCAACCCTCCGACTCGGTATCCATCTCCATTTCCACCCGTATCGAACCGATTGTCGACTTGCAGCCCGGTGGGCCACTCAACGTGGCGATCACGGTGCCTGACAACGCGTCGGCGCTTGGGGCGACGATCCAGCCGGTCCGGCTGGCGTTCACGGTAACCGGCAACGCGCTTGCGACCGTGACAGTCAGACCGGATGGTTTTATCGATATCGAAGGCGGCGGATATCTGGGTGAGGCACGGGGGCCGAACGGGGAGACCGGATCGCTTGGGTACGACATCGTAGTACAGTTCCCCGCACCATCCGGTGAGTACCAGGGGCTGCCCGGTCGGGGTGGTTTCGGTACCACACCGGGTCGGGAAAATCACGCCAGTCTGCCGGGCGGCAACGGGGAAGGAACGCCAGCGCTCACCGCGGACATGGCGGAGCATGGTCAGCAAGTCAGTGGGGTCATTCACATCATATCGAGGCATCACTGGACGCGGGACGGTGAAGTGGCGGCGCCAGGTGTCTACACGGGCGCCATCGACGTCACAGTCTCCGCGGATACGCAATAGGACAGCACGATTGCTACAACGAATGGATCGGATTATGGAAATGGACCAATCACGAACAAGAGCAGAAAGGATCGTCTGGCGCCTCATCGACATCAGGTGGCTCCTCTATGTCCTGATGATGTTGCCATTCAGCGTGACGGCTCAAGACGAGAGCCTTGTAAGCAACGTTTTTGTCGAGTCTGATCTTCGCATTGCACTGGAGGATGTTGCGGTTCAGACGGGAGAAAATATCATCGCGGGTCCCGGCGTGCAGGGATTGGTTACGGTGGAGCTTGAAGAGGTGACGGTCGACAAGGCGCTGGAACTGTTGCTTGTGGGAACAGAGTTTCAAGTATATCGCGCGCCTGACTATTACCTGGTTTTCTCGCCGGACGAAACGTCAACCATGTTCCCCACGGTGGCGGAGACTCATCTTGTTCCGATGAACCATGTGACCCCGGAGGCTGCGCGGGAGTTGCTTCCCGTTGCGCTGCAGCGCTATGTGCGCGTCGACAGCGAGTCCAGTGTGCTGGCAGTGACGGCGCCCGACGCGTTGCTTGAGTTGATCCTGGCCGACCTGGCGAAGATCGATGTTGCCGACACCCGAGAGACGCGTTTCATCAGCCTGCAACATGTCAATACCGGGGCTGTGCTGGATCTTTTGCCGGAGCACTTGCAGCGCTATGTGCGGGCCAATGAAGAGCAGAACACCGTGGCAGTGACAGCGCCTCCAGGCTCGCTCGAACAGATTCTGGCACAGCTGTCCGATCTGGATACCCCGGGACGGCCCCGCGATTTCGACCTCCCTGCCACCGGGCGCACCCGATTGGTCAAGCTCAACCACGCCTCGGCGGTAATGGCGATGGACCTGCTGCCGGAACCGCTGCACGAGTACGTGAGAGCGAACGAGGAATCGAACACCCTGACAATATCGGCTCCCGTTCAGATCCAGTCAGGAATCCTGGAGGATATCGCGGCGATAGACATGCCGAGGCAGCATGTCATGCTGGACGCACGTGTCGTAGTTCTCGAACAGGGAAGCTTGCTTGATTTCGGGGTGGATTGGGGCTTTCCGACGGCCACCGCGGGGGCGTTCACCAACGATGAAACGGACCCGAGCTGGCTCTGGGGATTGCGCATCGGGTTCACGCCCGGGCGCGAATTCACCAACGCGTTGTCCCTGGCGCTGAACATGCTGACACAGAATGAAGAGGCAACAATCATCGCGAGTCCGCAGGTGATGACGCAGGATGGCAAGGAAGCGGAGATCAGCGTGGTGACCGAGGAGTGGTTCCAGATCACCACAGAGGGATCCGCCTTCGTTCGCTCGCAGCTCGAGCAGATCGAAACCGGAACCGTACTGCGAATCATTCCCCAGGTGGGAGCGGATGGTGAGCTGACATTGGACATGAACATAGAAGTGAGCGACGTGGTGGGCCGAGGCGCCGAGAATTTGCCGGTGGTCAGCCGGCGCACGGCGCTCAGCACGGTGCAGGTCGAAAGCGGTGGTACGGCGGCGGTGGCGGGACTGGTCGACACCCGGTCACGGCTGACGCGGAGTGCTGTCCCGACCATGGGGCGTTTGCCGCTACTGGGGCGCGCGTTTCGCGGTGATAACCTGACCCATGAAGCACGTCAGGTGGCCGTTTTTGTGACCGCCACGCTTGTCGAAGACCGTGATACCCTTTTCACCACGGGGCGCGGGGATAGACCACCAATGGGCGTAGTCGATGAAGCGGAGTTCCGCGCACAGCTGGAAACAGCGCTGAATCGATTGGATACGGAGTCCAGCAATGACTAGGGAAGCTCTGATGGTCGGGTTACTGGTGTTTTCGTTGTCGAGCTGTTCTACGCTTGATCCGGGCATGGCAACGATCGAGGCCGCCGTGACGCCGACAACGATAGGACACGCGGGGCAGGTGGAGGCGGACGATCTGGCGGAGGCCATGCTTCGTGCAGGATTCTCCCGTCCGTTCATCCTGAAGAACGGAGGTGCCATTCGGAATGCCCTGGCCACCGCTGGCGGTGCACAGATCCGTGACGGCGAGTCGGTTGAGGCGATATTCGCTGTGCACCTGGAAACACTTTATGTCACCAGTCGCCGGCGCGGCACCTTCATACAGGCTCTTGGGGAAGCCGGAGCGCGTCAATCCGAAGCGTTGTGACCTGCTCCCGGCTGTCCGGGATTGGACTTTCGGGATAGCCGGTTTTATTCTCGGGATAATAAAACCGGAGGGACATCCCATGAAGAACCCCGTACCCACCCGCCTGACCGTCTGGTCACTGACCGCATTCCTCACATCCACGGTGCTTCTGCCCACCGGAGCATTGGCCCAACAGGAAGAAAACCACGACTACTGGCAGCCCCAGCGGGAAATGGTCCGCCGTGGTCAGCAGGCCGTGTTCATGTGCAACGGCCTGTTCACCTCCGAACGCACGCTGGAGCAGGTGTTCGAGCAGGAACTGGCCTTCCTGCCCGACCCCGTGGGCACGGCCGAGGGCGGTGACTACAACGTGGACCGGGAGCGGCGCGCCGTGGAGATTGGTGTCCCCGGTGCCGTGCCGGTGATGCGGGCCGCCTTTCGTGACGGCATCGGCTGTATCATCCTGCCGCCGGACCAGACCCTGGCCGATATCGACAGATTGCCCGAGCTGGACCTGCCACCGCCACCCGGAGACCCGGACGACATTCCCTGGCCCGACGGTGACCGGGTGGAAGACCGGCCACTGCCTGACGCCATTGATGCGACCGCCCTGGAGGCCGCTTCCGACTGGGCCTTCGATCGGGACACGCCGGAGCAGGATACCCTGAGTCTGCTGGTGGTGTACCAGGGCGAGATCATCCATGAGCGCTATGCGCCGGGCGTTGATGCCACCACTCGTACCCGCACCTGGTCCACGGCCAAGAGCATTGCCGCGACGTTGATCGGCACGCTGGTGGATGAAGGCCGGATGGCGCTCGACGAGCCTCTGGATATCGAATGGCTGCCCTCGGTGCCGTCACCGGAATCCGACCCGCGCGACCACATCACCCTGCGTCACGTTCTTAACATGACCAGTGGCCTGCAGACCGTGGACAACAACGGGCTGGAATATGCCACCGGTTCCGGACTGTCATACTGGGCCGGCGCCAGCTCCGTAGACGGTGCCCGCGGTCGCGGCCTGATCCGTGATCCCGGCAGCCACTGGGACTACGAGAACTACGACACACTGCTGGCGGTGTATGCCATGAAACAGGCCCTGGGCAATGAAAAGGCGTACGCCGAATTCCCGCGAAATGCGCTGCTGGACCGGATCGGCATGCGCAATACGCTGGTAAGCACCGACCGCTTCGGTGACTTCGTTCTCAGCAGTCAGGTTTACACCAATGCGCGCGACCTGGCACGTCTGGGTCTGCTTCATCTCAACAGGGGACTGTGGAACGGCGAGCGCATACTCTCCGAAGAATGGATAGACTTCGTGCGCACCCCGGCTCCGGCGACCTCGGAGCGCGGCAACTTCTACGGCGGTCAATGGTGGCTGGTCCCCGACGACCGGGGTGACGTACCGTCGGATGCCTATTCCACCGCTGGCAACCGGGGCCAGTACACCATTGTCATTCCGTCCCACGATATGGTCATCGTACGGCGGGGACTGGATTGGGGCGGCCAGGGTTTCGATCGCTGGGACCTGACAAGAGAGGTGTTGAAAGCGGTAGATTGACCCTGGAACGGGAGGGCAACGCTGGGCCACCACGAAGGGCAAAACGAATAGATACACTGGAGCGAGTAAGGGAGAAGGTGCATGAGTGCGGCGAACCGGCAATCCAGTTTTCTGCGCGTGCTGGGTCGCGGCGATGTCATTGCCCTGGCCTTCGGCGCCATGATCGGTTGGAGCTGGGTGGTTCTCACCGGCACCTGGATCATGGGTGCCGGCACCCTCGGCGCCGTGCTGGCGTTCCTGATTGGCGGCGGTGCCATTGTGCTGGTGGGGCTGACCTATGCCGAACTGGCCTCGGCCCTGCCGTTCGCCGGTGGCGAGCATGTCTACAGTCAGCGCGCACTGGGCAACACGGCATCCTTCGTCTGCACCTGGGCGATCATTCTCGGTTATATGTCCGTCATCGCCTTCGAGGCCGTGGCCCTGCCGACGGTGCTCAGTCCGCTGGTGCCCGGCCTGGAGATCGGATATCTGTGGCGGATCGCCGGCTGGGATGTCTACCTCACCTGGGTGCTGACCGGTATTGCGGGCGCCGTGCTGGTCACCTTTCTCAATATCATCGGGGTCAAGTCCGTCGCGGTGGTGCAGGCCACGGTCGTGCTGCTGATTCTGGCCATGGGTGGCGTATTCATCGGCGGCGCAGCGGTGACCGGCGCCGCCGCGAACATGCAGCCGCTGTTCAACAATGGACTCGGCGGCATCGCCACCGTACTGGTGATGGTGCCGTTCATGTTTGTCGGTTTTGACGTCATTCCCCAGGCCGCCGAGGAAATCGATCTGCCGTTCCATGACATCGGCGCCGCCCTCGTGCTGTCGGTGGTGTTGGCCATCGGCTGGTACAGCCTGATCATCATTGGCGTCGGCCTGGTGCAGGAGGGGGATGTCCTCACTTCCGGAGTCGCCACCGCCGAGGCCAATCGCCTGGTCTATGGCGACACCGGCGCCACCCTGCTGTTGCTCACCGGCCTGGCCGGCATCATGACCAGCTGGAATGCCTTCATTGTCGGTGCTTCCCGGGCGATCTATGCGCTGGCCAGAGCCGGCATGCTGCCAGCCGCCCTGGGGCGGCTGCACCCGCGCTATAACACACCGGTCAACGCCATTCTGTTGATCGGCGCACTGTCCATCATCAGTCCATTTTTCGGTCGACCGGCACTGGTGTGGCTGGTCAATGCCGGCGGGTTCGGCATCGTCATCGCCTACCTGATGGTGGCGATCTCATTCCTGGTACTGCGTCGCCGCGAGCCGGAACTGCCGCGGCCGTATCGCGCACCTTTCGGCACGGCCATTGGCTATATTGCCGTCGTGCTCTCTATCGGCCTGATTTTTCTGTACCTGCCCGGCAGTCCCGCGGCGCTGGTATGGCCGCAGGAATGGTTGATCATCCTTGTCTGGATCGTATTGGGGGCGGCGTTGTACCGGGCTCGGTGAAGTACACACATCGTCACGCCGTCAAAGGCTCCCTACGAAGAGGGAGCCAGTCGCACAGTGAAGTCGGTGACAAAGAATGTCGTGCGCCCCTCGAATCCGGAATCAGAGCCGCCGTAAACCCAGAGCATGCCATCTGAATCCGTGGTGGCGCTGAACGCCTCTCCCTGGGTGGAGACGGTCTTGAGTTGCCAGACTTCCTCCTCCATGGGCACACATTCTTCCTGGAAGTTGGTCATGTCGCCGACCCGTAGCGCATCCTCTCCGCCATTG
>JBNJGU010000118.1:0-9065 GCA_051747985.1 Pseudomonadota bacterium | reverse complement strand
AACGTGCAGGGCTACTCGGATCTGGAGATCAGCCAGAAACGCCAGGCCCTGGAGAACGTGCTGCGACCCGAATCACTGGAGACGCACCGCCGCCGCTGCTTGCAGGCCGGGTTCACGGCGTGTGATGTCTGGTTCCAGTGCTTCAACTTCGCTTCCCTGGTCGCCTTCATGCCGGGCGGGGAGGACGCATGAGTCACCCGTTCGACCTGACCCTGCTGCGCCAGCTGGTGACCCGATCGCCACTGGAGACCCTGCTGCCACTGATCGACGCCGACCCGTTTGCCGGACTCAACCATGGCGACCTGCCGCGCTGGCGCACCATGCTGGAGAATCTGCCGTCTCCGCTCGGTGACACCTCCACCTCTCCCGGCGACGTCGTACAGATCGGTTCGGCCGGTGAGCTCGGGATGGAAGATCAGGCCGTGCTTGAGGCCGCCCTCAGGGAACTCATTCCCTGGCGCAAGGGCCCGTTCTCGGTATTCGGGACGCACATCGATACCGAATGGCGCTCCGAACTGAAATGGCACCGCCTGTTGCCCCACATCAGTCCACTGGCCGGACGCCGCGTGCTCGACGTGGGCTGCGGTAACGGTTATCACTGTTTCCGTGCCCTGGAGGAGCGGGCCAGCCTGGTACTGGGGATTGATCCCCACCTGCCCTACGTCATGCAGTTCTGGCTGCTGCGCCACTTCGTCCCCGACTGGCCGCTGTTCGTCCTGCCGCTCACGCTGGAGGGACTGCCCGCGCCGAAACCGGCTTTCGATACGGTGTTCTCCATGGGCGTGCTGTACCACCGCCGCTCGCCCTTCGATCACCTCATGGACCTGCGTCGCTGGCTGCGACCGGGTGGCGAACTCGTGCTCGAAACGCTGGTGGTCGAGGGGGAGCGGGGATACGCACTGACGCCCGACAGAAAATATTGTCGCATGGGCAACGTCTGGTTCGTGCCCTCCTGTGCGACCACGGAGCAGTGGCTGCGCCGCTGCGGATATCACAGTATTCGCACCGTGGATGTCAGCCCCACCACCACGGACGAGCAGCGCGCCACCAAATGGATGCCGTTCCAGTCTCTGGCCGACGGCCTGGACCCCAACAATCCGGACCTGACCATAGAAGGGTTACCCGCCCCCCGTCGCGCCATCATCATTGCCCGGGCGCCCTGACCCCGACCATCTTGCGCCTGCCTGATTATTGCAGTATGTTGGATCACAGCAGTATGCGGAGCGTTCAGAAACAGGGCCAGCTCTCTCATTCAGTACCTGTTTTTCACTCAACAATCGGGGGTCACGAATATGGCCAGACCACTGCGAATCGAATACCCGGATGCGTTCTACCACGTATCCAACCAGGGCGTAGAAGGACAACGCGTCTTTCCTTCCCGCAAATATTACGAGGCTTTCCTCCAGGCACTGGAGGAAACCTGTGCCCGGCTCAATGTCGAGGTACATGCCTGGTGTCTGCTGCAGAATGAGTACCACCTGCTGCTGAAAACACCGGAGGGCAACCTGAGCCGATTCATGCGCCAGATCGACGGTCTCTATACACAGAACTACCAGCGCATGAAGAAAACGTCCGGCTCATTGTTCCGGGGACGCTACAAGGCGGTACTGGTACAGCCGGACAAATACCTGTTGCCCCTGTCCCGCTACATCCACCTGGGACCGAAACGGGGAGATCCGGCCAAATACGAATGGTCCAGCTACCCGGCCTACATCAATCAGGTCAAACCGCCGGAGTGGCTGCATCGCGAGGAGGTGCTGTCACAACTGGACTCGCCGAAGAACCGTCGTTTCGTGCGGTATGCCGAATACGTCGCCGAAGGACTGGACGAGGAAACCGAGCGCTTTTACGGTCGCAAGAACCTGGCCTCAGTGATGGGGGACGAAAAATTCCGCAAGCAGGCGGCGAAAAAGCGCGATGCGGGCAAGCGACGCGGCGTCTCCCGCGGAGCCAATGCGAAGTGGCGTCCCAACTGCAAGGAAATCGTCTCGGCGGTGGCGAAGGAGTTCAAGGTCACCGAGGAGAGCATCTACAAGGCGGCGCGCGGCCCCGGCTCCAAGAATGTGCCCCGCTGGGTGGCGATGTATCTGTGCCAGGAACTGTCAGCCGTCACCCTGCAGACCATCGCGAAACTGTTCCGCCTCAAGCGCTACGGCACGGTTTCCACCACGGTGGGAAAACTGAAGAAAGAGATGGAAACGGACCCGAAACTGGTCCGAACTGTCGAGAAACTGAGCAAAAAGCTCAGCAAACAGAAGAAGTAGCAGGAAGTAAGAAGAAGCGTGCCCGGACTTGGTCAAGACCCGGGCGGCAGTACAGTGAGGCCCGGGGTCTCTCTGGTGACAGCGGACTGCCTCTGCACGGCCTCAGGCGCTCAGCCCGCAAGACGCTCCTCGCCGCCAATGGCCGTAGCCCTTGGCAAGAGGAGCAACGCAGCGGATGAGTGCCTGAGGCCGTGCAGAGGCAGTCCGCTGTCACCAGAGAGACCCTATTTGATCTTGGCTTCTTTGTAGATCACGTGCTTGCGGACCACGGGATCAAACTTCTTGATCTCCATCTTGTCCGGCATGTTGCGCTTGTTCTTGTCCGTCGTGTAGAAGTGGCCCGTGCCTGCCGACGATACCAGTCTGATCTTGTCTCTCATTGCTCTGCTCCGCTGTGATCCTGTCGATTATACCCTGATGCCGCGCTTGCGGATGTCCACCAGCACTGCATCAATACCCCGCTTGTCGATCGTGCGCATGCCACGGGTCGAGAGCTTGAGTTTCACGAAACGCTTTTCCGACTCCACCCAGAAACGGTGTGTCTGGATGTTGGGGGAAAAACGGCGCCGCGTGCGGTTGTTCGCATGGGACACATTATTGCCGGTAATCGGCTTCTTGCCTGTTACCATACATACGTTAGCCATTGTACTGCCTCGCTGATTCTTGCCTGAAACCGGTGCTTCCGGGCCTGATCCGGAAATAAGGCTGCGTTTTATATCAAAATACCGGCCCGAAGGCAACTGAAAACCACGAGAACCTGCAATTTCTCAGGCCGGCAGCAGTCCCCGCTCGGCAAACGAGACCACCTCGTCATTCCCCACCACCATGTGGTCCAGCACCCGCACGTCAATGGTGTTGAGCGCCTGCCCCAGACGCCGGGTGATGGCGACATCCGCCTGACTGGGCTCGGCGATGCCCGAAGGGTGGTTGTGGGCGAAGATGACGGCGGCGGCGTTGTTATGCAGACAGCGCTTGACGACCTCCCGGGGATAGACCGCGGCCCCGTCGATGGTGCCGTGGAACAGCTCCTCCAGCGCCACGACGCGGTGCTGGTTGTCCAGGTACAGGCAGGTGAAGACCTCGCGTTGATAGTCGCGCATCCGGGCCCGGAGGTACTCGCGGGTCAGCTCGGAGCTGGTCAGGGCATCGCTGCGCTCCAGTTTTTCCCGCATGTGCCGCTGCGCCAGCTCCAGCACGGCCTTGATCTGTACATATCGGCCGGGGCCCATGCCGGGATGGGCGCAGAACTGTTCCGGGCCGGCGGACAGGATGCCTCCCAGGCTGCCGAAAGCCGTCAGCAGTTCCCTGGCCACATCCACCGCTGTCCGGCCCCGCGAACCATGACGCAGGAAGATGGCCAGCAACTCGGCATCGGACAGCGTCGTGGCGCCGCCGGCCAGGAGCTTCTCACGCGGCCGCTCGGCCTCCGGCCAGTTCTTGATGGTCATGGCGTTTCCTCCCTGAATCGCATTACAGACCCCGAAAGAATGGTAGCAGAAGCGGCCGGATCGCGCCTGTCCGCCCCGATTGCGTTACAATGCGCCGCAATAGCCTCCGCGCATCAGAAGGCCAACATCCGCAGCATCAGGGAACCGTCGCATGTCCCAATCCGCAACAGAGCCGCCCGGCCCGGCCCGGCTGAACAACAAGCGCATCCTGCTCGGTATCACAGGCGGCATCGCCGCCTACAAGTCTGCCGAACTGACCCGGATGCTGCAGAAGGCCGGGGCCGAGGTGCGCGTGGTCATGACCCGCGCCGCCACCGAGTTCATCACCCCGCTGACTCTGCAGGCCCTGTCCGGCCACCGCGTGCACCTGGATCTGCTGGACGTCGACGCCGAGGCCGGCATGGGCCATATCGAACTGGCACGCTGGGCGGATGTCATCCTGGTGGCTCCGGCCAGCGCCGATTTCCTGGCCCGCACCGTGCAGGGCCATGCCGGCGACCTGCTCAACACTCTGCTGCTGGCCACCCGGGCTCCGGTGGCGGTGGCACCGGCCATGAACCAGGGCATGTGGGACGACGCGGCCACACAGCAGAATCTGGTCACCCTGCGCGGGCGCGGCTACCACATCCTCGGCCCGGGCTCGGGACCGCAGGCCTGCGGCGAGGTGGGCCCCGGCCGCATGATGGAACCGGAGGACCTGGTGCTGCATACCGCAGGCCTTTTTGATACCGGCCTCCTGGACGGCCTGCATATCACCATCACGGCCGGCCCCACCAGGGAAGCCATCGACCCGGTGCGCTACATCAGCAATCACAGCTCCGGCAAGATGGGCTTCGCCCTGGCCGAAGCCGCCGCCGAGGCCGGCGCGACGGTGAACCTGGTCGCGGGCCCCGTGCACCTGCCCACACCGGACCGTGTGAATCGCATCGATGTGACCAGTGCGCAGGACATGCTCGAGGCGGTGCTGACGCACTGTGATCCCTGCGATGTGTTCATCGGCGTGGCCGCGGTGGCCGACTACCGGCCGGCCGATGTGACCAACGACAAGATCAAGAAATCGGCCGAACGGCTGACCCTGGAACTGGTCCGCAATCCCGACATCATCAGCCGGGTGGCCACGCTGGAGAACCGGCCTTTTGTAGCCGGCTTTGCGGCCGAGACGCGGAACGTCGAGGAATACGGCCGCGAGAAAATGCAGCGCAAGGGCCTGGACCTGCTGTTCGCCAACCACGCCACCGAGACCTTCCACGCCGACAGCATCCGTGCCACCGCCATCTGGCGGGAAGACAGCCGGACGCTGGGGCCGGCCAGCAAGACGGCGGTGGCGCGCGAGATGCTGGCACTGATCCGCGAACGACTGGATCGCCGGAACGAAGGCTGAGACCTGGTGGGCCAGGCGGCTGATCATCGCCTTGTCATCCGCCTGGCCCTCTAGACCACTGTATCATCGCGGCAGAACTCCTGCTCCGCTTCCAGCTCGATCGTGGTATGGGCCAGGCTGTACGGCTCCAGCGCCGCGGCGACGTCCTGCTTGATGGCGTTGTACCGTGTCCCCGGCAACTCACCCGGGACCACGAGATGGGCGGTCAGCACATGATGCTCACCGTCCAGTGACCACAGGTGCAGGTGGTGCACCTCGTCCACGTCGTCCAGCGCCAGCAGGGTCTGGCGGATCTCCCGCTGCATCGTGCGGTCCGGCACGGCCTGGAAAAACAGACGCCCCGTCGACCAGAGCATCCGGACCACATTGGCCAGAATGAACAGGGTGAAACCGATCGACAGCAGCGGGTCCAGGATCGGCCAGTCCACAAACTGCAGCGCGATGGCGACCACCAACACGGCCACCCACCCCAGCACATCCTCCAGCAGATGCCAGTTCAGTACGCGCTCGTTCAGCGTCCGACCTTCGCTCAGCCGCCAGGCGGCCACGCCATTGACGATGACACCCAGTACCGCCAGCCCCAGCATGCCCTGCGCATGAGGCATGACCGGATCGAACAGCCGCGGCACCGCCTCGCCCAGGACCCAGACGGAGGCGCCGACCAGCACCAGGCTGTTGAGCAGCGCACCGAACAGCGACAACCGGCGATACCCGTAAGTGAAGCTGTCGTCCGGTGAACGCTCACCCAGGCGGGCCAGCAGCCAGGCACTGCCGATCGACAGCGTATCACCGAGGTCATGCACGGCATCGGCCATGATGGCGGTGCTGTTGGTCAGCCAGCCGCCGACGAACTCGATCACCGTGAAGCCCGCATTCAGGAAGAACACCAGGCCAATACGCCCGGACGGGTTATGATGCTGCTGGCCATGTCCTGATTCACTCATCGACTGTCCTGCTCCCCCGATGCGCGTGAAGTGCAGTATGTCACACCGACACCTCCCGGGCAGGCCCGGCGAACCAGCGGTAGACGGCTGGCAACACCACCAGGGTCAACAGCGTCGAAGTGATCAGCCCGCCGATCACCACGGCAGCCAGGGGCCGCTGCACATTGGCACCCAGACCGTCCGCCAGCAGCAGTGGCAACAGCCCCAGAATGGCGGTCAGCGCCGTCATCAGCACGGGGCGAAGTCGGTGTTCGGCCCCGGTGATGATGGCCACCGACAGGCTCTCGCCCTGCTCGCGCAGACGATTGATGTAGCTGACCAGCACCACCCCGTTCTGTACCGCCACCCCGAACACCGCGATGAAACCCACGGCCGCCGGGACCGACAGGTAGAGACCGGAGACCAGCAGGGCAAATATCCCGCCGGTGATGGCGAAGGGCACGTTGAGGAAAATCAGCGCGGCATACCGAAGACTGCGGAACGCACTGAACAGCAGCAGGAAAATCAGTCCGAGGGTAACGGGCACCACCACCATCAGCCGCTGCATGGCCCGCTGCTGGTTCTCGAACTGCCCGCCGTACTCCACGAAGTAGCCGGGCGGCATGTCGACCTGCTCGCTCACCTTGCGCCGCAGTTCCTGTACCACGCCGCCCATGTCCCGGCCGCGCACATTCATCTGCACGTACAGTCGACGCCCGGCATTGGAGCGTGAGATCTGTTTGGGGCCAGAGTACGTGCTCACATCCGCCACACGGGACAGTGGTAGCGTGGCACCATCGGCGGCCCGCAGAGGCAATTCCCGGATCCGGTCCAGCCGGTCGCGCTGATTCTCCTGCAACCGCAGGAAGATGTCGAAGCGGCGGATGCCGTCAAACACCTGGCCGGCCTGCCGGCCTCCCACGCCGAGTTCCAGCGTCTGCAGTACCTCATCGACGCTGATACCGAAATTGGCCAGCGCGGCCCGGTCCGGCTCGACCACAACCTGTCGCTTGCCGCCCTGCTGCTGCATGCGGATATCAGTGGCACCCGTGACGCTGCCGGCAATGGTCTCGATCTCGCGACCGACTCGCTCCAGTTCACCGAGATCCTCGCCGAACACGCTGGCCACCAGTTGGGCCTGCACACCGGACAGCAGCTCATCGGTGCGCAACTGGATGGGCTGGGAGAAATTGTTCGCCAGACCCGGCAGCCGATGCTCGACCGCTTCCGCCATGGCTGACTGCAGTCCCTCGTAGTCGCGTCCGGATTGCCAGTCCTCCAGCGGCTTGAGTGTCACCACGGTAGCCACCACATTGACCGGCTCGGGATCGCCCCCGACCTCGGCACGCCCGACTCGCGAATAGGTTCCGTTCGCTTCGGGAAACTCGCTCAACACGGTCTGGATCCGCTTGCCATAGGCGATGGTCGAATCCAGGCTGGCGCCCGGCGGCAGCGTGGAGCGGACCTGGAAGGTCCCTTCCCGCAATGTCGGCACGAATTCGGTGCCCAGGAAGGGAAAGGCCGACAGACTGAGCAGGAACAGCGCCACGGCTGCAGTCATCACGGTGCGCGGCCAGCGCACGGCACGATGGACCACGGGAGCATAGAGGCGTTGCAGCCATGCCACCAGGCGCGGCTCGACCACCGGTCTGTCCCGGTCACGCGCAAAGGCCAGGCTGGCCAGCACGGGCACCAGAGTCAGGGCCATCAACAGGGCACCGGCCAGGGCGAAGCTGATCGTCCAGGCCACCGGGGAGAACAGCTTGCCCTCCACGCCTTCCAGCGTGAACAGCGGCAGGAAAACGATGACCACGATACTGACGGCGAAGACGATGGGCCGGGCGACTTCACGGGCGGCCTCGCTGACCAGCCGGGTGAGCGGCTTCTGTCGGCTGCCGCGCCGGGCGCGGTGGCGGAAGATGTTCTCCATGATGACAATGGAGCCGTCCACCATCATGCCGATGCCGATGGCCAGACCACCCAGACTCATGAGATTGGCCGACAGTCCAACCTGACGCATGGCGATGAAGGCGATCAGGACCGCCATCGGTACGCTGGCGATGACGATCAGGGTAGAACGCAGGTTGCCCAGAAACAGGTACAGCACCAGCAGAACCAGAACGGCACCGATCATCAGTGCCTGCTCCACGGTGCCCGTCGCCGCCTCCACCAGTTCGCCCTGGGAGTAGAAGGCGCGCAGCTCCAGTCCCTCGGGTAACGAGGCATTGATCCGCTCGATCCGCGCTTCGGTGGCCTCCAGCACCTCCTGCGTGTTGGCGCCGATCAGCTTGAAGACATACCCCCCGGCCGATTCCTCGCCATTGGCAATCTGGGCCCCGCGGCGGATGGCCGGTCCGTATTCCACCTCTGCCACATCACGGACATACACCGGGGCCCCGCCCCGTTCCGTGATGATGATGTCGCGCAGATCCTCCAGCCCCGCATCACCCGCGGAAACCCATCCCAGACCGCGCACAATGAATTCTTCACCACCGCGATGAATGAAGGAGGCGCCGACATTGCGGTTGTTGGCCAGCAGGGCACGGCGCACATCGCCAACATCCAGGTTGCGTGCCCGCAGGGCACCGGCATCCACATTGACCTGGTACTGGTTCTCGTAGCCGCCGATGGACAGCACACCGGTGACACCGGGCACGGTGCGCAATTGCGGTTTGACGATCCAGTCCTGGAGAGTGCGTTTCTCACTCAGGGAGTGGTTGCCGCCGTCCACATTCTCCAGGGTGTACATCAGGATCCGTCCCAGACCACTGGTGATCGGGCCGAGCTGCGGCTCGCCCATCTCCGGCGGAATCTCGCGCCGGGCCTCGGCCAGACGTTCATTGACCAGCCGGCGGGCGAAATAGATATCGGTACCATCCTCGAAGTAGGCATCGACCCGCGACAGGCCGAAGATGGATGTACTCTGGACGCGCTCCAGCCCCGGCAGGCCGTACAGGCTCATCTCCACCGGGTAGGTGAGTAACGTCTCCACATCCACCGGGGACAGGCCCGGCGCCTGCGTGTAGACCTGTACCAGCGTGGGCGTGGC
>JBNJGU010000117.1:0-9077 GCA_051747985.1 Pseudomonadota bacterium | reverse complement strand
CGGTTGCCGATGGAATCGGCACTGACCTGCCCGGTCAGGTCGATCTCTATGGCGCTGTTGATCGACACCGTTCCGGGATTCTTGCGGATCACGGCCGGCGAATTGACGTAACCGACATCCAGGAACAGCACTTCGGTATTGTCGTCCAGGAAGTCCAGGAACTCCGGTGCTCCCATGGCAAAGCTGGTGACGATCTTGCCCGGCTGGATGACCTTGCGGCTGTTGTCGATCACGCCGGACTCGATCAGGGGCAGCACACCATTGGAGAACATCTCGGTATGGATGCCCAGATGACGATGGCCGTGCAGCGCGGCCAGTGTGGCGTCCGGTATGGCGCCGATACCGAGCTGGAGGCAGTCCCCGTCACGGATCAGGCCGGCAACATGCTCACCGATGGTCCTGTGGACCCCAGACAGTTCCACCGGATCCTTTGTGACCACCGGGCTGTCCAGCTCCACGGCATGGTCGATCCGCCGCAGCGGTATGACAGTATCACCATGGGTACGCGGCATCCGTGGGTTGATCTGGGCAATGATGGTGCTGGCCACTTCACAGGCCGCCAGCGTCGCTTCCACGGAAATCCCCAGCGAGCAGTTGCCATGGCGGTCGGGCGGCGACACCTGTATCAGGGCGACATCAATCTTCTGGTCCCCGCGCCGGAACAGCGAAGGCACTTCGGACAGAAAGGCGGGTACATAATCCGCCCGCCCGGCGTTGACCAGCTCCCGCACACTCTTGCCGACAAAATAACAGCGATTGCGCAGATGCCCGTCCAGCTCCGGGGCACAGACGGCCTCGGCATGCTCCAGATGCAGCTGCAGAAGCTCAACATCCCGCAGGGAAGCGACACGCTCCGCCAGAGCCTCCAGCAGGCGGTACGGTGTGGCGGCCATGGAGTGACACCAGATCCTGTCACCGGATCCGATCACCTGCAGAGCCTCCGCGGCACTGCTACAGAACACAGTCTTCTCCTTCACCGGACCTCCTCCCGTGACCATCGGCTGGTGGCGTACATGCCGGATTGTCATGCCCGGCTGCCGGATCATGATGGCACAGACCGGTTCCGCATTGCATCCATCCGTCATGGTGGCATTTGCCCGCCCCGGTCGCCATACTGGTCCCTGAAGCGATGAATACTCCCGACAACAGGCAGCCTCATCATGAACCATGTCAATGGCCGGTCCGCAAACACGGAGTGGCACTATCGTCCCGACAGACCGGAACTGTCCGCCTATCCACAACAGCCGCCGCAAAACGACTCGCTACCCGATCTCCCCCATGCGCTCGGGGAAATCGGTGAGTACCAGCGTCGACTGTGGGCCAATCAGGAACGAAGCCTGTTGCTTGTATTCCACGGACTCGACACCAGTGGCAAGGACAGCCTTATCCGCACACTGGCCACCCGGATGGACCCGGCCGGTTTCCATGCCTGGTCCTTCCGCCGCCCCCATGGCGATGAAATACGTCATGATTTCCTGTGGCGCGTCACACCCCTGTTACCGGCCCGGGGCGAGGTCGCGGCCTTCAATCGCAGTCACCACGAAGCGACCATATCCGAGCGGGTATTTCCTGTACATGATGCCAGCCGATACAACTGGACAGCGCGTCACGAGGCACTCAGGCATTTCGAAGAACACCTGACACAGGAAGGCACCACCATTCTGAAATTCTGGTTGAACCTGTCGGCGGTAGAACACCGACGCCGCCTGATTGCCCGCATTGAAAAGCCCCATAAACAATGGAAATTCGACCAATCGGATATCGAGACGTGGCGCCGTCGGGGGGAACTGCAGCGGTATGCCGAAGAGACCATTGCCGCGACACACTGCAGCACAGCGCCATGGTTCATCATACCCGGCGACAGCAAACCCGCCGCGCGCGCCATCATCGCACAACGGGTGGCGGATCAACTGAAGGCGCTGGCGCCGGAGTATCCGGCCGCCGATGAGCAGGTTCTGCGCAAGTACCGGGACATGCTCGCCAGCCACTGACGGGCCAGTGGGATACCCGAGCGATACTCACGGTATCAATGTTGACTCGGGGGCTGCATTGTTGGCATTCATGAGGCTTCGGGACAGCTCATCAAAACTTGTCGGTTCACCATTGACGATCGGCTGTCCGTCTCGCAGCGCAAGATCCAGTACCAGGTCGCCATCCTCATCACGGCGGACACCGTAGCCACTCATGGTCCGTATCCACCGCTCCAGGAGGCGGTCCGTTTCCGCTTGCTGCTCGGTATCGGAAGCGCCCGGCCAGCCAGCCGCCACCGACCCCGCGGCCACCCGCTCCAACGCCGCCTCCGTGGTGGCGACCTTGATCGCGATGGTGAACGAGCGGCTCATCTGCTCCAGATCGAACAGCTCCGGTCGGGCCGGGCCGTCGTAGGCCACACTCAGATTCCCGCGAGTGTCATGGTCATCCGCCAGCGAGATGCCCAGTTCGTCAATTCGCAGTTCGGGCCGCGCCGCCAGCAGCCGCTCCAGAATATCGGGCAGGGTCGCCATGATCCTGCCGCCACCCTGCATGGCCACCGAGTCGGTCAGTGCCATCAATTCACCGTATGCCACCGTATCGATCCGGTCGGCCGAGGCCCGCAACCGGCCCGGCCCCAGATCCAGCTCCATGAACTGTATGGTCTCAAAATCCAGCCCCATCTGGCTGTTCATCCACTGATCCTCAACATCCAGCGTACCCGCCATCGTCAGACCATTCACGCCGGCACGCTCTCCGTCCAGCGCCAGCTGCGCGCGTTCCATCTCCAGCGACGAACGACCAGCCCAGACCAGCGGCAGGATCCGCTGCAGGTCCAGGGCCGACTCGACGTCGCGCAGCTCGAACACCGCCTCGGTCCGGCTCTCCCGCAGATTCAGGCGTTCCAGTGCCATGGTGCCGTTCACCGCATCCATGGACACCGGAAACGTGACTTCACCACGCAGGCCCGCCAGTGTCAGTTCGCCCGCCATGGGCTCACCCGGACCGCCCAACTGTCCCTGGTAGTCGATCACGCTGGCATCCAACGTGGTCTGGCCATCGAAGCCCGAGGTCACCACCACGGTGACCAGCGGTTCGCTGGCCGGGTACTGCGGCAGGGCCGGCCGCACCTGGTCAGGCAGGGCAATATCGATCTCCCCACGGGCCAGACTGAACCCGGTTCCCGGCAACCAGGGGCCATGCACCACGTCCATCGAACCGGCCAGATCCAGGGTCCCGTCACGGCGAAATCCGCTCAGCAGTTCCCGCGCGGACGAGCCGAAAGGTGGCCGGTAGACGATATCGTAGTCCAGTCGCCCGCGGAACAGACCGTGCTCATAGTCCATCCGGTTGACCTGCACGTGTTCATGCGCGATGAGCTGTGCCGTGACATTGTCCAGATGTGCGGCCACCCGGTTTCCCACCAGGACTTTCATGCCGAGATACACCCCGATCATCAGCGCCGCCAACAGCAGCCCTTTCCGCAGCCTGCCCATTCCCTGCCTGCCGGTTCCGTATTCTTCATTGCCCATTGCGCCCGTCCTTTCGACTGCCCCAGATTCTGGCAACGGCCCGATCATTGCCCAGGGTACCCACCACGGTGCTGACCACCCCCACCGCAAGAAACACCAGCACCGGGATGATCGCGCCAGGCAGGGAGGCGACCAGCCCCGTCAGCGCTGAAACCAGGGCGAGAAACAGGAAAAGTCCCCCCACCACCCTGAGAATCAGCCGATGTGACTTTCTGTAGAGATATTCTTCATCCCCGGACTCGAAGAAGTCGAGTATGGGTGATACCAGCTTTCTGATCGCGTTATTCATGCCTTCCCCATCAGCGGACATCCCGAAGTCGCGTATCCACCTGACCAATGTAGCCTTAATGTGGCCTGTCGGAGACAGGTTGGCCGTCATCGGGCCGCAGATCGGCCACATGCGCATCCATGAACGCGAGTTTATCATCCAGTTCCGGAAATATCTCTTCCACAACATGGGCAAACAGGGGCTCCAGCGGAACACAAGCGGCGCAAGGCACATCATGATGGTCTGGTGATTATCAATCACAGCCTTCATACTGGCCAGACCACCTTTCATATTCAAGGAGATTACTCCCATGACCATTGCACTCACACCCATCATATCCCTGATCGCCGGCATTCTCATTCTGGTGATGCCTAGACTCCTCAACTACATCGTGGCCGGCTACCTGATCCTGGTCGGCGTCGTCGGACTGCTGGACGGAAGCGGCGTCAATGTGGCGCTATAGAATGTTTCGGCCGCTCCGGCGGCCGCATCATTTCCTGCCCACGGTATCAACACTGCTTTACGGAGTCCCTGAATGACTGACAGCCACGCTTACAACCCGCCCCGCGTATGGACCCAGGACGAGGTGAGCGGTGGCCGCTTTGCCGGCATCAACCGCCCTGAGGCCGGTGCCACGCACAAACAGGAGCTGCCGGTGGGGAAACATCCCTTCCAGCTCTACTCCCTGGGCACGCCCAACGGCGTGAAAGTCACGATCCTGTTCGAGGAACTGCTGGCGCTGGGGCATACCGGCGCTGAGTATGACGCCTGGCCCGTGAAGATCCTGGACGGAGAGCAGTTCTCCAGCGGCTTCGTGGCCGTCAATCCGAACTCGAAGATCCCGGCCCTGCTGGACCACAGTGGCGAGGAACCCATGCGGGTGTTTGAATCCGGCGCCATACTGTTGCACCTGGCGGAAAAATTCGATGCATTCCTGCCGGCCAACGGCCCGACTCGAGCGGAAACATTGAGCTGGTTGTTCTGGAATATCGGCAGCGCACCGTTCCTGGGTGGCGGGTTCGGCCATTTCTATGCCTATGCCCCGGAGCCGATGAAGTACCCCATCGACCGCTACACCATGGAGGTCAAGCGTCAGCTCGACGTGCTGGACCGACATCTGGCGGACAATGAATACCTGGCGGGTGACGAATATACCCTGGCCGATATTGCCAACTGGCCTTGGTACGGCGCCCTGGCACTGGGCCGGCTCTACGAGGCGGGCGAATTCCTGAATGTGGAGCAATACCCGCATGTACAACGCTGGGCCAAAGCCATCAACGCGCGGCCCGCCGTCAAGCGCGGTTGTATGGTCAACCGGACCTGGGGCGACGAATCAAAACAGCTGCCGGAGCGGCACGACGCCAGTGACTTCGAACTGCGCACGAAGGACAGGCTGGAAGCTGCGGAAAAAGGGGGATCAGGAGAGTACGTATGACGCGCCACCCCGGATACGGTGGTCACCAATCAGTCTTGCTCGCGGACACTGTCACTGGCTTACCGGCCCTACCTGGCCGATACAGGGTCGGTGTCACCGATTATTCCGGACTGGGTGACACTCAAGGTAGAGACGGGCAGATCACGAACATGCAGGTCGACTTGAGGATAGGCAATTTCGATACCCAGCTCGCGGAAGCGCCTGTTGATCTGGCAATGCAGTTCACTGATCACCGGTAGACGGTCGCGAAACTGACTGATGAAAACCCGCAGCTCAAAATGAAGAGCGCTGTCAGCAAATTTCAGAAAGAGCACAGCCGGAGCCGGTTCCTTCCTCACCAGAGGATGCCCATCTCCAGCCACTTGCAGGGCCTGCATGACCTCATCGACATCAGCATCGTAGCTCACGCCTACCGTCACAGTGGCACGGGTGATCGTATCGGACAATGTCCAGTTGATCAGCCGCTCGGTGATGAACATCTTGTTCGGTACCAGAACTTCACGATTATCCCAGTCCAGAAGCGTTGTCGCGCGCGTACGGATGCGCATGACCGTGCCGCTGAATTCACCTATGCTGATCGTGTCACCCACCCGTACCGGCCGCTCAAAAAGAATGATCAGGCCGGAAACGAAATTGGCGACCACCTCCTGCATACCAAAGCCCAGACCCAGGGTCAAAGCCGCCAACATCCATTGCAACTCACTCCATCTGAGCCCGAAAAGAGAAAAGACGGAAATGACCGCTGCCACCGTCAGTGTATAACGTAGCAAAGTCGATACAGTATAACGACTCGCTGCATCCATGGATGTGCCACGGGAGAGCAGGATTTCCATCAACCCGGGCAGATTATACGCAGCCGTTATGAACAGTACGCCCGACAACAGCGCCAGCAATACATCCTGCAGACTCACCCGGCTGAGTATTTCACTCTCCCCCACCAGAACCGTTCGTGACCATAGTGTCACTCCATCCAGCCAGGACAGGGCCGGCAGAATCTCGCCCCAGACCCAGAAAAGAGACACCACCATCACACCGCCGGCAAGCAACCGGAGAAGAGTGCGCGTTTGCAGGTTGATATCTCCGAGTGTCAGGCCGGGCTCTGGCAGATCCAATGCCCCTTCAATGCCGGCGCCGCCGGTCTCCAATGCCGCGGCCTTGGCTCGTTCCTCGCGCATCCGGCGGACAAGCAGGCGCATCTCACTGAGAATCAACGCGCGTGTCGCAAGACGGTAGCCCAGCCAGATCAGGCCGACCACAACGAAAGTATCCAGCGTTCGCGACAGCAGCTCTTCAACGGTCAGCAGATAGCCCGACAGCGCCAGATAGACCAGGGCGCCGGCATAGGCAACGGTGGAAACACGCGCGAGCTGCCGCCGACGATTCGGTTTTTTCTGCCCCTTGTCTGGTGAATACGGTGCCAGCAAACGCCAGGCAAGACCCATGGTCAACACACCGGTAGCGACCAATGCGGCCCGGCCGAGGACATCGAATACCCGATCATCGGGGTGACCGAGCGTCAAAGCCAGGCAGATTATCAATACGAATTGCGTCGGCAGATACCATCTCAGATTCCTTCGAAGGCGCTGGACCAGCTTCGGATTCCACTCGAAGTGCACCGTTCCCACACCGTCCTGGCGCGACATCAACAAGAGCAGATGACCCGCCAACCACCAGATGGCCGCACTGAACAGCACGGCGGTCAGTATCTCGATTTCCGGCACGGAGTCGTGCACCTGCTGCAGACGGTACGCCATGGCCGCGAGCAGAACGGGCACCGGAAGTGCCCGGAAAAGACTCCTGCCGATCGCCTTGACAGTCACGCCGATGTTGTTGGTGAAACGATGCCGGGTCTTCTCGGCCAGCGATTTCAGATGCCTGTGCGTATCCCGCCCGGCGTAGACCAGCAACAGAACCAACGACAGAATGGTCAGAGTACTGGCCGGGCTGCCAAATGTGATCCGGATGAACGCGGATTTTATTTCCTGCCAGGACTGCGGATCCAGAAAGGCCGCCAGGGCTGAAGGTATGCGCCCCAGCCAGTCCGACCCGACCGGGGAATGACTGGGCCACCACAGCAGCGTTTCCCTCAACAGCTGTTCCAGCTCGTCAACCAGAGCCACCACGGAACGCAACCGGATTTCGTTCTGCCGCAATTGCTCGGCATGGTTTTCCTCGGTCTGTACTCGCATGTCCAGAACATCGCGCTGCAATTTCAGTAGAATGGCCTGCCCGTCATCGCCAGTAAACGGCGCCGGGGCGGGCAGGCCATTCAATTGTTCCCGCAACGTGATGTTGCGCAGCCGCGACTGAGCGAATTCCGCGTCAACTTCCTGCAATGCGAAGCGCGTACCATCCAGTGCCCGAAGACGCCGCTGCTGTTCCAGAAACACACTGCTCTGGTTTTCGGTCAGCTCGCCCACCTCCAGGCGTTCACGCAGGCTCAACAGCGTCCGCTCCAGATCGACTTCCATCCGCGTATACTGGCCGCGCTCCGATTGCAGGGCCATGATGCTTTGCTGAGTATGGGCGATTTCGTCGATCTGGGTACGCACCGACGACAAAAGCCCCGGGTATCGCTGAGGAATATCCGGTTCGCGCTCGATCAGTTGCTGCAGTTCCGCGCTCAACTGCCGCAACTCCGCACTGGAACGTTGCTCAAACTCCGCCCGCAACGCCCTCAACCGCGTGGACCCCCACCGGATGGCCAGTTCCAGGGCAGGTATTTCCAATCGCAGGCTCTCGATGCGCGGCGGCAAGGTCCGCGCATCCAGCTGGGCAGCCAGAATGCGGGTTTCGATCCGCCGTTGCAGCGCCTGCATGGCTGCCCGCGAGGCGGCAACCAGTGACGGATCGCTGTTTGCACGCTCTTCGGCAGCAGCCAGTTCCTGCTCCCCCATAAGGCGGTATTGATCCAGCAGTTCAGCTTGCGTTCGAGACTGCGTCTCCAGGCGTGAGAGCGTCTGTTGCCGTTGATTGACTTCCAGTGACAGGCGCGCATTTCGCGTGTCCACCAACGCGAGATCCTGCTCAATCTGACTGATGGTGCGCTCGGAATCCACTTCCGGGCGCGGACCTGGCTGCGAACGGATTGTTTCAAGCTGCTCTCGCAACGCCACCAGGCGTTCCTGGCCGGCCAGGGCAAGGGCAGCACGCTCCATCGCGCCTCGCAGGCGTTCTGCAGCCGCCTGCTCATGATCCAGTGCCTGTTGCCATAGCGCGCGCTCGGCGGTGTCGAGCGATTCATCGGCGACCCGTTCCGCCAGTGATTCGATCGGGCTCACTTCCAGCCAGTCTTCCGCCGCGGACAGGTCGATGTCTTGCATCAGCGCTTCAATGCGTGGCTGACCTTCCTGGATTGCGGTAATGGCCGCGTCGAGCTCGGCCGCGGTGGGCGCACTGATTTCCGCTGATTCAGTCAATTGCTCCATAGGCTCCTGAGCCACCGCCATGAAGCAGACCGGGATCATGGCGACAAACAGAACAGCCGATGACAGCAAACGCGATGAACGTACAGACGATCGGCGGCCGCAATGCCCGCCGGGCAGGAAAAACGTGAAACTGGAATGCATTACTGCCCGCCCCGGGTAGGAAGAATAACTGGTATCCCTGAAAAATCGGAATGCTGCAGCTTACAGCGTAGCAGTCGGTGAATTCCCCGTCGGTGCGCTATACATCTCTGGGAGCACCCTGATCACACTTCCTGCACTCCAGTTCATACCCCAGCATGGAGCCGCGACCGGAGGGTGATTCAACCCACGGCCGGTTGAAGAACGGTGGTCGATGGCGGACGTGGCGGAAGTGTCCGCAGGCCAGCTCGGCCACCCAGTCCTGCTGGTCATCCTTGTGGTATCCGGTGATGGGCTGTTTCATG
>JBNJGU010000116.1:0-9110 GCA_051747985.1 Pseudomonadota bacterium | reverse complement strand
GGAACAGGACCAGGTGCTTGATGCGGATGCATTGAGCATCATGGAAGGCGCGCTGCAGGTCTCGAGCATGCAGGTGCGGGAGATCATGATCCCGCGCGCGCAGGTCGTCACCGTACCCGCGCGCAGCAATCTTTCCGACATCATCGACACCGTGGTCCGCGCCTCCCATTCCCGTTTTCCGGTGATTGGCGACAACCCGGATACGGTGCTCGGCATTCTGCTGGCCAAGGACCTGTTGCCATTTGCGCTGGGAGGCGATACCAGTCGCTTCAGCATCAAGGACCTGACCAGACCGCCCATCTTCGTGCCGGAAAGCAAACGGCTCAATGTCCTGCTGCGAGAGTTCCGCGAGAATCGCAACCACATGGCCATCGTCATTGACGAGTACGGCAGCGTCTGCGGCGTCGTGACCATCGAGGATGTGCTGGAACAGATCGTCGGAGAAATCGAGGATGAATATGATGTCGATGACGACAGCTACATCAAGAAATTCGATGAGCAACACTTCATTGTCAAGGCACTGACACCGGTGGACGAATTCAACGAATATTTCGACTCCTCCTTCAACGAGGACGATGCCGACACGATGGGCGGCCTGGTCCTGAAGGAGCTTGGTCACATCCCGGAACGGGATGAAGTAGTGACGCTTGGCGCCTACAAGTTCACCATACTCAATGCGGACAGCCGGCAGATCCGCCTGTTGAAAGTCACCCGGTCCCCAGACAGACTCGGCTCGACAAAGCAGTGACTTTCCCTTCCGACCCACAGGACCACTGACAGAAGAAAACGAACCATGACCGAAACCAGCTATTCACCACGCAAGATCGAGGCGCGGGCACAGGCCTACTGGGAAGAACATGACAGCTTCCGGGTGGAGGAAGATGACAGCCGCGAGAAGTTCTATTGCCTGTCCATGTTTCCCTACCCCAGCGGCCGACTGCATATGGGCCATGTACGCAACTACCTGATCGGCGACGTCATCAGCCGGTATCAGCGTATGCAGGGGAAGAATGTGCTGCAGCCGATGGGCTGGGACGCCTTTGGCCTGCCGGCGGAGAACGCCGCCATGCAACGTGGCACCGCGCCGGCCGAGTGGACCTGGAGTAACATCGATTACATGCGGGATCAGCTCAAACAGCTCGGTTACGCCTATGACTGGAGCCGGGAGCTGGCCACCTGTCACCCCGAGTACTATCGCTGGGAACAGTGGTTTTTCATCCGCCTGTTCCGCAAGGGCCTGGTCTACAAGAAGGAAGCGGAAGTGAACTGGGACCCGGTCGACCAGACAGTGCTCGCCAATGAGCAGGTCGTGGACGGTCGCGGCTGGCGCTCCGGCGCACTGGTCGAGCGTCGCCGGATCCCGCAATGGTTCCTGCGCATCACCGACTACGCCCAGGAACTACTGGATGACCTGGATCAACTGGAGGACTGGCCCGAGCAGGTGCGCACCATGCAACGCAACTGGATCGGCCGCTCCGAAGGCATTGAGCTGAGCTTTGACATTGCCGGCGGTCATGCCGAACCCTGTGATCGCGTGACCGTCTACACCACCCGGCCCGACACCCTGATGGGCGTCACCTATGTCGCTGTTGCGCCGCAGCATCCCCTTGCACGAATGGCCGCCGAAGACAATCGTGAACTGGCGGACTTCATCGAGGAACAGCAACACATCAAGACCGCCGAAGCCGATCTGGCCACCATGGAGAAGCGCGGCATGGATACCGGACTGCAGGCGATCCACCCGATCAGCGGCGCACCGGTGCCCGTCTACGTCGCCAACTTCGTGCTCATGACCTATGGTGGAGGAGCGGTGATGGCAGTGCCGGCCCATGACCAACGCGACTACGAATTCGCCCGCAAGTATGAGCTGCCGATCCGACAGGTCGTGAAACCGGCGAGCAGCGAAGAGACGTGCGACCTTGACACGGCTGCCTTCACCGGCAAGGGAATACTGATCAATTCCGGTGATTTCGACGGCATGGACTTCCAGCAGGCCTTCGATGCCATGGAAGCGCGTCTGCACGAACTCGACCGTGGCCACAGGACGGTGAACTTTCGTCTCCGGGACTGGGGCGTATCCCGACAACGGTACTGGGGCGCGCCGATCCCCATGATCCACTGCAATGCATGCGGCGACATACCGGTGCCCGAGGACCAGCTGCCCGTGGTTCTGCCGGAGCAGGTCAGTTTCGACGGCACCGGCTCTCCGCTCAGGAAAATGCAGGACTTCCTCCACACCAGCTGCCCGGAATGCGGTGGCGATGCCGAGCGCGAAACCGACACCTTCGACACGTTCATGGAATCGTCCTGGTACTATGCCCGCTATGCCTGCCCCGACCAGAAGAACGCCATGCTGGACGAGCGGGCCAGTTATTGGCTGCCCGTCGATCAGTATATCGGCGGCATCGAGCATGCCATCCTGCACCTGCTCTATGCCCGCTTCTACCACAAGCTGTTGCGCGATGAAGGACTGATCCGCGGCAGCAACGAACCGTTCCGCCGGCTGCTCACGCAGGGCATGGTGCTCAAGGACGGCAGCAAGATGTCCAAGTCCAGGGGCAACACGGTCGAACCCCTGGCCCTGATCGATCAGTACGGAGCCGACACAGTACGCCTGTTCACGATGTTCGCGGCGCCACCGGAGCAATCCCTGGAATGGTCCGACAGCGGCGTGGAGGGCAGTTTCCGCTTCCTCAAGAAGCTGTGGAAAATGGTCGCCACACATGACCCGGCCGCCGTTTCACCCCTGCGCGGACTGGATCTGACCGAAGACCAGAAAGGGCTGCGGCTGAAAACACACAGCACGCTCGAGAAGATCAGTGACGACTTCGGACGCCGGCAGACCTTCAATACCGCCGTGGCCGCGGTGATGGAACTGGTCAACAGTATCAACCGCTTCATTGACCGTAATCCCGTGGATGGCGGCCAGCCCGACGCGGTCGGGAACAACACGGTCGTGCACGAGGCATACGATATCATTGTGCGCGTACTGGCTCCCATCGCACCGCATTTCAGCCATGCATTGTGGCAGCATCTGGGGCACGAGACCCCGGTCATTGATGCTGAATGGCCAGCCATTGACGACAAGGCACTGCGAACCGACAGTATCCAGATCGTTGTGCAGGTCAATGGCAAGCTGCGTGCCCGGCTGGAAGTACCCAGTGACATCGATCGAGACGACCTGGAAAAAGCGGCACTCGACAACGAACAGGTCAGGCGCTTCACTGACGGCAACACCGTCCGCAAAGTGATCGTGGTTCCCGGAAAACTGGTCAACATCGTCGCCAACTGAGGAGCCGCCCGATGACAGCCCTGGTGCAGGAACTGCGAGAATGCGTCGGACCATGGCTGCGAAGCGGCCTGCTACTGCTCGCACTCAGCGGCTGCGGGTTCACGTTACGTGATGCCGGCACCCCTCTGATGCTGGACAACCTGACCCTGGTCTCGGAGCGCCCCGACGGCATCGTCCGCGCACTGCGGCAGCGGCTGGATGCACTGGGTGTCGAAGTACACTCCGGTGGTGATGTCGCCGGTCAACGCCGCGCCCTGATACTGGAAAACGAAACACGCGAGGCCAGACGCACCACCACCAGCGCTGGTACCTCCGGAGCACAGTACGAGCTGACGCTGAGCGTGGACGCGACCTTGAGCGCGGGAGACAGCATCATTGCCGGCCCGCGGACTCTGCAACTGCGACGACAGCAGAATGAGGACATCAGCAATCTGACCAGCTCCGACAGCGAGCGGGAAATGCTGTTCCGGGACATGGAACGGGAGCTGGCCGAACAGATGGTCGAGCAGTTGCGTGGCCTCCCCCCACAGTCGCCAGCACCGGAGAGTCATCGATGAACCTGCGCCCCGAGCATCTGCCACGCCATCTGCGGGAAGGCAGACTGGCTCCTCTGTACTGGGTCGCGGGTGACGAGACGCTGTTGTGCCAGGAGGCGATGGACGGAATACGTCAGGCGGCCAGGGAACAGCAGTTCGAGGAACGTGAAGTGTATTTCCCGGATCGCGATCCGGACTGGCAGCGCATCATCGATTCCGGCAACAGCCTGTCCCTGTTCTCCTCGCGAAAACTGATCGAACTACGTCTGCCATCCTTCCGGCTGGAAGACAAGGGTCGACAGCGACTGGCCGAATACCTGCAGTCCCCCAACCCTGATACCCTGCTGCTGATCAGTACACCGAAACCCGAGGCATCCGCTCTGAAAACCCGATGGTTCAAGGCCATCGAGCAGGCGGGCGTGTTCGTGCAGGTGTGGCCGGTGGATCTCCGTCAATTACCCGGCTGGATCGAGCAACGTCTGCAACAACGAGGAATGTCGGCCACACCGGACGCCATTCGACTGCTCTGCGACCGGGTGGAAGGCAACCTGCTTGCCGCGCACCGGGAAATCGAAAAACTGGCCCTGTTGACCGCCGGACAGGAACGGGAGATGCCTCTGGATGCCCGCTTCATTGCCAACACGGTCGCCGACAATGCCCGTTACAATGTATTCCAGATGGTGGATCACGCCCTGATGGGTGATGCCCGCAAGGCGTTGCGCAGTCTGAACAGTCTGCGCGGGGAAGGTAGCGAGCCACTGATGTTACTGGGCCTTATCACCCGGGAACTGCGCTCCCTGTTGCAGCTTCGCCGACACGTCGAATCGGGCCTGACCGAGGAACAGGCCATGCAGAAAGAGCGTGTCTGGAAATCAAGACAACGAGCGGTCAGACAGGCTCTGTCGCATCTGGACAGCGGTCGGATCGAGGAACTGCTATTGTTGGCCCGGGAAGTCGACCTGGCCGTCAAGGGAATGGCCCTCGAACCCGGGAACCTGCTGCTCGACCGCCTGGTTCTCGCACTGGCCGGTCAGATTCCCATCCGGCCCAATGCATTGATGAGCTCTCTCACAAGCCGTTCCGCCACCGGATGAGTGGCCGCGAAGCGCGCTTCCAGCGCAATGGCATCATCCATCACTGGACTGTTCTTCTGTTCACTGGAACGGATCACCTCGTCAATATCCTGGTCCAGGCGGCGGACAGCCTCGACCGTTTCTTCATCCAGTTCCTCGTTTCGTGACAGTTCCCGGTCCAGTTCGTCCAACAGCTCACGGATTTTTTTCTCGCTCAACGCCATCTACTCCTTTCTTACCAAAAATACGTTCCCACGGATCCCGGCGACAGTGTATCCCGCCGGCCCGGCCGTGCCAAGCCGCGCACTGCAGGCCCGGCCACGGCGCCTTGCCGTGGCCAGGGCGTGCGGCATGACTCAACCGGCTTTCACGACACCACCTGCGAAGGGCTTTCCACCGGAGCGGCTGCGCTCTGCCTTGCCAGCGCGGTGACGATACTCACCCAGGTACCTGGGCAGATGGCGGACCAACGCCCAGCGAGTGGTATATCCGACCCGGATACTGGAGTGGGTCTTCTCGCCGGCCATCAACATCGGTGGCCCCTGGTAGATCTCGCGGGAACCCATCATGTCATGGATCTTGCGAATGTTGGTGTTCCTTACGTCCGCCATCAGCAGTACATACTTCTTCCGGCAGGCGAACACGTCACGCAGCATATGCAACCAGATGCGGAACTGCTCCGATGCCTTCTTGACCCCCGCACCAATCCACAACCCGTTGACCTCCATCATTTCATACTGGTCATTACGGAAAAATCGATGCTGCTCCCGGGTTTCATCCGGAACGAACATCAGACTGCGAAACTCGGGCCGGGTCACCAGCATGTAACCAGCCACCATGCGGTCGCCCTTGTAGGCGGCCACAATGCGGCTGCGCTGTGTGTAGTCATAGGGAAGTCGTACCTGTACATAGCCTTCAAAGCGCTTCAGGTACTCGTTGATGTCTCTCTCGTCTGTCAGGGTTCTGAATGTGATCGCTTCCATTTGAATATCCTCGGCAGGAACATGCCCACCTTGTTCTGGTATGGTTTGTAGTGTATTGCCTGATCACTTTCCAGAATGATGCGTTCCTCACGGCGTGCCGAGAGGTAATAGAAAGTGACCAGGTAAACCAGTGTAATCCACAATATCGGGGATCGGAACATTACACTGTTGGTCAACCAGACCAGAATGTACGAGGAATAGAATGGATGACGGACCAGTCCGAACGGCCCGCTGGTCACAATGTCCCCCACTTTGCTACTGAACGCGAAGTCCAGACCGCGGGCCGTGCGGATCGCCCACCAGAACAGCATCAGCGCCAGACCATAGGCCAGAACACCGAAAATAACATGCATTTTTGTGAACCAGGTCACAGTTACCATATAATACAGCGTAGTGATGATCTGCGCCGCGACGGCCAGATCGTAGCCGAGCGCCGTCAACCGAAGTGTGCTCTCATCAACACGGAAGAATCGGAACCGCGCCCAGATCAGACTGGCGACGATGGACAGGAAAAGCACGATCAATACGCTCATAGGTTCCCTCTATATGATATAAAGCCGGTCGGAGGGACAACAGTAGAGTAATGTACTGGTAAAATCCATGCTCCATGGCGCTCTGACCGACCAGGACAACGAAGGCAGAACAATAACAATGATGCATCCAGGCAAATACGCCGAATACGCCGTCGAACACCTGCAGGAATTCCGGGACGAGCTGCGCGATGAAGCTTCACGCGCCCTGATGGGGTGGGCAGGCAAGGCGGCCGGACTGCTCCTGGTCCTGTCCTCGGTCATCACCTACACCACGCTGTCCTCGGCCGGCAACCCGGATGCAACCTACACACTGTACACATATGCCCCGGCTATTATCCTGGTGCTGTTCTACCCGTCCGCCTCCCTGCTCGTTTCCACCCTGGAGAAGTACGCGCCCCAGATCGTCGACCTGGCCTCACTCGCGGTGTTGCTGGGGTTCTGTATGACGCTGTATTTCACGTTCCCGGCCGACATGACCTCCCGGGCAGCTACGGAACTGGACCTGTCGGGACAGCTGAACTTCGTGCTGTTGATGTCCACCGCGTTCTCCTTCCATGCCCGTTTTCGTACTACGGTCATCCGTAATATCCTGTTTACCCTCGCCGGCGTCACACTGTTATATGTGATCAATCCGGGCTACCTGCTGGACAACCAGATCCAGGTGTTGCAGGGCCTGTCGGCGGGTATCATTTTCTCCTGGATTTTCTTCCAGCGTATTCTGACCCGGTTCTACTACAAATCGACCGACGCCGACACCCGGCAGCATCTCTATAACCAGCTGTCCAAACTGGTCTACCCTCACCAGCTGTCCATGATCAAGGCGGGAGATGAACTGGAGGATACGATGCCGGTGGACAAGGAGCGGGCCATCATCAATGTATTCGATATCCAGAACAGCAGCAGCATCAAGCACGAACAGACCAAGTCCTTCCTGCTCGATGTCTTTCGCGCGTTTTCGCAGATCTGCATGATGGGATACCGACATAACCCCCTGCAGTCACGGGCATTCCGCCTGAAGGAAACCGGCGACGGCTTCATCAGCGCCATCGGCTATCCCTTCATGACGCCGGGTAACGAGTCACTGGCCAATCACTCGGTCGCCACGGCGCTGATGATGTTCCGCGCTTTCAATACGGAGGTGAAACGCTTCCAGTACGGGCATCCGATCAAGGGGGCCATGGGACTGGCCTTCAATACCGTCCAGGGCACCTTCCAGAGCAGCGGCATCAAGTCCTACGATCTGTTCGGTGATGCGCTGGTACAGGCCTACCGCTACGAAGAGATCCGCAAGCACCCCGGCATCGAACGCATCATCCGGGAGACCGCGTTACAACAGGGCCTGGAACACTACAACATCCTGATCGTCCAGGAGGTCATCTACAACTCACTGGATGAACGGTACCAGACCCTGTTCAGCGAGATCGATCTGCGCGCCATCGGTTTCCGGATCCGGCAGGACGCCGAAGCCCGCTTTGTCTACTTCCATGTCATGGAGTGACCGGCCACGGCGGGTGACATGAAACCGACACCGCGATCCGTTATAATGTCGCCTGAAATGGCAATACAAGGACAGCTACATGAGCGCAGATGACCACTCAAGTCCTGCTCATACCGTCGAAAAGATCGGCGGCACCTCCATGAGCCAGTTTGAAGCGGTTCGCCAGAACATTTTCATGAACCCGGCGCTGGACGGCCAGTACTACCGGCGTATCTTTGTGGTATCAGCCTATGGCGGCATCACCGACATGCTGCTGGAGCACAAAAAGACCGGTCAACCCGGCATCTATTCGCTGTTCTCCGATGCGGAAGAGGAAAACAGCTGGCTTGATGCCTTTGCCCGCCTCCGGGCCCGCATCATGGAGATCAACGAGGAGCTGTTCCAGAAGACCAAGGACCTGGATCGCGCCAATGCCTTCATCCTTCAGCGTCTGCATGACGCGGAGAATGTGTTGCAGGATGTCAGGAACCTGTGCCGTCACGGCCATTTCGCGCTCGGCGACTACCTGTTGACAGTGCGCGAGATGCTGGCCAGCCTGGGCGAGATTCACAGCGCCTACAATACGGTACAACTGCTGCAACTCCACGGCGTCAACGCCCGCCTGATCGACCTGTCCGGGTGGGGAAGTCAGGATGCACTGCCCCTGGATCAACAACTGGAGAGAGCCTTCAGCGACGTCGATCTGGAGAAGGAACTGCCCATTGCCACCGGCTACTGTCACTGCCAGGGCGGCCTGATGAAGATCTTCGATCGCGGCTACAGCGAAATGACTTTCAGCCGCATTGCCGTGATCACGGGTGCCTCCGAAGCAATCATCCACAAGGAATTCCACCTCAGCAGCGCCGACCCGCGCATCGTCGGCGTGGACAATGCCGTACCGATCGGCCGCACCAACTACGACGTGGCCGACCAGCTCGCCAATCTGGGCATGGAGGCCATCCATCCCCGGGCCGCCAAGGGACTGCGCAAGAACAACATCCATCTGCGTGTGAAAAACACGTTCGAGCCCGAACACACCGGCACGTTGATCACCCGCGATTACGTCAGTGAGTCACCCTGCGTCGAGATCATCGCCGGTCGCACGGGTGTCTACGCAGTCGAACTCTTTGACCAGGAAATGGTCGGTGACCTGTCCCGGTACGAACGCACCTTCCTGGAAGAAATCACCCGGTTCAAGGCGCAGATCATCAACAAG
>JBNJGU010000115.1:0-9269 GCA_051747985.1 Pseudomonadota bacterium | reverse complement strand
ATGAACCCGACAGCCTGTGACTTCTCGGTGACCATTCACATCGAAGACATCGATATCGATGACGAGGAAACCCTGAGTTACCTGCTGGATGTCGATATGTTTGACGTCGCGATGTATCCGACCGCAAGCTTTGAGGCGGAGAATTGCCGGCTCCAGTCACCGAACTCGTTCGTGGCCGACGGCATGCTGACCATCCGTGACCAGACCCAGCCCATGACGTTTCCGTTCGAGCTGGATATTGACCGATCCGGGGATGAGGTTCGTTTCCATCTGACCAGTGAAGTCACCATCCAGCGACTGGAGTACGGTGTCGGTCAGGGTTATCTGGCCAATACATCCGACATTCCCAATGATGTTGATGTGGAGGTGGACGTTTACGCCACCATGCAATAACAGGAAAGCAACCGACCATCAGCCCTCTGCCACGCCTCTGGATCAGGACTGGCAGGGGGCTGATTGCCCTTCACCGGGCCGGTTATACAAAAACAGGACAATTCCATGATTCCCAGTTTTCTAACCAAGATACGTCAACCCGCTCTGATCCTGGCCTGTTCGGCTGCACTGGCCGGATGCGATCGGCTGATCACACCCGACTTCAACACCGAAGTACAGGAACTCAGGACCGGGCAATACACCCTGGACAAGGACCACGCGACCCTATTGTTCAAAGTGGACCACCTGGGTTTCTCGACCTATGTCGGGCGCTTCAACGATTTCGACGCCACGCTGGATTTTGATCCGGAAAACGTCGAAAACTCCAGCCTGGAGGTGATCGTCGAGACGGCTTCCATCGATGTAAACAATCCCGAGTTTGCCGAGGACCTTCGTGCGGACTGGTTCGAGGTTGAGAGCTTTCCGCAGGCCACCTTCCGGACCACCCGCTTCGTAGAGGGTGACGGCAATGATTTCGTGTTCGAGGGAGAGCTGACGCTGCTGGGCAACACCGAGCCAGTGATGCTCAATGTCACGTCCAACGGCGGCGGACGCAACTTCCTGACCCGCAGCTATACGTTGGGCTTCTCTGCCAGCACCACGTTCCAGCGTTCGGATTTCGGCATGGACAATCTCGTCTCGTTTGGTGTCGGGGACGACATCGAGCTGGAGATTCATGTTGAATTCCAGGAAGGCGAGCAGGACGAAGAGTCCGCTGACTGACATCTTGCGGACTCGCCGGAAGCCATGACCGGGGGGAGCACTACGGAAAGTGCTCTTCCGGTCAACGCTCCTCCTCGCCACCCGGCTCGTTCAGGCAGTTTTCTGTCGAGACCAGCGACTTCTTCTGCCCGGACAGAATTGCCGAGTTAGGGCGAATCGAAAAGAAGATGAGAACCAATGCCCCGCCCCCCCTGACTCTGGTTGTCCGAACATTTTCTTATCGAGGCCAGTGGCCTGTGTTCGAGCGAAGGAGTTCTTTTGAGGTCTGGCGCACCCGGAGAGATTACTCGGCCCATCCATGGGCCTCGCGGGTTCGCGGCTGGCGCCGCTCATGCAAAATCGCTCCCGGCGATTTTGTCGAACTCTGGTCGTTCGAACATTTTCTTATAGAAGCCAGCGGCCCCTGTTCAAACTAAGGAGTTCTTGCGATGTCTGGCGCACCCGGAGAGATTCGAACTCCCGACCAAGTGGTTCGAAGCCACCTACTCTATCCAGCTGAGCTACGGGTGCGTAGGGGCGCCATTATAGCGGCTGACCCCCGTGGCGTATACCGTTGTTTTCACGTCACTGTCTTACACGGGCACCGAGAATGGTGGTGCTCACCCGCAGCTGTGAGGGATCGCCTCCCTCCGGCATCGTCAGGCCGGTTCCGGCAGAGCGCTGCTGACCAGCGTCCAGACGGCCCAGATCCAGCTCCCGTGTGGCTCTCTGCCCCCCGAGCACGGCCTCAACCCGGATCCGTACGCCTTCCACATTGACCGGAGAACGGTTGACGGCCTGGATCACCAGCTGCCCCGCGTTGTCCAGGCCACCCTGAACCGCGATGTACTCGGAGGGGTTGTCCGCCATGTCCAGCCTGACAAAAGATCTCAGTGCGGCCTGTCCCAGATCTCCGGGCGCCTGCGCGGCCTGTTGGTAGTACGTCTTGGCCTGTTGCCGGTCACCACTCTGCTGAGCGATACGCCCGAGTTCATTCACCGCAATGGCTGTAGGCAACAGTTCGACGCTGGCCTCAAGATCGCTCCTGGCCCGTTGTCGGTCGCCACCGCGGGACAGTGCCATTCCCCGCCCCAGGTAGTAATCGTAGTAGCCGTCATGGCGGCGGATGGCCTCATCGTAGTTCTGAATCGCCTCCTGATACGCCTGACGCGACAGCAGGATATCTCCACGCAGCCCATGGAACCGGGCCTCTTCTGGCACCCTGTCGATGGCCTCCGAGATGAGCTGCATGGCCTCGTCCAGTTGATCATCAACCGCCAGCTGTCGCGCTTCATCCAGCCTTTCATAGGCTTCGCGGTTTTCTCTCAGGAAAGCCGTCTGCTCGCGGTAGCGGTCGACGCCCAGCTCTCCGCCGGTAAACCCTTCCGCGCGCAGACCGGCCACTAGTTCACGATTGTTCTCCACCCTTTCAGCCGAGGGGGGATGGCTGGCGAACAACCCTTCCAGCCAGCCCTGTTGCCTGCCCTCCGACAGGCGCAGAAAGGTCTCCTGCAGACTGATTGCCGCCGCCGGATCATATCCGGCCAATGCCATATACCGGGTGCCGTAGCGATCGGCCTCGCGCTCGGCATCGCGACCGTAGCGCTGACTGATCAACTGTGCGCCCACCTGTGCACCGCCCACGATGAAACCGGCGTACTCGCTGTCCGAAGCGGCAACGCTGGCCGCCACGAGCGCACCTTGCAGCAACATTCCCCGTTCCATCGACTGGGCCCCGTGGCGGGCCGCCGAGTGCACAATCTCGTGTCCGAGCACGGCAGCCAGTTCCGCCTCGCTGCCCATCTCCGCCAGCAGACCGCGATTGATGGCGATCTTTCCTCCCGGCAGCGCCCAGGCATTGGGAACGCCATTATTCAGCACCACGAACTCGTAGGGCAGATCCCGGTCACTGACCTCGACCAGGCGCTGTCCCACTTCGTCCACATAGGCCGACAGTGACGGGTCCACAACAAAACGGCCGCCCTCGCTCTGTTGCATGGGGCCGTAATTCTCCTGCCCGATCGCGACTTCCTGCTGCTCCGAGACAAAACCCAGTTCACGATCCCCGGTCACGGGATTCACGGCGCAGGCCTGCATCAACAACACGGCCCATACCACGCTCATCACGGGCAGCCGGCGCGCGACAGTCACACCCGCCACAAGTCTTTGCGATTGAACCATGAGCGCACCTCCACAGGCTGTTGAAACGGATACAGAATACAGAACATATCACGGAAACGGATGAGAGACAGGCCACACAACGTAACAGTTGAAACCCGGATCCGGCTTTTTCGGCGTCAATAAAAACGGTAACATCGCGGTCTGCTACCGGTAGGAACCCTCCGAAACCACGGACTGACCCGAGGCCCGCGGTCCTCACAGTACCACTGTGCGATCCGCCTGCGTCCCGCAGTACGTATCATTTACCGGGTTTACCATCGCAACACAAACTCCAGAAGTCGAGTCAAGGGGAGAAAAAGCGTGATCAAAGCAATACCGCTGCTAGCCATGGGCCTGCTGTTCAGCATGGTGGGCCATGCCCAGGAATCGTCTGTCAGTGACGGCTCAGCTGTTTTCCAGTCCCAGTGCGCCCGCTGCCATGTTCAGGCGGAAATGGAAATGCGCCTGCGTAATGACTGGGATGGACGTTCCGCCGAGGAACTGTTCGAAGCCATCCAGACCACCATGCCGGCCGACACGCCCGGGGTACTGGATGAGCAGGCCTACCTGGATGTGACGGCCTTCGTCATGGATCTGGGCAATGCGCAGACGCTGACCGGTGTCGTCTCCCGACAGGATCTGTCACGGATCAATGTGGCAGTGGGCGGCAACGATGATGGCGAAGGCGTCGATTTTCCGTGGACGCACTTCAACGGTGACCCATCCGCCACGCGGTATTCGCCACTGGAACAGATCAATGCCGACAATGCCAGCGAGCTGGAAATCGCCTGGCAATGGAGTGCCGCCAATTTCGGCCCCAGACCGGAAAGCACCTACGTGACCGAGCCACTGATGGTCAACGGCACACTGTACGCGACCGCCGGCGCCACTCGCAACGTGGTGGCCATCGATCCGACATCCGGCCAGACCCTGTGGATGTACCGTCCACAGGAAAGCGACCGTTTCGACGCCTCGCCCCGGAAGAACTCCGGCAAGGGCCTGGCCTACTGGACAGATGGAGACCAGGAAGTCATCTACTATGTCACGCCGGGCTACTACCTGGTGGCACTGGATGCCGAAACCGGTGATCCGGTGGAAAGCTTTGGCGAGGACGGCAAGCTGGACCTGCACGAAGGTCTGCGTATGAGCGAGGAGCGTGATGACATCGATATCACACTGACCTTTCCGCCCACCATCATCGACAATGTGATCGTGGTGGGCGCGGCGCACACTGTCAGCATGCGCCCCCCCTATCCGTATAACGTGAAGGGCGATGTTCGTGCCTATGATGCCCACACCGGATCGCATCTCTGGACCTTCCAGACCATACCCGAAGAAGGTGAAAAGGGCTACGAAACGTGGCAGGAAGGCTCGGCAGAGTACACCGGCAATGGCGGCGTCTGGACGGCCATGTCCTTCGACGAGGAACTGGGCCTGGTCTACCTTCCGGTGGAGTCCGCCACCGGGGACCGCTATGGAGGCGATCGCCCGGGCAACAATCTGTTCACCAGCTCCGTGGTCGCAGTGGACTACCGTACCGGTGAGTACCGCTGGCACTTCCAGCATATCCGCCACGATATCTGGGATTACGACACGCCTTCGGCGCCCGTACTCGCCGATCTGCCCGACGGCCGCAAGGTGCTGGCGCAGATGACCAAGCAGTCGTTTGCCTATGTACTGGACCGCGAAACCGGCGAACCCATCTGGGACATGGTGGACACACCGGTTCCGCAGACGGACGTTCCCGGCGAGTGGACCGCCGATACCCAGCCCTTCCCGGCCGCGCCGCCGGCCTATGATCGACAGGGGTTCGGTGAAGAGGATCTGGTGGATTTTACACCGGAGATTCTGGAACGGGCGCGCGAGGCGATCAGACCGTACCGGACCGGTCCGCTGTTCGAACCGGCCTCCGTGACCACCGACGAGAACCGTGGCACGCTGAGTCTGCCGGGCACGCTGGGCGGCTCCAACTGGGAAGGCAGCGCCTATGATCCGGAAACGGGCATGCTGTACGTCCCGTCGCGAACGGACGTCGCCGTCCTGGCGCTGGTACCCGGCGGGGACGTCTCCACCGTCGACTGGATTCAGGGCCCGGCCCGGGCGCCGACCGTGGATGGCATTCCCATCGTCAAGCCACTGTGGGGCCGCATCACCGCCATCGATCTCAATGAAGGTGATATTGAATGGCAGGTCGCCAACGCGGACACGCCGGAGGACATCCGCAACCATCCATTGCTGGAAGGGGTGGACGTCGAACGCACTGGCATTCCGACACGTTCCGGACTGCTGTTGACCCGCAGCCTGTTGTTCGCCGGCGAGGGCCAGGGGGGCAATCCGGTTTTCCGGGCGCATGACAAAACCACCGGGGAAATCGTCGCCGAGATCGACCTGCCGGCGTCACAGACCGGCACGCCAATGACCTATATGATCGATGACCAGCAATACATCGTCATGGCAGTCAGTGGCCGTGGCACCACGCCAAGCCTGGTGGCCCTGACAGTCCCGGACTGATCCGCCCGCCACACGCGAAACGGCCAGGGCCGGAATCGTCACCGACGGTTCCGGCCTTTTTCGTTCCCACCTGCCTGATATTATTTTTGTATATAAAACAGCGCTTTGGACAGCTACTGGCATTTTTGTTATTATAGGGTAACCAACGTTGTCATCACTCAAATGGATGCCAACATCAAAGCCACTCTCTTCGGCTCCCGTATTCACAAGAGAATCGAAGGGAATCAATACAGAGATCCAACTCAATCATCATGAATACTTTCCAGGAAGCGCCAGCGCTTCAAGAAAGACCTCAGACTGACGAAGACATCTCACTACGCGCTCCCGTACCGGAAGACGGCGCCCCGATTCATAACCTGATCCGCAAGAGCGCCTTCCTCGACGACAATTCCCTGTACTGCTACCTGCTCATCGCGACACATTTCAGTTCGACCAGTGTCGTGGCCACCATGGGTGATGATCTGGTGGGCGTGGTGACAGCCTATATTCCACCAGAACAGCCTGACGCACTGTTTGTCTGGCAGGTGGCGGTGGATACACCAGCGCAGAAACGCGGTCTGGCGGGTCGCATGCTGCGTCACATCCTGGACCGGGATGCCACTCGCGATGTCCGTTTCTTCGAGACCACGGTGACCAGCGACAATCAGGCATCACGTGCCATGTTTTCCTCACTGGCCCGCAAGCTGGATTGTGAGATCAACGAGGAAGTCATGTTCGACCGGCAGACGCACTTCCTGAACCTCCACGACACAGAGTACAGGCTGCGCATCGGGCCGTTCGACAACAGCAACAAGGATCAGTAAGGAGACACGTCATGAAGGAAGACACGATTTTCGACGACATTGAATCGGAAGTGATGAGCTACGCCCGGGCCTTCCCGGTGATTTTCGATCGGGCGCAGGGTGCCTACCTGTACGATGTGGACGGCAAGACTTATCTGGATTTCCTGGCGGGTGCCGGGACGCTCAATTACGGGCATAACAACCCGATCCTGAAGGAAGCCCTGCTTGAATACATCCAGCGTGACGGTATCACTCACGGACTGGACATGCATACCCGGGCCAAGGAACAGTTCCTGGAAGCACTGAACGAGCTGATCTTCAAGCCGCGAAATCTGGAGTACGTGGTCCAGTTCACCGGCCCGACGGGCACCAATGCCGTAGAGGCAGCCATGAAGATCGCCCGCAACGTGAAAGGCCGCCACAACATCATCGCCTTCACCAACGGCTTCCACGGCGTCTCCATGGGAGCCATGGCCGCGACCGGCAACTCCCACCATCGCGATGCCTCCGGCATGCCCCTGAGCGGGGTGTCACACATCCCCTACGACAGCTACATGGGAGAAGATCTGGACACCATCGCGCTGATGAAAAGCCTGCTGGAAGACTCCTCCAGTGGTCTCGACAAGCCGGCCGCCGTGATCGTGGAAACCATCCAGGGGGAAGGCGGACTCAACGCGGCACGCGCCGAATGGCTGCGTGAAGTAGAGCAACTCTGCCGTGAACACGACATGCTGTTGATCGTGGATGACATCCAGGCCGGCTGCGGGCGCTCGGGCAGATTCTTCAGTTTCGAAGAGTCCGGCATCAGACCCGACATCGTGACGCTGTCAAAATCATTGAGCGGTTATGGCCTCCCCTTCGCCGTCACCCTGATCCGACCCGAATACGACACCTGGAAGCCGGGCGAGCACAACGGAACATTCCGGGGCAACAACCACGCCTTCGTTACCGCAACGGCGGCACTGAAAACCTACTGGGCGGATGACCGGCTCGAGAAGGAACTGGCCGGAAAGATCGAACACCTGAAGAAGCGGCTGGAGAAAATTGCCGGTGGTTACGACAGCTCTCTGGTGAAGGCCAAGGGCCGCGGCTTCATGCGGGGCCTGGAATTCCGCACGGGTGACTTGGCCGAGAAAGTCTGTAGACTGTGTTTCAAGGATGACCTGATCATTGAAACCAGCGGCGCCGACGACCAGGTCGTCAAATGTCTCTGTCCCCTGGTCATCCCCATGGAAGACTTGGACAAGGGCCTGGACATTCTCGAGTCCTCTGTCCACAAGGTGCTGGAACAGGAAATCAGGAAAGCCTCCTGATCTTGTGGACGTTGCGGCCCCGGTACCAACCTACTGGTGCCGCTCCCCATTGCGAGGGGATAAAATTCATACAGTAAAAGGTATCCTCATGATAGTCAGATCACTTGCTGAATGCGAAAAATCAGAGCGCCGCGTGGAGTCCAAGACCTGGAACAGTGTGCGCATGCTGCTGGCCGACGACAATATGGGCTTCTCCTTCCATATCACAACCATCTATGCCGGCACAGAAACCCATATGCATTACAAACACCACCTTGAATCGGTCTACTGCATGTCCGGCAGGGGCGAAATCAAGGATCTGGCCACGGAAGAGGTGCACAAGATCGAGCCAGGCACGCTGTACATTCTCAATGACAATGACAAGCACATCCTTTGGGCCCATGAAGAACTGAAGCTGGCCTGCGTATTCAACCCGCCCGTGACCGGCAGGGAAGTCCACCGCGAAGATGGCTCCTACGCGCCGGCCGGCGAGTCCTGATCGACGGATGTCAACTGAACCATGCTGATGTGTGTCCGGGCTCAGAACGCCAAGAGCCCGGGCACCGCGATGGTGCTGGCCGTCAGCATCAGATAGGCCAGATTGAACACCATCGCCGCGTAGTGATAGAGCGGACGCTTCGTGAACAGCAACCAGACCACCGAGAGGCTGATGATCACCGTACCGATAGAGCGACGGAACCAGGTCTCCTCGAAATTCGGCAACAGGACATCGGAAGCACGGGACAGCATCAGGAACAGGATGATCATGATGAAGAACCAGTTCTTGGTCGCGAAGTAATGGGCTTCCAGGTCCAGTGTCCGGTAATAACGGACTTCCGGAGTCAGCACGAAAGTCAGTAGCACCATCATGATCGGGGCACTGAGAAAAAGCAGCATCGGTCCGACCATGACGAAATCATGGGCCTGATATTCCCAGAACCCCAGGTAATGATAGGTCATGATGATCAGCAGCCACACCGACCACCCCGCCAGCAACCAGGGTCTGCAGATCCTGTGCCGATAGCGGATCATCTTGCCCCAGCCCATCAGCAGCTCGGCCATGGCAAAGGCCACCACCACCGACACGAACATCATGATGAACTCGAATTTGGACATTACGTTTTCCTCTCACCGATGATCCGATCCAGTTCCGCTGGCAGCTGTTCCCGGAACGTATCACGGTGCAGGTAGGCGGAGACCGCCCCTCCCGAGGGATCGCAGGCTCTTCGCACCAGATCCTTGCGGTGATCCTCGGTGATCAGTATGACGGGAGTCAGGCGCCGCAGCGGGCTGCGACGTTCTCGCTGGCGCAAATGGAACAGAAACTGGTCGGATGGCCGACGATGCGGATTCCAACCAGTGATGACGCAATCCAGCCCGGTGTTCAGCC
>JBNJGU010000114.1:0-9364 GCA_051747985.1 Pseudomonadota bacterium | reverse complement strand
ATGCTCAAGGCGGTCGAGCAGCAGGCGACGATTGCCCAGTCCGGTGACCGGGTCGAACCAGGCCAGTCGGTGCAGCTGGTCCTGGATCCGTCGATGTTCAGTGATGTCCGTGGAGATGCCACACAAGGCGTAGGTCCGGTTATCAGCGTCCCGCAGCGGGATTTTCACGGTGAGAAAGGTGCGCCTTTCGGCGTTGTCCGCCAGTGAGTTGATCTCTTCATCCGCATGGCGCTGGCCGTGTTCCAGGATCTGACGGTCGGTTTGCTCCAGGCGGCTGGCCGTGCGTTCGTCGAACAGGTCGCTGTCACGGTATCCCAGTATCCGGTTCAGTGGGCGTTGCAGCCATTCGGATACCTTGCGGTTGACGTATTCATAACGCAGATCGGTGTTCTTGATATAGATGAAGGCATCCACGCTGTCGAGAATCGTGTTCAGCCTTTCTTCGCTGCGGCGGAGACTGCGGGTCTGTTCCGCCACCCGGCGCCGCAGCAGCTGGCTGAACCCTGTCATCAGCAGCAGGGCGCCGCCCAGCGCGCCCAGGGACCACCAGAGCATGCTGGGAGGGGTGTTCTGTCCACTGTCTGGCGCCCAGCGGTCCAGGATCTGGAAGTAGGGGGAGCCGGGCTGTGCCATCCAGACGTCGAGGTGGTCGTCGATGCGGGCCAGCACCTGCGGGTAGCGCCCTCCCGAACTGGCAAAATACAGCCGGCTGGGTTCGAACATCACCGGGCTCGGTGCCAGCTCCATCTCTGCTGCCTGCAGGTTGCCGTAGTAGTGGTTGGCGGCGGCGTCATCGGCCTCTCCGGTACGGACGGCTTCGAATGCCTGATCGAAGTTGTCCACAACCAGCCAGTTGACGGACAGACCGAAGCTCTCCGTCAGTGTGGTGAGGTAGCTCTGTTGTACCGAGTCTGACAGTACCGCCACTGTGCGATCATCCAGGTCGAGCAGGCTTGATACCGGGTTGTCCGCGTCACTGTACAGCTGGGACCAACTGCGCAATGCCGGTGTCTGGTGAAAATCGAAACGGTCCGCCCTGGCATCGTTTTCCGCCACATCGGGAAGCAGGTCCAGCTCCTCGCGCTCCAGCATGGCCAGGCAGTCGCTCCACTGGCAACTGATCGGCTGAAGGCTCCAGCTCTCCCGATCGGCGATGGCACTGAGCAGGTCGCCCAGGATACCGGTGAGATCTCCCTGTCCGTCGTACTGGATTTTGGGCGGGTTGTGATAGATGCCGACGCGCAGCACCGTGCCGTCACTGTCGGCGGCATGGACGGGAGGCAGACACAGCAGGCAGGAAAGCAGTGCGGGACGGATGCCCCGAAGCCGTGGTCGGCGAGACCGCTTGAATGTCCGCGACCACATGGTCAATACTCCCTCCCATGATCGGCCCGGGCATGGTCTTGATGCGGGGGCCGGGTGTCCTGAGTCAATCCGTTTTGTACCATTGAAAGGGCTATCGGTATTGTTATCTTCATCACAGTTTCAGTCCAGCCTGGAGGACATTGTCCGGATGATGACACGATATTTTCTGTGCTGCAGTCGCCCGGTGGTCCGGTTCTCGGTGCTGTTCGCGACGTTGGCATTGTCAATGCCGGTGGTGCAAGCGGCGGCAGATGACGGGCGGGAGCGTTCCCGCGCGGAGTACGGGCAGTCGGAGGCGTCATTCTGGAGTCCGTTGACCGATTTCGAGCGGGATACCATTGAACGTTATCCGATTGCGGAGCAGGGCGATCCGGATGCGCTGCTGGCGCTGTATCTGATGGCTTCCGGTGACATCCGCTCTCGAGCGGCATTCCGGGAATTCCGGCGTTCGATAGGGGATCGCGCGCCGGAAACGGAAGGCGGCATGGGGGCCCGGCAGACGGGAGAATACCTTCTCGAGACCATGTTCCAGCATTTTCTGGGCGGAGAAGCGCGCCTCGATGATCCACTGGAGGCCTACGACGCCGGTCAGAGTCAACTCAGCACCCTGCTGGGATCCGGTCGCTACAACTGTATCAGCTCGTCGCTGCTGTATATTGTGCTGGCCCGGCGGGCGGGACTGGAGGCCAATGGTGTGATCCTGCCTTCCCACGCTTTCGTCGACATCACGCTGCCCGACGGTCAGGTGCTGTCGGTGGAAACCACTTCTCCTGAGGGTTTCGGTATAGAACATGATCAGGCCTGGTTCGACGGCAACGACGAACAATGGTTCGAGGCGCGTGACCTGGAAGTGCCACGATACGAGGACTACCAGGCGCGTCAACGGGTCAGCGCGGCGGAACTTGGCCTCGAGAACATGTGGAATCAGCATGCGGCCCGTCTGCCGTATGCAGACCGCCTGCGGCTGGCGGAACTGCAGTCGCACCTGCGCCCGTCCAGTCTGCCGGCGCAGATGAACCGCATGATCTACTACAGCCGCGAGATCGAATGGATACTGGAACGGGATGATACGGAGACCCTGCAGCGGTTCATGCGGCAGACGGCGCCCTGGCGGGATCACATGCTGACCATGCTGGAGGAGGAAGGGCAGGATCCCGATCAGGAGTTCCAGGGGCTGTGGTACTGGCTTGAAGTGCAGCGTGCCGCGGCGCTGATCGCCTCCGGCGCGGCGCGGCAAGGGGCCGAACAGGCCCTCAACGTGCTGGAATCCGTGTCTTCGGCCACGCCGGAGGTGCAGACCATCCGTCACAATGCGCACGTGGTACTGGACGACTATATGCAGCAGGTGACCGGTGCCGATGATCTGGAGCATGCCCGGAAGCAGCTGTCGAGACTGCCGGCCCTCTGTGAGGGAGCCGAGCTGTGCATGCAGGCACTTGCCCGCCTGCACTCCGGGCTGGCCGCGGTGGACTGGGAACAGGGCGACTGGGATGAGGCGCTGGGGCATTTCCGCGAGTATCTCGCCATGCCGGGGTCCGACGCCTTTCGACCGTCAATCGAGCAGAACATGGAAGGGGCATGGCTGAACTGGGCCGAGCAGAACTGGTATGACGAGTTCCGTGACCAGGCCATGGAGCACCTCCGGCGTTGCGTCAACGCCCTGGAACAGGCACCGCGCTGTCAACGGCGCCTGGAGGAGTACCGGGCACAGCGGTTCTGACACTGACGGAGGTGGATGGGGAGTCCCCGTCCCCTGCAATGCGCCAGCGCTGGGGCAATGGGTCCCGGGTCCACGCTGTCGTCTGCGGAAACAGCGGGGGCCGGAGCACGGAAAAACGGTCATCGTGAATCACACGGGTGCGATACCGGGGCTCGGTGGCCGACACCGAGCCCGCCGTCAGGCTGCCCAGGATGGTCATCGTGTCCCCCTGCCGCGACCGGAATCGTTGCACGGCGAAGCGCCTGCCGGCATAGATGGCGGCATGTATGTCCAGGTCGCCCCGTCCTGTCACCGTGGACGGGGCCACCAGTACGGAGCCGTCACTGATGAGGCCCAGCAGATCGGTGCTGGCGGGGTAGATGTCCGGCGGTTCCCGATAGACCAGGTTGCCGGCGATCAGCAATCGACGGGGTGCGTAGACCAGTATCTGTCCGGTGACGGTTCCGCTGACCGACAGCGTCACGCCATCGCGGGCGATCAGGTACGCCACCGGGCTGTGTGGAGTCCGCCCCCCCTGACCGTCATCGCTGTTCCAGCGATAGCCTCCCCCCGCGAGGAATTCAATCGTGGTGTCCGAAGTGAAGAACCGGACGTCCTGTTCCGGGCTGGAGTCCGCCAGGCGGATGGCATCCTCGTCAAGGTCGATCGAGGGCATGGGTATCGGTTCCACACCGGTGCGGATGCCCTCGGGAAATATGTCGGGGTCCCGCAGTCGACGGGTCATCGGCATGCGCGCGGCCACGGTGACCGGGCCATGGAAGGTCGGCCGGAGACGCCGTGAGGTCTCCACCCGTATGCGCGAATTGGAATGGAACCGTCCGATCACCTCGTCACCGGACAGCCAGACGTTATCATCCCAGTGGTCCACAAACTTGGCGTAGCGGGAAAAAGCCGTGCGTTGCAATGTGACGCTGGTGGTGAGTGTGCGATCGCCATCGCCGTCGGTATGGATTTCCAGCCTGCGTTGCTGGGAGCGGGTTGGTGCCGGTGTTTCCGGAGCCCGCAGTCGGGCCCGGTAGGTCCGTCCGTCATGTTCCCAGGTGAATTCCCGCTCTGCCGTTGACGCAGACAGCTCCGGTAGCAGGGACCGGATGCGATCGGTCAACGCGGCCTGGACCGTCGGTGCGATTTCCGGTGGTGGCGGCTCGGGCGGAGTCTGGACGATCATGCGGCTGTCGACCGGGACCGGAGAGGGAGCCGGTGGCCGGGGTATCGGTTCAGGTCTGAATGGCGGCGCCGGGCCGGGATCGCTGTCGGTATTCACCCGGGGAGATGGCGATGGCGGTGAAGGGAGTGATTCCGGCTCGTCGGACACCGGCAGAGGGTCGGGTAGAGTGGCTGTTGACGTGGCCGTGCTCGTACTGGCGTCCGATACAGACTCAGTCTCCGATGCAGCCGCCGAGGATGGTCGTTCCCGCAGTACGATCTCGATGGAGGTATCGTACTGCCCGGTGGCCGGATCCGTCTGGCCGGTGGGTGGTGGCGCGGTCAGCAATAGCGCATGCAATGCGGCGGACAACGCCAGGGACGCATAGAGAATCCGGCGTCGGGCTGTTGGAGGCGCTGTACCGGACTGACTGCCCATGGCGACCTATTCGTGGTGACCCAGTGGCTCTTCCGTGAACAGGAATTTCCTGAGGTACTTGTCGAACACGGTGTTGTTGCGGCGGATCCATTCCAGCGTCATGATCGCGTGCTCGATCTCCTCGTCGCGATTGTGCGCCAGTATGGCGGACAGCTCGCCGTCCTTGCAGGCATCGACACGCTGGTTGTACCAGTCCACCGCTTCCAGTTCCTCCATCAGGGAGACGATGGCTCGGTGAAAATCCCTGGTGGTATCGGTCAGCTCATTGACCGGTTCATGATAGCCTTCGTTCGACATTGCATTCTCCTCATCAGTCTGATCGTGTTCTCGTGGCCCGTCAACCGGTCATTCCAGCAGAAAATCACTGATGTCCCGTTGTCGTGATGTATCGCGGGAGGATCCGATGATGCTGCCACCCAGCAGGGCCGTGCGCTGGGCGCGGCTGATCTCGATACCGGGCCCGAACGCGGCATCAAGGAAACGTCGGGTCAGATCCACCAGTGGCTGCTCCGCGTCGTCCTCCGGGCTGGCATCAACACAGGAGAGGGAGTCACCACTTCGTGCCCGGAGGCACAATGCTGGTGTATCGCCGCGTTCCAGGGTGATGGCCGGGCCGCTGTCGCCGACGCGGAACCGCGGAGAACGACGCAGCAGGCGGATCAATTCGGCCTCCATGTTACGGGAGGCGATCTGAACAGGCAGTGCATCGCCCAGGCGTCGCAGGATGGATGGGTCGGCGCGCAGAGCGGATTCATAGAACTCCAGTGCCTCGTCGCGCTGTCCGCCGCGCCAGGCGGCATCGGCCATTCTTGCGGTCACTCTGGCACGCAGCAGCACTTCCTCTGGCGGAAGCTGGCCGAGGGCCTGCTCACCGGCCTCGAGCACGCGATCATGACGACCAGCCTGCCACGCGATCTCGGCCCGATACGCGTGATAATACCCCTCGTTCAGGGCATAGGCCCCGGCGTCACGGGTCTGTTCCAGCAACGCGCTGATGGTGCCGTGTCCCATCAGCTGCACCAGTTCCGGTTCGATCCACTCGGGAATGTGCACATCCAGCGGGGCGTAGGGGCGCAGCCGGTTCATCAACGTCTGGTTGTCGGCAAAAAGAGAGGCGGCCTGTCGGGAGGAGCGCCAGGTCCGGAACCGCAGCCACAGAGACTCCAGGCGTGCGGGGATGGACTCGATCCAGCCCTGCGTGGCGATGTGCTCGCGTTTGCGTTCCAGTATCTGCCGGTCGGCGGCATGGCGGACCAGAGCGGCGATGGCGTCTTTCTGTTGTTCATCGGCGCTGTAGGAGCCGGTGCGGTCCGGCTGGTTGAGCGCGCTACGAGTCAGCCGTTCGGCATCCTCCGGGTAGCCGCTGAGCAGCAGAAACATGGCGCTGACCATCAGGTGCTCGGCCCGGTTCATGATGGTGACCAGCGGGCGTTGACGTTCGCGCCAGGCCAGCATCCGGTCCAGGCTGTCGTGAGCGTCCTCGAAGCGGCCCTGATTCATGCGCAGGTACAGCAGATAGACCCAGGGATTCCCGACGCTGTCCGGATTGGGGAACAGCGTGGCCCGTTCCAGCAGCTGTTCCGCCTCGCCGAAACGCAGCAGGCTGAGCGAGACCTCGGAGGCATTGAGAAGGTGCACCGTATCGGCGCCCGTGCTGTCCTCCAGCAATGACACCCCGTCCTCCTCGCTCATCGAGTTCTCGCAGGCCTCCATCGATTCCAGGGGCCGCAGATCGGCCAGTTCCACCGCACACAGTGTATTCCAGGCGCGGCTGCGTTCCCGGGGATCATCCGTGCTCGACAGGACCTCCTCGGCGCTGGCGCGGGCCTCATCGAAGCGGCCCAGCTTGATCAGTGGCCAGCCGCGCAGTGACTCGGTGCTCTGGCCGTAGAAGGACTCGATGCGTTCAAGGTAGGCCAGTGAGCGTTCCTGGTTACCGATCAGCTGATGGGCATAGGACAGTTCGCTCAGGGTCAGATAATGCCATTCCAGATTGCCTTCGGCCATGGCCCGGCCCATGGACTGGTAGTCCAGCAGCTCCTCGGCACGGTGCAGGTGGTGCAGTGAGCGGGGCAGATTGCCTTCCACCCGGGACAGGACCTCGGCCAGGGAAAAATGGGCGCCGGGTGAGTCGGGTTCATCCGTCACCCACTGTTCAGCCAGTTCCCGGGCCTCGATGTTCTGTCGCAGGAACAATGCGTCGCAGATGGCCAGTGCCCGTTCCTCGGTGATGCCGGTCATGCCGAAGCAGGACGGCGCCGTGGCGTTGAAGCCGTCGCCCAGTCCGCTACTGTCCGGCGTCTGGGCATGCACGGGTCCCGGGGCCGAGAGTATGGTTGCGACCAGACAGAAGGCCGTGGCGCCGTATCGGACGATGCGGCGCAACAGTCGGGCTTGACGCAGGTGGATCCGCATCGTCATGGTCAGTTGACGGCCCTCAGGGTACTGCGTGCCAGTGCCTCCATGGGGTCGCGGCTGCATTCCTGGAGCACCTTGTCAAAGTCGGCGATCCCGGGTGCCAGTTCGACCCGGTGCCGTAGCACGGGGCCGAGAAGAGCCTGGATGTCGTCGGCATTGACGTAGCCGCGACCGTGAAGCACGGCCCGCACCTGCAGGGCCGGCAGCAGCAACACCATGCTGCGGGTGGAATTGCCCTGCACGATACGTTCGTCGTCCCGCAGATTCCGGGAAATATCCACCAGTGCGGTGCGGATCGCCGGAGCGATCTCGACCTGCTCGTCGATGGCGCGGCGGGCGGCCAGGATGGTATCCCGACTGACGCGTCCGGCATCGCCGGCACGATCGCGACGGCTCTGCCACGACTCCAGCACCTGCAGTTCGGCCTCCCGGTCGATATGGGTCATGGTCAGCTTGAACAGGAAACGGTCCAGCTGCGGGGTGGGCAGGGGGTAGGTGCCGACCAGGTCCAGCGGGTTCTGGGTGGCGATCACGAAGAACAACGGGTCCAGCGGATAGGTGGTGTTGTCCACCGTCACCTGTTTCTCGCCCATCGCCTCCAGCATGGCCGCCTGCACCTTCGGCGAGGTCCGGTTGATTTCGTCGGCCAGCACCACGTGGGCGAAGATCGGCCCGTGGCGGAAATGGAAGCTGTTGCTGGTGGTGTCGAATACAGCGCCACCGGTGACGTCGGAGGGCAACAGGTCCGGTGTGAACTGGATACGACGGAACGGAACGATCATGTGATCGCCGGCCCGGTCATCGATGATGGCCTCGCCCAGTGCCTTGGCGAGTGTGGTCTTGCCCGACCCCGGGTAGTCTTCCAGCAACACGTGGCCATCGGCCATCAGGGCAATGACAACCAGTTCGATCACGTCATCCCGGCCCAGAACACGGCTCGCGACCGCGGCGCGCAGCCGTTCGATCACGTCCCGGGATTCAGCCAGGGCGGGGTTGCCATCCAATACTGCTGCATTCATTGCGATACGTCTCCGATTGATCTGTGTGTTCAGCGCCCGGTCAGCCACGGGAACGGGTGCAGGGCGGCCAGCCAGCGCCGCCACGCGGGGTGGGTGTTCTGAAGCTGCCGGTCGAGCTCACGCAGCTGTGATTGCCACGACTGTCGCAGTGCCCCGCTGTCATGGCCCACTGTCATCACGTGACTGTCGCCGAAGCCGCTTCCCAGCGCCCGCTCCAGGTGTTGATCGGTGAGCGACTGTAACGCCGGAAGGCGCGCCGAATGCCGCCGGGCAAATGCCTCTCGGGTCTCGCCGCGCTGGCGGGTGATGCCGAAGGCGGCCAGTTTGTCCAGTGCGGCCCGAAAGCCGTGACGGTGGAGTCCCTCGCGTGGACAGAACAATGGAATCAGCTGCCGCCAGAGGCGGATGATCCAGCCCATCACCAGCAGCAGTCCGGTCAGACCCGCCGTGCCACGCAACAATGCCGTCAGCGACAGGGAGTCCCTGGACAGACTGTCCGTGTAGGACTCAAAAGAGGCGTCATCGCGCAGCATGTCGCCCAGCAACTGTTGCAGGTCGTCCTGCGGGTCCATGGACATGTCGACCAGCGTGCGCGAGGGCGACGGGTCCACGATCACCCAGCCACGTCCCTGCAGATAGATTTCCGGCCACGCGTGACCATGCACCGCCTGGATCAACAGTGCCGAGCCGCCAGCACGGTTGTCGGCCGGGACCGCATAGCCGACACCGACGCGGGCCGGTATGCCGATACTGCGGTAAAGATAAGTGGCCGCATAGGCAAAATGCACGCAGTAACCGGTCAGGTCGCCGAACAGGAAGGAAGCGGCCGGGTCTTCCTCCGAAGCGTGGACGTTCTCCAGGCTGTAGATGCCGTTACCATCCAGGTACTGTTTGATCGCCATGGCGCGGGCATAGGGGTCATTGGCAAACTCGGGGCGGACATCGCCGATCAGCTCCCGGGCCAGCTCTTCGTAGCGCGGATCATCCGGCATTTCCAGATATTCTTCCCACTGTGACAGGGTCCAGTCAGGAGCCCCGATATCGCGGCTCAGCAGGTCCGGGAAATCGAACTCGGGTACCAGGGAAACCACATCGTAGGTGCGCTTGAAGCGCAGACTGTTCGGATTGGGGGCCTCGGAGAACCGGGCCGGAGCATCGAGGCCGAACGGTTGTCTGTGATCGGCCAGCAGGCCGATGGTCGTGCGCACTTCCCTGCGCATGTCGTGGGCGGGAATACGCTCGTCCACCGTGGTCTGG
>JBNJGU010000113.1:0-9453 GCA_051747985.1 Pseudomonadota bacterium | reverse complement strand
CTGCTCCGCGACATGCTGGCCGTGGATGAGAGCGAGACCCGATTCGATCGCCTCGCGGCCATACTTCCGCGGGATGACATCGCTTTCACGCCCCGACGCCGCCAGGACATCGACATGCTGTTTCTACTGGCATCCCCGGCACAGGGCCGACAGGTCGCTCCGACCCTGGATTTTTTCTATGCCGGCGACGTACCGGTTTTTGCCATGCCTTCCATTCATGACGGCAGCACGGAAGCATCCAGAAATCGGGATCTCGATGGTATACGGTTTCCCGAACTGCCCTGGTTACTGGGCCAGGAAGGCGAACTGAAAGAGCGGGTCAACGCGGCCTGGCCGGCATCATCCGGAGGCGTGCAACGTCTCCAGGCTCTGGGTGTCGACAGTTTCCGCCTGTATACCCGGCTGGGACAGCTGGTCAATTACCCGAACACCCGCATGCAGGGTTCAACAGGAATGCTGTCTCTGACGGGTTCCGGCGCCATTCAGCGCGAGCTGCCAATGGCGTGGTTTGTCAACGGCCAGGCGCGGATCATGCGGCTGGAGCTCCCGGAGGATATCAACCTGATGCCACGGTGATCGTCACCCACACCCAGACAGGAGACACAGGCTCATGGAAGAGTACGAAGAGAACAGCAACCGGCAACGCGGCATGACCATGGAGCGGTACGCCGCCTGCTACCTCGAGCAACAGGGGCTGCTGCCCATCACTGCCAATTATCAATGTCGTGTCGGTGAAATCGACCTGATCATGCGTGACCAGGATACACTGGTTTTCGTGGAGGTCCGCTACAGGCGTAGCGAACAGCATGGCACCGCCACCGAGACCGTCACCTCATACAAGCAATGCCGCCTCATCCGCTGTGCACGCCACTACCTGATGCAGCAGCGGCTGCATGAGACAATGGCATGCCGTTTCGACGTCGTGGGGATCCGGGCCGATGGGAGCATTGAATGGATACCGAACGCATTCAGCCAGTTTCCGGTCTGACGGCGCTCGGGTAGAATGACGGACCATCATACGTGCCGACCCGGGTACTGGACCAGAGCATGCTTGAAGAACGTATAACAAGACGATTCCAGCAGAATGCAAGACGCCACCAGGCAGTGGCCGAGACGTTGCCCGAACAAGTCGCCCTGGCCGCCGAGCAACTGACCACCTGCCTACTGGGCGGTAACCGGATCCTCTGTTGCGGAGCCGGTACGGGAAACAGCAATGCCCGCCATATGACATCCCTGCTGGTAAACCGGTATGAGCGGGAGCGACCCGGCCTGCCGGCGCTGGCTCTACCCGTCGAGGGTGGTCAGTCGACCACTGACGACGACAACACGTTCGGTGACGTACTGACCCACCAGGTAAGGGCTCTGGGACAACGTGGTGATGTTCTGGTCCTGTTTGCGGGCAGCCGGGAGACATTCCCCGATGACGGACTCCTCGATGCCGCCAGCGACCGGGGCATGGAGCTGCTCATCCTGAGCGACGAAAACACCTCACTCCGCGCGGAACAGCTGGGCGAGCGCGATCTGGAGATTGCCGTACCAGCCACCGATCCGGCATCATGTCATGAACTGCACCTGAGTCTCATTCACTGTCTGTGCGATCTGATCGACCTGCAACTATTCGGAGAAGAATTGTGATCCATCGTCCCCTGATTGCTGTTTTCATGGCCACACTGCTGGCCAGCTGCGCCACCATATTGACGGAAACCACCGGAGAAGAAGGCATTTCCGAGGACCCGACCCGCCGGACCGCGGGCACCGTGGTGGAGGACCAGTCGGTGGAAACGCGGGTTCTGGTGAACCTGCGCTCCCGCGAACCGGCGTTCCGCGATGCCTCCATCAACGTGGTCAGCCACAATGGCATCGTTCTACTGGTCGGCCAGGTTCCGGAAGAGTCGATGATCGAGCGGGCGGCGGAAATCGCCGCCGACACCAGCAGCCATGTACGCCGCATCCACAACGAACTGGAAGTGTCCGGCCGTCGCGGCCTGCTGTCCCGCGGCAATGATACCTGGCTTGCGACAAAAGTGCGCACTCAGCTTTCATTCAACGAGGATATCCAGGCCGATCGCATACGTGTCATCGCCAATGATGGCGGGATCTTCCTGATGGGGATCGTGGAGCGGGAGGAAGGTGACCGGGCCGTGCGGCTGGCCCGGAACGTGGGTGGCGTGACCCGCGTGGTATCAGCGTTCGAGTACCTGTGATGGGTCGTCACCGGCCAGACGGAGTCACTTGACTACCCGTAGCGATGGCTTGCGGCCTTTTCCACCGCTTTTCCGGCCACCGCTTTCAGATCCATCACCTCCATCCTTGCCGGTACCACCATCACCCTGCACGGGTGGCGGTGATTCCGGATCGGGTTTGCCGGTCTCGAAGACCATACCCTGGCCGTTTTCGCGCGCATAGATACCCATGACCGCTTCGACAGGCACGTGAACCGGCGTCGGCATACCACCGAATCGACCATTGAACTCCAGCGCCTCGTTGGTCATGACCAGTCCCTGGACAGCCACCGGCGAGATGTTCAGGACAATCTGCCCATCCTTGACATACTCCTGCGGCACCATGACGTTATCCAGCCAGGCATTGACCACCACATACGGTGTGCAGTCATTGTCGAGAATCCATTCATAAAGGCTCCGCAACAGATAGGGACGGCTGGAGGTCATCGACATGAAAAATACGCCTTCTGATTCGGGTCTGGGGGTAAAATTGCCGGATTGAGAACAGGCCGCAGGCGGCTCAGGGCTGCCTCAGACCATTTCGCGTTCCTGCTCGGACAGGCTGGTTCGCACGGAATCCCTGGCAAACAGTCGTGCGCGATACTCCAGAAGCGGCTGCACCGCCTTGTGATCACCCAGCTCCACACCCAATGACGGGAGCCGCCATAATATGGGAATGACACAACAGTCCACGATGGTGAACTCATCACTCATGAAGTAGGGCTTTTCCGAGAAAATGGGCGCGATCGAAGTCAGGCTTTCACGCAATTCCTTCCGCGCCTTGTCCAGCTGCGCGGCACCGCCCTTCCCTGCACTCAGTTTCTCGACCAGCGAGCACCAGTCGCGCTCGATACGGTACATCCAGAGACGACTCTGCGCCCGGGCCACCGGATAGACCGGAAACAGCGGCGGGTGTGGAAACCGCTCATCCAGGTACTCCATCATGATGTTGGCCTCGTACAGCACCAGGTCCCGATCCACCAGGGTCGGGAGACTGTTATACGGATTGAGCGAGGCCAGATCCTCGGGGGTATTGTCGGGATCCACGTTGACGGTATCCACCGATACCCCCTTTTCCGCCAATACAATCCGCACCCTGTGACTGTACTGGCTCTTGCCGTCTGAATAAAACGTCATCGACGAGCGTTTGGAAACCACACCCATGTTCTGTTCCTCAACAATCCGTTACTGCAGCGGGACATCCGACTGTCAGTGAATCTTTCTCCAATACTCGCGATTCAGCAGGGTGACCAGCACAAACAGTATCGCCAGGAAGCCCAGCACGAACACGCCGATCTGCTGCCGCTGCAGGCGCACCGGCTCACCGATATAGTAGAGGAAGTTCACCAGATCATAAGTGAACTGATCAAACTCCTCTGGCGACAATGCACCGGTTCCGGCCACATGTTCCAGCTCGCAGTTGGCAGGTTCATCGGCGTCGTTGGCGCAGACCACATCCCCCTGCAGTTCATGCAGTACATTGGGCATACCCACGTTGGCAAAGATACGATTGTTGGTACCCCAACCACGGGACTCGTCGATGTAGAAACCATTCATGTAAGAATACAGCCATTCCGGGCTGCGTACCCGCGCGATCAACGTCAGGTCCGGAGGAGCCACACCGAACCAGTTGTTGGCATCCACCGGATCCATGGAATTCTCCATCAGATCACCGATCGCGTGATTTCCCATCAGCAGGTGATCGCGTACCAGGTCCGCCGGAATGCCAAGATCGTTTGACGTACGCTCGTAGCGGGCAAACTGCAGCGAGTGGCACGACTGGCAGTAGTTCATATAGTTCGCGTAGCCGCGCTGCAGGGAAGCCTGGTCTTCCAGGTCCATCTCCACATGCTCCAGCTCCACATCCGGTCCCTCGGCGCCCACCGCGGTCAGCGGGATCAGTACCAGTGCGGCAATCAGCGCGATCACACCAGCGGCCTGCTTCAGGCTGATCCATCGGCCCGTGACGCGAGACGGCTCCGCGAATGTCGCTTCTCTCTTCGTGTACCAGGGCATCAGGAAGAAGTACAGGAAGTAGATCACCGTACAGATCTGCGCCAGTATGGTACGTCCGGTATTCACCGACATCGTGCCCAATACACCGAGGATGAGGAAACTGACGACGAACGCCAGCAGCCAGCCCCGGCTGTACCAGCCCTTGTAGCGCATCGACTTGACCGGACTGCGGTCCAGCCAGGGCAGCACGAACAGGATGGCGATGGCGCCGAACATCACGATCAGTCCCCAGAACTTGGCGTCGATACCGAACAGCGGCACGGTAACGGCACGCAGCATGGAGTAGAACGGGGTGTAATACCACACTGGAGGCACGTGTTCTGGTGTCACCAGCGGATTGGCTTCCTGGAAATTGGCGTGCTCAAGGAAGTAACCGCCCATCTCCGGTACGAAGAAGATCACGAAACAGAAGACGAACAGGAAAACCGTGATCCCTGTCAGATCGTGCACGGTGTAGAACGGATGGAACGGTATGCCATCCACCGGCTTGCCATCCGATCCCTTGTTCTTCTTGATCTCAATGCCATCGGGATTGTTGGAACCGACCTCATGCAGAGCCAGCAGGTGCAGTACGACCAGGGCCAGCAGCACGATGGGCATGGCCACGACGTGCAGTGCAAAGAAGCGGTTCAGAGTGGCACCGGAAATCAGGTAGTCACCGCGAACCCAGAGCAGCAGCTCATCACCGATCACCGGAATGGCGCCGACCAGCGACACGATCACGTTGGCACCCCAGTAGGACATCTGCCCCCAGGGCAGCACATACCCCATGAAACCTTCCATGACCAGAATCAGGTAGATGGCCATGCCGAACACCCAGACCAGCTCCCGTGGCTTCTTGTACGAGCCGTACATCAGGCCACGGAACATGTGCAGGTAGACGACAACGAAGAATGCCGACGCGCCGGTGGAATGGATATAGCGGATCAACCAGCCCCATTCGACATCACGCATGATGTACTCGACGGAAGCAAAGGCTCCCTCGGCACTGTTGGTGTAGAACATGGTGAGGAAGACGCCGGACAGCAGCTGGATGACCAGCACCAACAGCGACAGTACCCCGAAGAAATACCAGAAATTGAAATTCTTGGGCGCGTAGTACTGGCTCATGTGCTTGCGCCAGGCATCCATGATGGGCAGACGCTCGTCTGTCCAGTCCCGCAGCCCGACCAGAGACGATACGAACCAGCCGTTTTTCTTTGTTTCGCTCATTTATGCGTTCTCCTCGTCTTCACCCACTACAACCACCTGGTCTGACTCGAATCGATAGGGAGGCACTTCCATATTCCGGGAAGCGGGCGAGCCATTGTAGACGCGGCCCGCGATATCGAACCGGGAACCATGACAGGCACAGAAGAACCCTCCGCGCCAGTCCTCGTCAAACGGCTGCGAGCGCATCTCCAGACGTGGAGCGGGAGAACAGCCCAGATGCGGGCATATGCCGATCAGAACCAGCACTTCCGGTCTGCGGGAGCGGTGAATATTACTGGCATACTCCGGCTGCTCGGGTTGCTCGGACTGCGGATCCTGTAACTGGTCATTGAGCTCGGGCAGCGCGGCAAGCTGATCCTCGGTGCGGCGGACGATAAAAATCGGCCGTCCGCGCCACGCGGGAATCGGCCCGAGGATGCCACCTTCCTCGATCTGGCTGACATCGACACGGACCGGCGCACCGGCCGCACGCGCTCTGGCGCTGGGATTCCAGGACCCGACAAAAGGTACCGCGGCACCCACCACGCCGGCAGCCCCCACTACTGAAGTTGACCCCAGCAGAAATCGTCTGCGGCCAGAATCGGTTACGTCTACACTCACCGTGTTATCTCCCGAACATTATCGTCTGAACAAAAATAATCCGTTGGACTGCCTGTCTGCTGCAGGTATCGAGCGATCGCGGGCACGCGCCGCGACAAATGGGCTGAATGGTAGAGAATCTGGCGACTTTTTTCAAGTACACCGAAAGCCAGATCAGCCACAAGCCATTGACTGAAATCAATAAAATAATTTCTGACTGGCACAAAAAAAGCGCCGGGCCGCTCTCGGCACAGGCGCTTTCCTGTCGGCACGACGGAAGCGGCCATACGGCCCGGCTTCCGCGGCACCCGATCCATCAACGCTTGGAGAACTGAGGACGCTTGCGCGCCTTGCGCAGACCGATCTTCTTGCGCTCCACCGCGCGGGCATCCCGCGTCACGTATCCGGCCTTGCGCAGAACCGGACGAAGCTCTTCATCGTAATCCATCAGGGCGCGGGTAATGCCATGACGGATCGCTCCGGCCTGGCCGAAACTGCCCCCTCCACGCACCGTCACCGTGACGTCGAACTTGTCGGACATGTCCACCAGCTGAAGCGGCTGCCGCACAATCATCTGTGCCACTTCCCGCCCGAAAAAGCCATCCAGGGGACGCTTGTTCACGGTGATGTTGCCACTTCCCCGTCTCAGATAGACGCGGGCTGTCGCTGTTTTACGTCGGCCGGTGCCGTAATAATGTGTCGTGGACATAGCGATCTCGATAAACCTCTTGCTTGTTGGGGTGTCCGATCCGCCTTACAGCGTCACTGACTGTGGCTGCTGGGCGGAATGCGGATGCTCGGCACCCGGATAGACCTTGAGCTTGCGGAACATGGCCCGGCCCAGCGGCGTACGTGGCAGCATGCCCTTGACAGCCAGCCGGATCACTCGCTCCGGGGATTTTTCCATCATTTTTTCGAAGGATGCTTCCTTCAGCCCACCCGGAAAGCCGGAGTGCGCGTAGTACATCTTGTCTTTCGCTTTCCTGCCGGTGACCTTCACCTTGTCGGCATTGACCACCACCACATAGTCGCCGGTGTCGACATGGGGCGTGTATTCGGGCTTGTGCTTGCCGCGCAGTCGGGTGGCGATTTCTGCAGCCATGCGACCCAGAGTCTGGTCCTCGGCATCGACAAGCAGCCAGTTGTTTTCGGCAGTCTGTGGTTTGGCGCTGAACGTTTTCATTGATCTCCACCAGATCGGCAATATCTTCAAGGAGCGCGAATTCTACGCAAGTGACCGTAATGATTCAAGCAAAAATTGCCGAGATGCCCAAGTCAGGCCCTGTGCTCGCTTCCCAGGTAGTCTTCTGACTGCATTTCGCGCAGACGGCTTATTGTACGCTCAAACACAAAAGCCAGCTCACGGCCCTGATACAACTCTTCCATCGGGCAGTCGGCCGAGAGGATCAGTTTCACCCGCCGATCGTATAACTCGTCCACCAGGTTGACGAAACGCCGGGCGCGATCATCATGGCGGCTTCCCATGCAGGGCACATCGCTCAGCAGCACGGTGTGGAACTCCCTGGCCAACTCTATATAGTCGCTGGCACTGCGGGGTCCTCCACATAACGCCTCGAAATCGAACCAGATCACATCATCCGCACAACGCCGCACGGATATTGTACGCCCCAACACCTCGACACTGCCGGCATCATCCTCGCGGGCATGAACCGGTGCCAGTCGTTCAAACCGGTCGGTCATGGCCCGTTTGGCCTCTTCGTCAGCCGGCCAGTGGTAGAGGCCGGCCTGCCGCAACTCCCTCAGCCGGTAATCGATGCCGCCATCCATGTGCATGATGCGGCAGTGTCGCTGCAGCAGTTCAATGGCCGGAACAAAGCGCTCACGCTGGAGTCCGTTTTCATACAGGCGATCCGGAGGCACGTTGGAAGTGGCTACCAACACGACACCCCGCCGGAACAACTGCTCCAGCAGACCTCCAAGAATCATGGCATCGCCGATGTCACTGACGAAAAACTCGTCGAAACAGAGCACACGGGCTCGTCGGGCAAGGCGATCGGCCACGGCATCCAGTGGATCGGCACGCCCTTTCAGGGCATCCAGCTCGCGATGGACCTCCTGCATGAATCGATGAAAATGGGTCCGCACCTTGTCATCGACTGGCAAAGCATCATGAAAAAGGTCCATCAGATAGGTCTTGCCACGTCCCACGCCACCGAACAGATACAGGCCGCGAGGCGTCACGGGAGCCAGACCGGGCAGTCGGTGCCACCAGTGCGGTGACGGCTGGGCCACTACCGCATCATGAACGGACTGCAGGGCAGCGACAGCGGCTGCCTGCCCCTCATCCGGAACCAGATCACCGCGATCCAGATCCCTTTGATATTGCTGCTCTGGCGTCATTCCATCCCGCTCCTGGCCGCTCTGCGTCACCGGCGCGGGAATTCTACCGGCGACCGCCGGCGCTGGCCAGTGTCATCGGCGAATCACTGTCGAAGAGGGGGCGACGACGTGCCCGTAATCAGGCTATACTGTTCGGCGATTTTTACAGTCCCGACTACACCCTGTGTCGTCGGTTTTTCATCCCGGAAATTCTGGAGGCATACTCATCATGGCTTTGTTGATAGCTATTGGCAGCCTGACAGCTGGCGTCATCATCGGTGTCGTCGCAACGTATCGTTTCAGCAACACCAGCCCGGTCAAGGTCCGCCAGCTGGAGCAGCAGATCGAGGATCTGCAGCAGACGCACAAGGCCTATAGAGAGAACGTCAGCGACCACTTCAGCACGACAGCGGAACTCGTGCAGCAGATGACTGAAAGCTACAAGGACGTCTATCGCCATCTGGCGTCCGGTGCCCAGACGCTCTGCGACCATGAAGTGGCCGACAAGATGCTGCCCGCCGGAGAGCGCGACAAACTGTTCCAGGAAGAAGAAAGCGAGAACACGGCGACCCGGGAAGAGGCGCCCACAAACAACCCTGAAGAGGGGCAACCAGAGGCACCGCGTGATTACGCTGACCGCGAATCCGGCGGTGGCGCCCTGTCAGAGGACTACGGCCTGGGAAAGTCCGAAGCGGCGACTGACTCCGACACCGCGGCCACCGCCGAATCCGCACAGACCGACCCCGACAAGCGGGACAGCGCGGCGGATGAACAGTCGTCGACCAATGACTCCGGCAATGACGACGGTGTGACAGACAAGAACGAAGCCGCACACTCTTCAGCGGACTGGCAACCGACAGCAGACGCCGGAGACAGCCCCCGGGAAGAGGACCCTCTCGCTCCATACCGGAAGCCCGAAACCGGCAATGCCACCGCCGATGATAAGACTGACAAGGCGACCGCCGACGAAGACGTGAACAACAGTACCAGGGACGAGGAACACGAGCGTTCGCAGAAAGGATGAAGCGACACCGATGACAGACTACAACCTTACCCACCTCAAACAGCTTGAGGCGGAAAGTAT
>JBNJGU010000112.1:0-9493 GCA_051747985.1 Pseudomonadota bacterium | reverse complement strand
TATCTGATACGGGTGCCCGGCTCCTCGCAATCTCCGCTGGATGACGCGGAACTGGCCGTACTGTTGAACTGGATGGTGGCCCGTTTCGCTCCCGAAGCGTCTCCGATGGAGTTCACGGAAGGGGAAGTGACAGCGCATCGCCGGGTTCGGCGGATGAATGACCCGGCGGCTGTCCGTGCGGCCCTTCTCGATAAGCGGGAATCAGAGACGGAATCTGTGTCACCCGAACCGCTGACAACCGCTCAGAAGGAGTCTTTCGGTCGGTTGCTGTTCCTGGACACAAGTCTGTCTGCTGGTGGTAATCAGTCCTGTGCCAGCTGTCACGATCCGGGACGGGCGTTTTCGGACCCCGCTCCCTCTTCGGGCAACTTTGGCGCCTCCCTGGGCTCGGACGGCGTCTCCCTGGGGCGGCGCAATGCGCCATCGCTGACCTATGTCGGCCTGACGCCTGCGTTGTCCGTGGATGATCCGCCCGTCAACGATCCGGCCGCCACCGCAGCGGATTCCATCAGGGGCGGATTCTTCTGGGACGGACGAGAAGCCACGCTGGAGGAACAGGTGCTGCAGCCCTTTATCACGCCGCGGGAAATGAGTCTGCGCGATCCGCAGGAGCTGGTGTCGCGAGTCAGGGAGAATCGCAAGTACGCAGAGTACGGGGTCAGTGACGCTACAGATGACGAGGTTCTTTCGCGCATCGCAGCGTCGCTGTCAGCGTATTTGCGTAGTGATGCGTTGAACCGTTTCGACTCCCGTTACGATCGCTACCTAAGAGGCGAGGTCACGGCTACCCGCGAAGAGGTGGTGGGCATGGGGCTGTTTTTCTCGCCGGCTTTCACCAGTTGCACCGAGTGTCATCAGTCAGAGTCGGTGGATTATGCAGCGGGAGAACTGTTCACCAATCATCGATATGCCAACATCGGTACGCCGATCAATGAGTCACTGCTGGAAAATAATGGTCTGGACACTTCCTTCCGGGATGCCGGATTGGCTGCCAACCCGGCCGCGCGCAAGGCATTCGATGAGGAAGATCCTGTCCGTGATGCCCTGCAGGGCCGTTTCAAGGTCAGCAGCCTGCGCAATGTGGCCGTGACCGCTCCGTACATGCACAACGGGGTGTTTGATGAACTGTCCACGGTTCTGCTGTTCTATAATCACTTCAACGAGTCTGGCACCAGTGGCCAGGTCAACCCGGAGACGGGCGAGCCCTGGGGTGAGACCGGTTTTCCGGAGGGTGTCCAGACTGACCGGCTGCGTAGCGGTTTTCCGTTGGCTCCACGGCAGATCTCGGCGTTGACGGCCTTTCTCAGGATGCTCACGGATCAGCCGTATGAGAAGTTGCTTGACTGAAGCCTGTCCGGATGCGGCAGCCAGGCAATAAAAACCCGCCAGAGCAGCGGGTTCACGGACTTCTTTGAACTTGTCTGAGGCGGGGGGAGTCAACAACGCGGCGCAAGTTGCTGAGATGCCGGAAAACGTCTATTGCCAATCCCGCAGCGTGTTACCTCCTGTGTTACCAAAATGCGTTGGTACCCCTGGCCGGCTCCTGCGTGGTCATACTGTCGCCCATTGATGGGATCAGGGTTCAAGTCCCTGGCCTTCCCGTGGCACGTGCCGGCAGGTGCGAGCGGGGAGGGGTGGCTGAATCGCTGAGTTCATTCTGTCCAGGACCGTCGGTGTCAGTCACTTTCACGCTTCCCCAAAATTCACAAACGCACCACCAGGCGCGGGCCGGACCGGAAACCCGGATTTTGTGGAAACAGAAGCATGACGGGGGACACGGTGTCGACTCTCGGTCCCCTGAAGTTTCGGCCCTCCCCCTCCCGGTAGCCAGCGCCCAGGTGCCCCCCTGTCGAAAACCTGCGGGCGCTGAAGACTGACTATCCTCGCCGATCCAGCGCGTGATCCCCCGTACTTTTCATCACGTGGCCCTGGGTGGTTGGTGCTTTCGCTCCCGGTACCTGTCGGCCTGTCAACGTGACAGGTGCGGTTCCCGTGGGCCTGCTGCCCGCCGCATGGACCGGACCGGCTGGACATAACAACAACAACCAGGACCCTGGGATATTCACAATCGGCGATTATTCGCGCTGCCTGCGACCCGTGCGCGCCTGGTGCGGGAAGGACCCGGTGCTGCGGTGTTCGGTGTGACCCCGTGAAGCAAGGGGCTGTTTTTCGCCCTCACTGCGGTCGACTGGTTCGGTACCCGATGGGATACACGCGAACAGCAGCCAGCGCCCGCGTGAGTCTGTCGGATGCTGCTTTTTCGTGTTGTCGCTGGCCTTCCCGGTGCTGGTGTGCGGTGGGTGGCTGGATCAATCCACGGGGCTGGTGTGTTCACCCTGCGGATCGGTGCGGGTCCTTCCTGGCCGATCCACGTACGGGTGCAGGGAATCGCAGAAGATGCAATATTCGTGCCAAGTACAAATCGGATTTGTTGTTTTTATATGGTCCCTCAAGCCCTCAGCGAATGGGGCTGCGCGCTGAAATGAAAAAGAACAGTTCCAGTCCTGATTTTCTTTCTCACCGGTCGCAGTGCTGATTCACCATCGGTAGTAGAGACCAGGGCACGGTCAGAAGGGCAGATCATCTTCAGTGATCTCACCATCCATTTCGTACAGCAGTTGTTCCAGGTCTTCCTGTTCACTCTCTCCTGTTAACTGGGTTTGACTGTTCTGTGCTGTACTGGACTGTACTAAGGGGCCGGCACCACCCCGGTGGGGTGGCTGCGTCCCGCCCGTCGGGGTGGCCGTCGGGCTGGCCGCCGTGGTGGGCGTACCAGCATTGTCCGTCTGACCCTTGTGCTTTCTGCTGTTGGTCTTCTTCGCGCCGTTCCGTCCACCTTCGCTCAGCTTGCGGCGACGGTCCATCAGTTCTTCGCGGTAGTTCTCCAGTTCAGGACAGACCAGCATTCCAGCATCCTCCTGAAAGAACGCCATAACAGCCGGCAGCGCGTCTTCCACGATTTCCGGGGGGAAGTTCAGTATGGAAGCCAGGGTGCGCCAGTCTGCTGGCAGTAGCTTGTTTTTCCAGCACTCCAGCTTCATGGTGTATAGCAGGCCGCGTTCTGCTGGTGACATCATTCTGAATGCCAAGTCCGATAGCATATTGGCCGCATACTCCTGGTAAGCGGGCGGGTCTCTCGGTTCGTGCGACATACTCACCCCCTGGCGTTGCTGTGGTCTGTGGTGTGGTGGTCGCCCGGTCTGCGGATTTCGCTCAATCGCGGGCGCGTGAGCGATTCCCCGGTGTTGCTCCGGGCTGTGGCCGCCCTCGGTCGGAAAGGCCACAGGGCGCATTGTGTAGCGGTACAGTTCTGCGTCTGCTCCCGCCAGGTCCCGGCACCACCATCCGGATCATAGATGCAATCCTTGCAGTGCTGTTCAATGGCGCGCTTTCTGCTCCTGGTGTTGGTGGCTGTCATTGGGCCACCTCCTGCGCCACGATCACGCGGGCGCGCTCCAGTGCATCGCCGGCCAGCCAGTAGCGCCGAACACGTACGGCATGGCCGCCCCGGCTAGTCACCTGTTGCCAGTCCCTGGCGAATGAAAAGCCGTGGCGTCGTTGCAGGTCGGATATGGTGGTATTCAGGCAGGTGTCCCCGTGCCGGGCAGCCTGAAACCGGTTCAGTCTTATGCCTTCGGCAAACAGCGCCAGTATGCGGTGTTCCTTGCTCGGCTCCCGCCGCGTGGTACTATCGGATTGTGTCGATTGGATCGGGCCGTTCTTTGGCGAGGCGGCCCCGGTTCGTCTGTTCATGCTACGGCCCCCTCCTGCTGTTCTTTCCGTGATTCGCTGATCCGGTCCTCGATCCAGGCATCGACCTCCGATTCAATCCAGCCGCTGGCGCGCCCTCCGATCTTGATGGGTGCCGGGAATCTTCCCTTTCGGGCCAGGTCATATGCGTGACTGCGGCACAGACCGGTGCGCTTCTGGACCTCCGGCCATCGCAGTACGCGGGTGCGTTCACTGCGCGGCGTTCCAGTGGCTCCGGGTGTGGAGTTGGGATTCTGTTCCATGTGGTTCCTCTCTGCTTATCTGTGGTTATTACCGGACGTGCAGAGAGAGTATTGGTCGGCAGTGCATTGAGGGCTAGAAAGGGAGGGGCGAGTAGGTAGTTACTCGTCTGACTAGTGGGGCGAGTAGGTAGTTACTCGCCCTGTTCAGGCCAAACGGGCGCGCCATTCTCTCGGAGCATTCGCCACTTTCGGACGGCATCTTTCGAGGGTTCCTTGCCCGCGATTTCGGCAACCGATTTGATGAATACGACCTGCTTCATTCTTCCGGCGATGTACTCATCCAGTAGCGGCAACAAGTAACGCGCGTGGGCTTGATAGACAGATCGCTTGCCGCCCTTGGATTGCCTTCTCCTGGTAGCTTTCGCCTCTTTCCTCACTGGATCCAGCTTAATGCCAGAGATTGCGCCAGCCCTCATTCCCATGTCGAAAAACGTGGTAGCAAGCAAACGCTCCCTCTCGGTCAGAGAGTACTCATCCTGGGCGCCCAGCATGGCAGCTTGTGCGACCTGACGAGAGTTAACCAGTTCCTGCGCGGCCTGCTCATCCTCAGCCGCTACACTGAGCAAGATTGCGATGCGCAGTGCTTCATCCGGGCCGACTGGAAACGCCAGTTCTGTATCCTGACCGGCAGTCTGCGCATTATGGAGTCTGAATCGGTGCGGACTACCAGAGCCGGCGATCAGCTTCGCTATGTCAGTCTCTGATCCGTGGACAGTGCCACCACCGGTTGCTACCCGTTGCTTCGGCTTCTTCGCCATCGTGAACACCTCCCTTCACCACCTCAATGGATAACCGGGAAAGCAGTGAGGTGACTGCCTTTCGCCCCCGCTGATCAGGCAAGGACTATCCCGGTTAACTCGGTCGGCGTCCCTGGTGAATCAATGGCAGGACCAGGGCACCATTCAATCCAGGAGCAGAATGGCGTTCCGCTGCCCGTACTTCCGTTTCATCGCTTCCAGCGCGCGCTGTGCAATGCGTGGAGTGTAGAACCACGGGGAGCGTCGTTCCCGGCCATTCGCCAGGTACATGACGCAACGCTTGGTTCGTGACAGCGGCGGCTGGAATACATGGCGGTCGCGGTCATACTCCCTGGTCCGGGTCTTCTTCAGTCCGCCGCGTGTCAGGTGCGCGGTCCTCGTCGTTGGCGGCGCTCCCCAGTTGTCGGTTCCATCCTCGCTGATGAATACCCCCTTCCTGCCATCGGGGTACAGGTATATCCAGTTGCCGTTCTTCAGGTCGATTCTCAGGGGTTCGGCTGATCGGCTGGGTGCTGTCATGGTCTGGTCTCCGTTGTGGCGTGGTGGGTTTCGCGGCGCGCCTGTGGATGGTGCCGGGTCGGTTGCTCAATCGCATGTACAACCGTCTTACGGTTGCCTGCTGCGCTGGAGTCAGGTGCCCGATGTGCACCAGTGTGCTTTCCTCGTTGTCGCGGTCGTTGTCCATCGCCAGTTCTCCGCTGCGGGTTGGTGGGTTCGGGTCATGCGGCCAGGGGCGGGTGGTCAGATGCCAGGGCAGTGACGGCATCCAGCAGGGCGCGGGATTGCTCGGCGGCTATTTCCAGCAAGGAAAAAGCGTCTACACCGTCATCGTCCACGGTCCTGGCTGCTTTCGCATTGGCCAGCATTTCGCAGTAGGCAGCGACCTTGTAGGTTTGCCGCATGACTTCAGGCCCGCCCGGTAACAGATCGTCCAGCGCCCCGGCTTCCAGTCGCTCGGTAGCTTCACGGATAAGCCGTTCAGCCACTCGCATGACCGCAAGGTTCTGTTGGTCATCGTTTGCGTCTCCTGTTGCTGTTCGCCAGGCCAGGGCGGTCACCTGGTGGGCGCTCCTGATCGCGTCCTGAGCCTGTGCCAAGCGTTGTCGCTGGTCGGTGCTGTGGTCTTCAGTCATGGGTTCCCCCTGGTTGGTTGGTGTGGGTCAGCATTGAATGGTCGAGCGCCGAACCCGCCCATACCGAGCGCCTGGCAACGTGCCTCAGCGACCGCCAGTGCCTCGTGTCGGGTCGGGTAGACGCAGACCGGGCGGCCCTCATTCCTCTGAGGGAACCGGTCCTCGTCGATGGGGATCATCACTTCAGGAGTCCAGCCTTGCGGGGTGCTGTGATCGTCGGTCATGGGGTTCACCTCTCTGGATTGGTGTGGCTGTCAGTTGACCTGGACGGCTCTCAGGTGCCGGAATCCGGTCACGCTCAGGCTGCCTTGTGCTGCGGCCTCGATGTGATCCGACCACCAGGCCATCATGGAGCGCCGGCGCTCGATGTACTCCGCCCGGTTGTAGGCTGCGCGCACGTCATTGCTGTCGACGTGGGCAAGGGCGGCCTCGATGATCTCCGGGTCGAATCCCTGTTCGTTCAGCGTGGTGCTGGCCATGGATCGCAGACCGTGCGCCACCAGCCGACCGCCGTACCCGATCCGCTTCAGGGCTGCGTTCGCTGTCTGCTGGTGGGTGTGCTTGCGCGGGTTGCGGTCAGCCGGGAACACGTATTCCAGGTGGCCACTGATCGGGCGCACGTGCTCCAGCAGGGCCAGTGCCTGCGATGACAGCGGTACGGTGTGCGGGCGCTTCTTCTTCATGCGCTCTGCCGGGATGTGCCACAGGGCGCGCTTGATGTCGATTTCATCCCATCGGGCACCAGCCGCCTCACTGGGTCGCACCATGGTGTGTAGCTGCCATTCAATCAGGCACCGGGTGGTGACGCGGATACTGGCGCTGTTCAGGTCGCCCATCAGGTCGGGCAACTGGTCGGGCTTCAGGGTCGGCATGTGGGCCTTGCCGGGTGGGGCGAATGCCTTACCGATCCCGGCCAGTGGGTTGTGCTCCAGCAGGCCGGTATTCACTCCGTAATCCATGATCTCATTCAGGCGCTGGCACAGGCGCTTGACGGTCTCGAGTGATCCACGGGCACCGATGGGCTTCAGTACGTCGATGGTCTCCCGGGCAGTGAGTCTGGTTACCGGGTGGTTACCGAGCCGGGGGAACACGTGCAGCTCCAGTGATCGCTGGATGTCGGCTGCGTGGCCGGGTGTCACCTTCTCCCGCTTGATGGACAGCCAGTCGTTGGCTACCTTCTTCAGCGTGTTGCTGTGGGCCTCCTTCTGGATGCGCTGGATTTCCTCCCGGTGTGATTTCGGGTCGGTGTCCTGCTCCAGCAGCGCCAGGCATTCCAGGCGGCGCTGGCGGGCAGCGGCCAGACTGGTGCCGGGATACTGGCCCAAGGCGATATTGGTACGGGTGCCGGTGAAGGGCTTGCGGTAGTTGAACAGCCAGACGCGGGTACCGGTCGGCTTCACGCGGAGTTGCAGGCCGCCACCATCGGAGAGGTTGTATTCCTTGTCGGCGGGCTTTGCCTGGCGGATCCGGGCGGCGGTGAGGGGCGGGACTTTGATGGCCATGGTAACACGGTGCTCTTGTTGTCCTGGTGCGTGTTACCTCCCATGTTACCAAAATCACCGGACACCACAAGACGATCACGGACAGCCGCGCACAAAAAAGCCCCGGATTTCGGGGCTTTCGGTGGTTCTTCTGATCTGTGCGGATGTCTCTGAACGTGTTGTTGGTGGAGGCGGGGGGAGTTGAACCCCCGTCCGCCAGTTCTCTACCCTTGGCTCTACATGTTTAGCGCACGTCTATTCAGTTAACCCGCATCGGCCCGACGGGCAGGGCGAATTGGGCGAGCCTGATAAGTTTTAACTGCTTTGTGTCAGGCACACTCCACAGCGATCCCGTTCTATATGACAGTCGCTAAACACCGGTTTACGGGCATCCCGGGGCGACTGCTAGCGAGCGCTTCTTAGGCTGCTAGTGCGTAGTTTTCGTCGTTGGCAACTATTTAAAGTTGCATAGATTGTTTTACGAGAGTCTATACCCTCTCGACATGCACCTTGGGTTTCGATACCGGCGTCGAATCCGAATCGCCCCCGTAGTGTGTATCAGTGTATCACAGCATAAGACAGTATACGGCAGGGATTTCTTTCAGGCCCGCTCGAGCAGGTACTGCTGCAGCGCCTGCACCGACTCCAGAATGGCCACCGGTTCATGGGCGGCCAGCCGGTCCCTGTCGTGTACGCCCCAGGTGACCCCGATGGCAGGCATGCCGAGCCGTCGCGCCATTTCCATGTCATAACTGGTATCGCCCACCATGACCGCCTCATCGGGCCGCAGTCCACAGTGGGCAAGAATCTCCCTGAGCATGGCGGGATCCGGTTTGGAGCGGGTCTCGTCGGCGCAGCGGGTGACATGGAAGGTGTCATGTAGCCGACAGCCATCCAGGGCGCGCAGCAGTCCGCGGCGGCTTTTACCGGTGGCCACGGCACGGAGGGTGTCACGGCCGCCCAGCGCGTCCAGCAATGGCTGCACGCCCTCGAACAGGCGGTTGGCCTGGTCCGCGGTGGCCATGAAGTGCCGGCTGTAACCCTCCCGCAGGGCCAGCATGGTGTCGTGGCTGATTCCCGGATACAGGCGGTCCAGTGCCTCGATGATGCCGAGGCCGATGATGTTGCGGTATTCCTCGGGGGTGCGTGCCGGCAGTCCGGCCCCGGTGGCGGCATGGAGCAGGCTGTCGGCAATATGGTGAGCGGAGTCGACCAGCGTGCCATCCCAGTCGAAGATGACGACGCGCAGGCTCACTTGTTGTGGTCCCTCAGTATGCGCTGCTTCTGGATGTTCCACTCGCGCTTCTTTTCGGTGTCGCGCTTGTCATGCTCCTTCTTGCCCTTGGCCAGGCCGATCAGGCATTTCACCAGGTGACCCTTCCAGTACAGCTTCAGGGCTACACAGGTGTGGCCCTTGTCCTGGGTCTTGGAGAACAGCTGGGCCAGCTGCTTCTTGTGCAGCAGCAGCTTCTTGGTGCGTCCCGGGTCGGCGATCACATGGGTGCTGGCTGTGTTCAGGGGGGTGATGTTGCAGCCCAGCAGCCAGGCTTCACCGTCCTTGATCAGCACGTAACTGTCCACCAGCTGCACCTTTTTCATGCGCAGACTCTTCACTTCCCAGCCCTCCAGCGCCAGACCGGCCTCGAACGTGTCTTCAATGAAGAAGTCGTGCCGGGCCTTCTTGTTCTGGACGATGGTGGTATCGGGTGCTTTGCTTTTCTTCGCTTTGGCCATGGCGGCGGATTATACCTGTTTGTGCTGTCGGCAGCGACCGCTGCCGGGCTCCGAATTGACCGCTTCTCGGCGCCACTGCTAGAATCGAGCGAATTGCCCGTACCCGGCATCCGGATAACACAGAGGTTGTGCATGGCGACAGCGCGCGGTCAGTTCAGTTCACGATTGGGATTTGTTCTGGCAGCAGCGGGTTCCGCCATCGGACTGGGCAATCTGGTCGCCTTCCCGGTGATGGCCTCCCGTAATGGGGGCGCGATTTTCCTGCTTGTCTATCTGTTGTTTGTGGCGCTGATCTGCTTCCCGGTGCTGCTGGCCGAGATCGCCATGGGTCGTCGCAGCCAGCGCAATCCGGTGGGCGCTTTCGCCACCCTGTC
>JBNJGU010000111.1:0-9585 GCA_051747985.1 Pseudomonadota bacterium | reverse complement strand
GGTGATTGACTGGAATGGCTACAGTCCGGCCGAGAAGCGAGCCGTGCTGCTGCGGATCGACAAACTGGTGAGGCAGATCATGGAGCCGCGCTTCGTGATCCTGTCCCGCGAGCAGTTGCAGCAAGGCATGCGGCAGCAGGGCGTACCGGTGCATCCAGAGCTGTCCGCCCACGGTTGGTTGCATGCGTTGCTCAAGAAGCGACACGGTCGGATCAATGACCTGTCACCCTACGGGGCCGCGCCGCGCGCGGAGTATGCGCATCTGTCGCTGTCGCAGTTATGGGAACAGGCGGACAGTGAACTGTTGGTGCTGTGCGAGGCCCATCAGCAACGCTATTTCAGTGCCGTTTGATCAGTCTTCCAGCAGTGGAAAGTTGCGCAGTTCGTAGCCTTCATCGGTGAATTCCAGCACCCAGCCCTTGCTGTGCCAGTCTCCGAGCACGATCCTGGCCGCTGTCGCCTCGTCTCTGATGGGTTGTTCCAGTGTGATGGTATGAACGGCCGGGCGATGAGTGTGGCCGTGTATCAGTACCGGTACATCAAGCTCGTGAAGAGTGCGGATGACCTCGCTGTATGTGACATCCATGATTTCCGAAGTCTTGTTGCTGTTGGCTTCCCGGCTCTGCTCGCGGGCCTGCTGGGCGATCATGTAGCGCTCCACCAGGGATTTGGACAGGAAGGCTTCCTGCCATTCCCTTGATCGGACCTGCTCACGGAACTGCATGTACTCGGTGTCCCGGGTACAGAGACTGTCTCCGTGCATGATGGCGAGATGCTGTCCGTGGCAATCGAGGATGGTGGGGTCATCGAGCAGGGTGGCGCGGCAGCGATCGGCGTAGTCCGGGCCGATCAGGAAATCGCGGTTGCCGTGCAGCAGGTAGACGGCGGTGCCGCCCTCGGCGAGCGCCGAGAGTGCCTCGGCCACGCTGTCGCTGAGCTCGCTGCGGTCATCATCACCGACCCACGCCTCGAACAGGTCGCCCAGAATGTACAGGGCCCGCGCTCCCGCTGCCTGCTGTTCGAGAAAGTGCAGGAAGGTGCGGGTGATGACGGGCGTGTTGCCGTCCAGATGCAGGTCGGAAATGAACAGTGTGCGTGCGATTGGAGTCTTATTGTTGTTGTCGCTCATGAGGTCCTTTCAGTCCATGCGTCCGCGATGTCACTGATCATCCGGATAGTTGACCGTGGTGGCCGTGATGAGGATGTCTTCCGTGGGGACATCCTGGTGACCGGCCTGGCTACCCTTCGACGTCTTGCGGATACGATCAACCACATCCATGCCATCCACCACGCGACCGAACACTGCATAGCCCCAACCCTGCATGGACTGGTCGCGATGGTTCAGGAAATGGTTGTCGGCGACATTGATGAAGAACTGCGAGGTGGCAGAGTGCGGGTCGGCTGTACGCGCCATGGCCAGTGTACCGGTGTCGTTGCTCAGGCCATTGTCCGCTTCGTTGCGGATCGGTTCGCCATTGTCCTTCTGCTTCATGCCAGGCTCGAAACCGCCGCCCTGCACCATGAAGCCGTCGATGACACGGTGGAAAATGGTGCCGGTATAGAAATCATCACGGGCATACTCCAGGAAATTGCGCGCCGTTTCGGGCGCCCGGTCGAAATCCAGCTCAATGTGGATGTCACCGAAGGTCGTGGTAAAGACGATCATGAGTCACTGCCTGTCAACTGTGTGTGGGACTGCCTCTTACTGGAGAGGCGGCTCAGCAGGTATAATACGGTTTTTGTCGCCCATGAGAAAGCAGATCAGGGACTATGAGTTCATCACCCGAGCACGAATCCGGCCACGGGCCGTCCAATTTCATCCGTCACATGATCGAGGAAGACCTGGCCGCCGGTCGTCATGGAGGGCGTGTGCAGACGCGCTTTCCTCCCGAACCCAACGGGTATCTCCATATCGGTCACGCCAAATCCATCTGTCTGAACTTCGGCCTGGCCGAGCAGTACGATGGTCAGTGCACACTGCGTTTCGACGATACCAATCCGGAAAAAGAGGATCAGACCTACATTGATGCCATCATGGAGGATATCCGTTGGCTGGGATTCCGGTGGCAGGGCGACGTGCGTTATACCTCCGATTACTTCGATGCCCTGCACGGATTCGCGTTGCAGCTGATCCGCCAGGGGGATGCCTATGTCTGCAGTCTCGGTCCGGACGAGGCCCGCGAATATCGTGGCACGCTGACGGAACCGGGTCGAGACAGCCCCTACCGTGAGCGCGGGGTGGACGAGAACCTGGATCTGTTCGAGCGCATGCGTCAGGGCGAGTTTCCGGACGGCAGTCACAGTCTGCGGTTGAAGATCGACATGGCCTCGCCCAATATCAATCTGCGGGACCCGGTGATCTACCGGATCCGTCGGGTGCCGCATCACCAGACCGGTGACCGGTGGTTCGTGTATCCGATGTATGACTATGCGCACGGCATCTCGGATGCCATCGAGCATGTCACCCATTCCCTGTGCACACTGGAGTTCGAGGACCACCGCCCCCTGTACGACTGGATCCTTGAGCGGCTGGGTGCCGAGGCCCTGCACGCGGCGGCCCGCGAGGCGGGTAATACCGATGCCGGTCCGGACAGCTATGTGCTGCCGAAACAGACCGAGTTCGCCCGTCTGAACCTGAACTACACGGTGATGAGCAAGCGCAGACTGCGCGAACTGGTGGAAGAGGGCCATGTCGGTGGCTGGGACGACCCGCGCATGCCGACCCTGTCCGGGTTGCGCCGCCGGGGATACACACCGGCTGCCATCCGGCACTTCATTGACAGTGTCGGTGTCAGTCGCAGTGCCAGCGTGGTGGATGTGGGCATGCTCGAGCATGCCGTGCGCGAGGATCTGGATCGCAATGCCCCACGTGCCATGTGTGTGCTGAGGCCGTTGAAAGTGGTGCTGGACAACTATCCGGAAGATCGCCAGGAAATGCTGGAACTGCCGCGCCATCCCAAGGATGATTCCATGGGTACGCGCCAGGTGCCGTTTGAAAAGGAGCTGTATATCGACCGTTCTGATTTCGAGGAAGTGCCGCCTCCGAAATACAAGCGCCTGAGTCCCGGGAAAGAGGTACGCCTGCGCGGCGGGTATGTGATCCGCTGTGACGAGGTCATCAAGGATGACCGGGGCGAGGTCGTCGAGCTGCGTTGCCACTGCGATATGGAGACACTGGGCAGGAATCCCGAAGGTCGCAAGGTCAAGGGCGTGATCCACTGGGTGCCGGCCAGCACGGCCGTACCGGCCACGGTGCGGCTGTACGACCGGCTGTTCAACCACGAGAACCCGGCGGACCGGAAGGTCGAGGATTTCCGGGACTGTCTGAACCCGGACTCCCTGCGGGTGCTGAAAGGCTGTCTGGTCGAACCATCACTGAAGGGAATGACCCCGGGTGAACATTTCCAGTTCGAGCGGGAAGGCTATTTCTGTACCGACAGCCGGGACAGCCGGCCGGATGGCCTGGTCTTCAATCGCGCGGTCAGCCTGCGTGACTCCTGGGCCAAGGTCAGCGGCCAGCAGGGCCGGTGATCGCCTGATGCATCATCAACAAGGATCGACATGCTCACCATCTACAATACGCTGAAGCGTCGCAAGGAAGAATTTCATCCGATGGAACCGGGCCGGGTGCGCATGTATGTGTGCGGCCTGACCACCTATGACTATTGCCACATCGGCCATGCCCGTATGCTGGTGGCCTTTGACGTGGTGGTGCGATATCTGCGGGAAAGCGGGTATGACGTGACCTATGTGCGGAACATCACGGATATCGACGACAAGATCCTCAGGCGGGCCCGGGAAAACGGCGAGTATTTCGAGGACCTGACCGCACGCTTCATCGAGGCGACGCACGAGGACGAGAGGGCGCTGCTGATACAGCCGCCGGACCAGGAGCCCCGGGCCACCGCGCATATCGATGACATCATCGCCATGATCACGACCCTGATCGATAAGGAATATGCCTACGAGGCGGAGAACGGGGATGTGTACTATTCAGTCAGTCAGTTTGAAAATTACGGCCGACTGTCCAACAAGAATCCCGAGGAACTGTTGGCCGGCGCGCGTATCGAAGTGGGTGAACTGAAGCGCGACCCGCGTGATTTCGCGTTGTGGAAAGCCGCGTCTGATGAGGAGGTGGGCTGGGACTCGCCCTGGGGCTACGGCAGACCTGGCTGGCATATTGAGTGCTCGGCCATGTCCACCTGTTGCCTGGGAGACAGTTTCGATATTCACGGTGGCGGTTCGGATCTGATGTTCCCGCACCATGAGAACGAGATTGCCCAGTCCGAAGCGGCCACCGGCAGGCCTTTTGCTTCATTGTGGATGCACAATGGTCCGGTGCGGGTGGACAATGAGAAAATGTCCAAGTCGCTGGGCAATTTTTTCACCGTGCGTGACGTGCTGCAGCGCTACCCCGCCGAAGTGGTGCGCTATCTGTTGGTGTCCAGTCACTACCGCAGTCCGATCAATTATTCCGACCAGAGTCTGGAGCACGCCTGGCAGGCGCTGGAGCGTTTCTATACAGCGCTGCGGGGGCTTGATACTGACGATGCCCCTGATCTGGTCAACAGCGAATACGAGAAAGCCTGGCGGGAAGCCATGGAGGATGACTTCAACACGCCCGAGGCGCTGGGTGTGCTGTTCGATCTGACCCGCGAGATCAATCGTCAGCGGGAGACTGACCCGGGCAGGGCGACTCAGTTGGCCCGTCTGTTGCGACGTCTTGCCGCTGTCAGTGGGCTGTTGCAGGGCGACCCGGATGCCTTCCTGAAGCAGGGCGGTGCCGGGGAAGCCCCGGACGCGGCGGAGATCGATGCCCTGGTCGAGCGGCGTCGACAGGCCCGTGCGGACAGGGATTTTGCACTGGCCGACGAGATCCGGGATCGCCTCACGGCCATGAACGTGGTGGTCGAGGACGGAGCGGAAGGCAGCAGCTGGCGTATCGAACGACAGTAATTTGCGGTATTTCCGATTTATCATTGACGGGAGGGGGCGGCATGAGTATTATGCCGTCCTCCGATTACGGATACACTGTAACGGGGTATAGCGCAGTCTGGTAGCGCGCCTGCTTTGGGAGCAGGATGTCGGGAGTTCAAATCTCTCTACCCCGACCAGATTGACCCGGTTTATGGTGACTGTAGCTCAGTTGGTAGAGCCCCGGACTGTGACTCCGGTTGTCGTGGGTTCGAGCCCCATCAGTCACCCCATTTTCTGAACGCGTCAGACCGGCCCTGCGCCCGTAGCTCAACCGGATAGAGCATCGGCCTTCTAAGCCGAGGGTTGCAGGTTCAAGTCCTGCCGGGCGCGCCACTTAAGCTTAAAAAACAAATACTTATACGCCTCCGACCTCCTTGTTTTTCTCTCTTATTGTAAATACATAGAAAATGTAGCCAATATGTGGCCATTGGGATCTGCGGCTATTCGCTACTGTTCAGGAATCCGGTGCTTCCTGGTAGTCTCACGCTGCATTTCCCTTTCCCGCAGGTAAATACTAGACTTGTCTGAGTACCTGATTAAAAGAGAGGGAGATTTTTAATGGCGGGGCTTTCGATTTTGCAATTGCTTATTATTCTTGTTTTAGCGCCTGCAGCGATTTTGTATGTGCTCGCACCGTTCTTCTGGTACGGCACTTGGTACCGGGCGAAGCAACTAGATCTAAAGCTAGAAGAAACCAATAGACTGTTGGCTCAGATTGAGCGGCAAGGTCTTAATCGGTCAAGTTCCGACGAATAAAAACTCGGCCAAACCTCGACCGGGCATCAGAGCCAGCGCCCAGCGCTTCCTGCTGGTGCTCATGTTCTATCACTCCTATAGCGGTCTACGGCACTCTAAGCTGGTTTGGGTAGATCTGCTATAGCTTGACGGGGTACAGTCAACAGAGCGACGGCTACCAAACAAACCCTGTCTGGCACGATACAAACTGTATCTGCAGTGGATGGATTAATTATGCCCATTACAAAAGAAGTGCTAGAGCGCTGTGCGCATATAGGTCTGCTGCTAACACTGCTACTTTTATCATGGTCTGCGCCGCTAGAAGCAAATGAGCTAAAGCAGGCTGAACGAGATGCGCTGATCGCTCTCTATGATGCAACTGACGGTGACAATTGGACGAATAATGACGGTTGGTTGGGGGAGCCGGGCACTGAATGTGGCTGGCGCGGCATTTCTTGCGACACCGGCGAAATTATACGTATTCGTTTAGATGACAATGGTTTGTCCGGGGAATTGCCTGCTGAGCTGGCGCAGCTGTCGAAACTGAGTTATCTGAGTCTTGGGGGTAACCAGCTTACGGGGTCAATCCCTCCCGACCTGGGGCAGCTGTCGTCGCTGCGGTTCCTGTGGCTTCCTCGCAACCAGCTGACCGGTTCCATCCCCCCCGAGTTGGGACAACTATCGGCGTTGAAGTATCTAAACCTTTTCGGTAATCAGCTGACCGGTTCTATCCCCACGGAGCTGGGGCAGCTGGCGTCGCTGGAATTGCTGAATATTTGGGGCAGCCAGCTGACTGGCGCAATCCCCCCCGAGTTAGGGCAGCTGTCAAAACTGCGTTCTCTGAGTCTTGGGGGTAACCAACTTACGGGGTCAATCCCTCCCGACCTGGGACAGCTGTCGTCGCTGGATTACCTGAGGCTTCCAGGTAACGAGCTAACCGGTTCAATCCCGTCCGAGCTGGCGCAGCTGTCGTCGCTGACGGTCATGCAGCTTGCTAACAATCAGCTGACTGGCACTATCCCTCCCGAGTTAGGGCAGCTGTCGGAACTGACGTCTCTGATGCTTTGGAACAACCAGCTAAGCGGCACTATCCCCTCAGAGCTGGAGCAGCTGTCGGCGCTAGAGTTGCTGAATCTTTCGAACAATCAGCTTATAGGCGACGTACCAGCAGGCTTAGATCAGCTTCCTGATTTAAGGTTCTTTGATGTTTCCGGAAATTTATTCGGTATGACCGGCAGTAACCCGATTGAGGTCAACATTATTGACGGTGACCGCACGGTTGCAGATAACGACGGGGCGCTGGGTGAAGTCGTGGTCCTGGAGGCAAGCGCCACGAGCCGCGATAGCACGATTATCAATACTGATTGGGTGATTGAGGGGGAAGTGGTCGCCAGCGGCCTGACTGCTGATGTGGCGCTGCCTGATGGGGCAACTGAGGTCTTCTTCCATGCCACGGACAATGATGGGGACACCAGCACGACGTCCGTGACCATCATTGTATTACCACCCAATGAGATTGATACGACCCCCCCGCAATTTATCTCATGGGATGTTTCTCCGAAAGTTGTTGATACACGGTCAGAGGCAAGGGTATTTGTTACGATCCGAGTGAAAGATGATTACTCTGGAGTTCTCTCTCCTATATTCTCTCTTTCTCGTTGGGATAGATATTATGATTGGGTGTCTTCCAGTTTGATATCAGGAACTAGTCTGGACGGTATATGGGAGGCGAGAATCCGCGTTCCAGTCGGATCTGATCCCGACGTTTGGACAATATTCTTATCTCGCTTGGAGGATAAACAAGGTAACAGTTATTTACCTGATCAAGAAGAGTATGAGTCCAAAATTACTGTGGTGTCGCCACTCCAAGTGCAAATCGCTGGAGGCAATCGCACAATTAACGACTCTGATGGGGTTGCCGGAGAATCAGTGTGGCTGAATGCCGAAGTCACCGATCTTGATGGCAATTGGCCTACCTATGAATGGCTGATCGACGGCACCACGGTAGCGACTTCCGGTAGCGCTAAGTTAAACCTTCCAGACGGTGAAACCACAGTTACTTTGCATGCTTCAGATGACGAGTATTCCTCCACCAGTTCAGTCACAATTACGGTAGAGGCACCGGTGTGGCCTGGTCCATTCAACGGAGTAGCGCCCGATCCCGTATTAAGCCTGCCCCTCAATAACATCGGTGTCCTGGATCGCTCAACGGATAGGCTGTACTCCTGCGTGCGTTTCCTGATGAACGGACAGCAGAGTCAGTTCGATGGATTCGAGCGCATGGACATCACCTTCGATGTACTACCGGGGGACGAGCTCACGTTGAAGGTGCTTGAGGTACGGGCCTTCAATCCCGACAATGCGTTGACCGCGTCGTCGGAGCTGCCGGACTGCAGCGGCACATTTGAACTGAGCACGGAAGTGTATTCCGACACCATCGAGCGCGACGGGGCGGTATTCCGCGACGAGTTTGAGCTGGTCGATGGCGCGCAGCTGATATTCGGGGTGCGTGATTCGCAGGTAGTGCGGCCGCCTAGTCCATTTAATGGAGTCATGCCGGACCCCGCACTTGAGTTGCCCTTCAACAATATCGGTATTCTGGATCGGCCGGCGGAGAAAGTGTACTCCTGTGTGCGCTTCCTGATGAACGGACAGCAGAGTCAATTTGACGGCTTCGAGCGGATGGGTATCACCTTCGTTGTGCTTCCGGGTGAGGAGCTTGCACTCCAGGTGCTGGAGGCGCGTGCCTTCAACCCCAGCAACGCGCTGACCGAGTCGCAGGAACTGCCGGACTGCAGTGGCACTTTTGAAATGAGCACAGAGGTATATTCAGACACCATCGAGCGTGACGGGACGGTATTCAACGACGAGTTCAATCTTATCGATGGAGCGCAGCTGATATTCGGGGTGCGTGACTCGCAGGAGGTAATGATTGGCGGCGGCTCGTAGCAGATTTGTGTGCTGACCGCTGATTAAATCGGGTTGTCAGTATCTCTCGTGTTTCGAACCACTGGGATTTCCGCACCAACTTTGCCTGATTGTGGGTCCACTAACTGGATCAGCGTAATTCGAAGTTCATTCGGGGCAGTTTCGTCTTCCAGTTTATCCAGGCGTTTTGCTGCGTCTCTCATTTTTGAGGGTCTCCCGTTTGGCAGGCAAAAGCACAATGGTTCTGTGTGCTGAGTCGATGGGGCGATTAATCTCGTCCCTGGAATTGATAAAGTACACCGGGGTAGACGCGGGGTGTCCTTGGGTATTTTCGAGCCAGTTTAATCGGTGATGTGTGCGATTCATTGATGGGAATTCTCCAGAGCAGTCAGCCGTCTTTCGAGCTCATCTATCTCGATGATTTTTGCACAAGCTGCTACCGCTTGAATCATGGTCGTGCCTATGTCTGGCGGACAGTCGCCACGCGCAATGGTGTTCACAATCGCCTGGGCTTGGTCTGACAGGCTTTCAGCATCTGCTAGCTCCGGGATTACCACGGAGGCTGCAGTCGGTCTGGTGACGGGTGCGATGCGCTCTAGAACCAACCGGGCAGCTTGCATATCGCCACTAGACGCGGCACTGATCACTCCCTCGATTATCTCTGGGCTGGCGTCAGTGAGGCGCTGGCGCAACTCCAGAGGCATTGCCGGGGGCCGCCCCTTCGCGTTGCCAGTCTGGCCAGGTAAAAATTGACCATTTTTCCTGCGGCCTGATTTGCTGGCAAATTCAGGATTACATTTACGGGTCATCGGTGTACCGCTCGCGTATGACTCCAGCCAGGGCTGTGTGGCAAGCCCCTAGTATTGTAGACACCTGATAGCGTTTATACTGACCGCCAACAGGAGTATGCATATTATGAGCGGCAAGCGCTATACAGAGGAGTTC
>JBNJGU010000110.1:0-9669 GCA_051747985.1 Pseudomonadota bacterium | reverse complement strand
GACCGGTATTCCGGTGCGGGCGGATGTGGCCATGACCGGTGAAATCACCCTGCGTGGTCAGGTACTGAAAATCGGTGGTCTGAAGGAGAAGCTGCTGGCAGCCCACCGCGGCAATATCCGTACTGTCATCATTCCGCAGGAAAACGAGCGCGATCTGAAGGAAATCCCGGACAACATCAAGGCTGAACTGGAAATCCGTCCGGTGAAGTGGATTGATGAGGTACTGGAGGTGGCGCTCGAGCATCAGCCGACCCCGTCCGCTGAGGAGCCGGCCGCCACCGGGAGTCCGGTAAAGACCCGCAAGGGCAAGGGGCGATCTTCCGGGAAATCCGTCCCCAGTACGCACTGAGGTCGGGATATGCCGGAGGCTGCAAGTTGACAGGGCTTTCCGGGGCTTGGTATAAAGTCCCGGTCATGTCTCATCCAAGAATCATGCAGGACCTGAACGCCGTTATGACAGGTAAACGGAAATACATTTTGTGATGACAGAAAAACAAAGGGGATAACGTGAATAAATCAGAACTGATCGAAGCCGTGGCTGCCAATGCTGACATTCCGAAGGCGGCAGCAGGTCGTGCCGTGGACGCCATGATCGAAACGATCACAGACTCTCTGAAAAAAAGTGACCCTGTGGTGCTGGTCGGGTTCGGTACTTTTGCCACCAAGGAGCGTGCGGCTCGCACCGGACGTAACCCGCAGACCGGAGACACCATCCAGATTTCTGCGGCGAAAGTGCCCAGCTTCAAACCCGGCAAGGCACTGAAGGACGCAGTAAACAGCTGATCCGCCGAATGTCCCGTCGGTACACCGCATGGGATGCCGGATATTTCGAAGCACGATCCACTGGATCGTGAAGAGAGGAGGCGCATCATCGATGCGCCTCTTTTTTCGTTGGTCAACGTGAAGCAGGAAATACCATGCTGCAGCGAATGCGAGACAATTCCCAGAGTTTTCTATCCAAGGTCATCATCGGTCTGATCATTGGTGTTTTTGCCCTGTTCGGCGCCGAATCGATCGTTGGAGGCTTCTTCAATCCGCAGAATGTCGCCAGCGTCAACGGTGACGACATCACCGAGCAGGAGCTGAACGGATCCATACAGCGCCTGATGTCCAATCTGGGTGACCAGGTTTCCGATTTTGATGATGCGCTGTTGCGTGATATCGCGCTGGAACAGTTGATCGAGAATCGTATCCTGATGCAGGCAGCCGAAGACAATGGGCTGCTGATTTCCGGGCGCTCCATTGATCGGCAGATCATCAATTCGCCGCAGTTCCAGGTCGGTGGAAGTTTCGATTCGAACTACGCTCAGCGCACCATGGCGTCGCAGGGCTTCACGCCCGGCAGCTACCGGGCGGCGCTGGCGGATCAGATGATGATCACCCAGCTGGCGACCGCCTATTCCTCAACCGCCTTCGTGACCGAGGCCGAACGGGAGCGGGTGGCCGGACTGCTCAGTCAGACGCGTGACTTCCGGTTCCTCTCCATTCCACCCGGTTCGCGTACCGTTGGCGAGGCAATACCCGAGGAGGAGATCGAAGCCTATTACGAGAACAACGAAGAGCGGTTCATGCGCGAGGAACAGGTCGCCGTCGACTATGTGCTGCTGGATCGCGATGCATTGTATGATGAGTTCGAGGTATCGGAAGATCAGGTACGCGAAGCCTATGAGCAGGAGCGGGAGGCGGCCACTGGCGACGAGGAACGTCGCGCTTCCCATATTCTGCTGGAAACGTCCGGTCGCAGCGAAGAAGACGCGTTGGCGCGAGCGGCCGAGCTGCGGGCGCGGATCGAGGAGGGCGAGTCCTTCGAGGAGCTGGCGCGTGAATACTCCGATGACACCATTTCGGCCCGTGATGGCGGCGACATCGGTTTTTCCGATGGCAATGTGTTCCCGGGTGCGGTTGAGGATGCGCTCCGGGAGCTGGAGGTCGGAGAGGTTTCCGATCCGGTGGTCAGCGAATTTGGTGTCCACCTGGTCAAGCTGACCGAGTACGACATACAGGAGTTCCCGTCATTCGAGGAACGTTCGGAGGAAATAGAGCGTGAACTGGCCGAGTCCGAGGTCGATGACGCCTGGTTTGAGCAACTGGAAGAACTCGGGAATCTGGCCTTCGAGACCTTCGATCTCGAATCCGTGGCCAGCGAGATGGATCTGTCCATCGAGCAGAGCCCGTTCTTCGGTCGCTCCGGCGGGCCTGATGACATCACGTCCAATGATGATGTCGTCGAGGCGGCCTTTTCCGATGAGGTGCTGTATGACGATCTGAACAGCGACCTGGTCGAGCTGGGTGACGATCGGGCCCTGGTCGTACACCTGCGCGAGCATCGACCGGAAGAGCTGCGTCCGCTGGAAGAAGTGCGTGCCGAGGTGGCCGCCACGTTGCGCGGTGAGCGGGAACAGGCCCTGGCCGGGGAGCTGGGTGAGCGCATCCGGAGCCGCCTGGAGGCCGGGGAGCCGGTCGAGGATATCCTGGAAGAGGAGGGGCTGGAGTGGCGCGAAGCCATGCAGGTCACGCGCAATTCAGGGCAGCTCAACCCGCAGGTCGCGGATCTGGCCTTTTCCATCCGCCCGCCCGAGGGAGATGATCCGGTTCATGAAGGAGGTACCCTGCAGAACGGCACCTATGTGGTTGTGGAGCTGTATGCGGTGACGCCCGGCAGCCTTGATGATCTTGGTGAACAGGATCGACAGCAACTGGTACAGGCCCTGAATGAGCATTACGGGCGACGCAGTTTTGATGCGTTGCTGGCCAACAGAAGAGCGGAGGCGGACATCGAGCGGCGGGTATCGGACTTTGAATTCGGTGAGAGTGGCACCGCGCCGGCCATGCCGGGCGGTGCCCCACAGCAACTCTGATCGCGATCCGGGGTGGCGGAGCGACGACTTCAGTCGTCGTCGGCCGCCTCCAGATTGCCCATGGCGGTGGTATTGAAGCCACCATCCACGTACAGGATCTCCCCGGAGATCCCGGACGCCAGATCCGAACACAGGAAGGCCCCGGCGTTGCCCACTTCCTCTATGGTGGTGTTGCGGCGCAGAGGCGTCTGTTTCTGGTTGTAGTCAAGCATCTTGCGGAAACTCTTGATACCGGACGCCGCCAGTGTCCGGATGGGGCCGGCGGAGATGGCGTTGACCCGGGTACCTTCGGGGCCAAGGCTGGTGGCCATGTAGCGCACATTGGCTTCCAGGCTGGCCTTGGCCAGTCCCATGACGTTATAGTTGGGCAGGGTGCGCACAGCGCCCAGGTAGGTCAGGGTGAGCAGGCTGCCCTGTCTCCCCTTCATCATGTCTCGCCCGGCCTGGGCCAGCGCCAGGAAGCTGAATGAGCTGATGTCGTGGGCCATCCGGAAACCTTCCCGGGTGGTCACATCGACGAAGTTGCCGTCCAGTTCCTCTCTGGGCGCGAAGCCGACCGCGTGCACAATGCCATCCAGGCCGTCCCAGTGCTTGCCCAGCTCGGTGAATACGTCCTCGATCTGCTGATCATCGGCCACATCACAGGGAAAACACAGTGATGAGTCCCAGTCGGCGGCGAATTTCTCGACCCGGCCTTTCAACTTGTCATTCTGGTACGTGAAGGCCAGTTCGGCGCCTTCCCTGTGCATGGCTTCCGCGATGCCGGTGGCAATGGACAGTTTGCTGGCCACACCGACGATCAGAAAGCGTTTACCTGCTAGAAATCCCATATTCATTCATCCTGATCCTGCAAATGGTCGTACGCATTATCGGATATTTGTCCGGTCCGTGAAAGCATCTGTCCGGACGTCGCCACCGACGTGTTTCAAAATGTAGTATCACTACATCGGCAACCGGTTTTCCTTGCCAAGGCAAGCGGGGTTTGCTACTTTTTTGCCTGCCCTGCCTGTCGGGACGTGTACCGACAGGCACCAAAATAACGGCGAAAAAGGCCACTGAAAGGCGTCGTATGAAACAGCTGACAAGTCTTCTGATCGTGCTCACCGTGCTCTGGTGGGTGCTCTCCGGATACACCAAGCCCCTGTTACTCTCGCTCGGCGCGGTATCCATCCTGTTCACGGTATTCCTGGCCCATCGCATGGACGTGGTCGATGACGAGAGTCATCCCATGCACATGAGCCGCAATCTGCTGCGTTACTGGGTTTATCTGATCGGCGAGATCATATCGTCCAACATCAATATGGTGAAAATCATTCTCAGTCGCGATCCTGATATCGATCCGCGAGTCATCCACGTCAACACCCGCCAGGATTCCGCCCTGGGCAAGGTGGTGTTCGGCAACTCCGTGACCCTGACACCGGGTACGGTCACCATGGACATCCGTGGCGATGAAGTGGAAATTCATGCGCTCAATGCCGCCATTGCCGCTGATATACAGGGCGGCGAGATGGATCGTCGGGTACCGGGCAACATCGAAGGGGAAACATGATGCTCACTGCAGCCGCGCTGGCCATCCTGGTGACGATGGCTCTGGCCATTGTCCGGGCCCTGCTGGGGCCCACGGTCTATGACCGGATCCTGGCCGTGAACATGTTCGGTACCAAGACCGTGTTGTTGATAGCGTTCATTGCCGGCATGGCGGATCGGGGCGACTACCTGGACGTGGCACTGGTCTATGCCATGATCAATTTTGTCGCCATTGTGGCCGTGATGAAATACTTCGAGTACGGGGACCTCGGCCATGCCGGGGACCAGACGGCCGGCAAGGGAGGGGATCACTGATGGGACTGCTTGATATCCTGTCCGCGCTGATGTTGCTCGCTGGCGGTCTGTTGGGGATCGTGGGAGCCATCGGCATTCTGCGGTTTCCGGACTTCTACACACGCCTGCACGCAGCAGGTATCACAGATACCCTGTGCTCCGGCCTGTTTCTTGGCGGGCTGGCCATTCACTTCGGGTTCACCCTGGCGACGGTCAAGCTGGGGCTGATCTTTGCGTTCATGCTGTTCACCTGCCCGACGGCCTCGCACGCTCTGGCGCGCACGGCGCGTCACAACGGTCTTGAGCCCTGGAAGAAAGGAGACCGGGTCGCATGATCATGTCGCAGATGATTGACATATTCCTGTTGGCTTTCCTGGCCATCATTTCCATTGCCGTACTGCGGGTCCGTGATCTGTTCACGTCGATTGTCCTGTTCAGTATCTACAGCCTGGTTTCGGCCTCGCTGTTTCTGGTGCTGGCCGCGGCGGACGTGGCTTTCACGGAGGCAGCGGTGGGCGCCGGCATCGCCACCTTGCTGATGCTGGCGACGTTGACGCACGTGGGCCGTGAAGAGAAGGACAATCGTCACCGCAAGACCTGGCTGCCACTGATCATCGTGCTGGTCACGGGGGCGACACTGGTTTACGGCATTGTGGATCTGCCGCCATTCGGTGATGCGGACAATCCGGTGCAGACCCATGTGGCGCCGCGGTATGTGACCGAGTCGCCGAATGAAATTGATGTGCCCAATGTGGTCACGGCCGTGCTGGCCAGTTACCGGGGTTTCGATACCCTGGGTGAGGTGGTGGTGATATTCACCGCGCTGGTGGCGGTTCTGCTGCTGATCGGTCGTGTCCGCCGCAGGGACGAGGATAAACCGGAAGTGGAGCAGGGGGCCGGCCATGAATGAGCAGTTGATCTCTCGGGTTGTCGGCAAGTTCCTGGTGCCGTACATCCTGCTGTTTGGCCTGTATGTGCAGTTCCATGGCGACTATGGTCCGGGCGGCGGCTTCCAGGCCGGCGTGATTTTCGGTTCCGCTTTCGTAATCTACACTTTGCTGTATGGCGTCGAGAAATCGATGCTGATCGTGCCGCCATGGGTACTGAAACTGGTGGCGGCAGCTGGTGTGCTGGTCTATGCAATGGTGGGCGTGGCGACGCTGGTCGATGGTGGCAACTACCTTGATTATGACGTGCTGGGTGAGTACCCCGTTGCCGGCCAGCATATCGGCATCATCCTGGTCGAGCTGGGCGTGGGCCTGACCGTTGCATCGGTCATGATACTGCTGTTTTTCACGTTCTCACAGAAAGACGACGAAGAAGAAGGGGAATCCCGGTGAGTGGTCTCGGTGTCTGGAATTACGTCATCATCGTCTTCCTGATGATGACCGGTCTGTACACAGTCATTTCCTGTGGCAACCTGGTCAAGAAACTGATCGGTCTGAATGTGTTTCAGACCTCGGTGTTCTTTCTCTATATCAGCTTCGGGTATATCGAGGGTGCGGCTGGACCGATTCTGGTGGAAGGTCAGGATCTGTATGCCAATCCGCTGCCGCATGTACTGATCCTTACGGCGATTGTGGTCGGTGTGGCCACCACGGCCGTGGGCCTGGCGCTGGCCATCCGGATCAAGCGTGCTTTCGGCAGTATCGAAGAAGACGACCTGCATAACATGGACTCATCGCTATAATGCTTACTCATCTGCCTGTACTGATTGTGCTCGGGCCGCTGCTGGCGGCACCGTTGGTGGCGGTGATGCGCGGAGGACGCTGGCCCTGGGCCATCGCCACGCTGGTCACCTGGTTCTCCTTCCTGTGCAGCATGCTTCTGCTGGCGCATGTCGCCAACTACGGTGTGTTCAGTTACGCGCTGGGTGGCTGGGAGCCACCGTGGGGGATCGAGTATCGCGTCGATCTCGCCAATGCCCTGCTGTTGCTGCTGATCACCGGTCTGGCCAGTGTGATCCTGCCGTATGCTCGCCTGAGTATCCGACAGGAAGTCGGTGACGACAAGGCCCCGCTGTTCTATTCAGCGCAGTTGCTGCAGATGCTGGGGCTATGCGGTATCACGGTCACCGGTGATGCCTTCAACGTCTTTGTATTTCTCGAAATCTCCTCGCTGGCCACCTATGCGCTGATCGCCATGGGTCGTGACCGGAAGGCGTTGACGTCGTCGTTCAGTTATCTGGTGATGGGCACCATCGGCGCGACGTTCTATCTGATCGGCATCGGTTTCCTGTATGTGATGACCGGCACCCTGAACATGGCGGACCTGGCGGAGCGATTGCCGGAGATCCAGGACAGCGCGACGGTGCGCACGGCCTTTGCCTTCATCGTCACCGGTATCGCATTGAAGCTGGCACTGTTTCCGCTGCATCTGTGGCTGCCCAATGCCTATACCTACGCGCCGTCGGCGGTCACGGCGTTCATGGGCGCCACGGCCACCAAGGTGGCGGTATACGTACTGATCCGCTTCATCTTCACGGTCTTCGGCGCCCCGTTCAGTTTCGGTCAGGAGCCGTTGGCGGAGGTATTGATCCCGCTGGCCATCATCGGCCTGTTGAGCGCCTCCTCGGTGAGTGTCGCGCAGCCCAATATCAAGCGCATGCTGGCCTATTCCAGCGTGGCACAGATCGGTTACATCGTGCTGGGTATCGCCATGGGCACCGCGATGGGCCTGACCGCGGCGCTATTGCACATGTTCAATCACGGCCTGATGAAAGGGGCTCTGTTCATGACGCTCGGGGCCGTGGCCTACCGTATGGGTGGCACCAACCTCGATCAGATGCGCGGACTCGCCCGTACCATGCCACTCACTTTCTGGGCCTTCGTGTTCGGCGGTCTCAGTCTGATCGGTGTGCCCCTGACTGTCGGTTTCGTCAGCAAATGGTACCTGATCATGGCGGCCGTGGAGCTCGGCTGGTGGCCGGTAGTGGCCGTCATCGTGGTCGGTTCCATGCTGGCCGTGATCTACATCGGCCGGGTGGTGGAAGCCGGCTGGTTCCAGGAACCTGATAACCCGGAGCGGAAAGAAGCACCCATGAGTCTATTGATCCCGGTCTGGATACTGATTGCAGCCAATCTGTACTTCGGTATCGACACGCGACTGACAGTGGATATCGCGGAAGCGGCGGCGGTCCAGTTGATGGCGGGAGGTAATGCACCATGATCTCAGCCAATACCGCCATGATCCTGACAATGGTAGTACCCTCGCTGGGGGCGATAGCCATTGCCCTGTTGGGCCGTTGGCCGAACATCCGCGAGGCGGCGACCATGATCACCGCCGTCACCCTGTTCGGCCTTGTGATCCGCGTGTTGCTTGGACTCAACGGCGGCGAGTTCATCTATGTCGAAGCGGTGCAGTTATTCCCGGGCGTCAGTATCGCCTTCAATACCGAACCGCTATCGATTCTGTTCGCGATGATCGCCAGTGGCCTGTGGATCGTCACCTCGGTGTATGCCGTCGGATACATGCGTGGAGCGGGGGAAAAGCATCAGACCCGTTTCTATGTGTGCTTTGCCATTGCATTGGCGGCCGCCATGGGTGTGGCCTTCTCGGCCAACCTGCTGACCCTGTTCATTTTCTATGAAGTGCTGACCCTGTCGACCTATCCGCTGGTGACGCACAAGGGGGATGCCAAGGCCAAGGCCGGAGGACGGACGTATCTCGGCATCCTGATGACAGCGTCGATCGTCTTTTTCCTGCCGGCCATCATCTGGACCTACGTGGCGGCCGGTACGCTGGAGTTCACACAAGGCGGCATTCTGGCAGGCAACCTGGCGGCGGGCTCGGCGACTCTGCTTCTGTTCCTGTTCCTGTTTGGTGTCGGCAAGGGCGCGATCATGCCGTTTCACCGCTGGTTGCCAGCGGCGATGGTGGCTCCCACCCCGGTATCCGCGCTTCTGCATGCCGTGGCGGTCGTGAAAGCGGGTGTTTTCACCATCACCAAGGTGGTGATCTACATTTTCGGCACCGATTATCTGGCGAGCGTGCCCTATGAAAGCCTGGCCGTTTATCTGGCCGGGTTCACCGTGGTGGCCGCTTCCGCGGTGGCCCTGCGGCAGAACAACATCAAGCGCATGCTGGCGTACTCGACCATATCGCAGCTCAGTTACATCATCATGGCCACCATGGCGCTGGCGCCGTTCGCCGAGATCGGCGCGGTGATGCATATTGCCGCGCACGCTTTTGGCAAGATCACGTTGTTCTTTGTGGCGGGCGCCATCTATGTGGCGGCCAAGAAGAGCGAGATCAGTCAGCTGGATGGTATCGGCCTGCGCATGCCCTATACGATGACGGCATTCGCGATCGGGGCACTTTCCATGATCGGCGTACCTCCGACCGCGGGTTTTGTGTCCAAGTGGTTCATCATCGCCGGCGCATTCCAGCTGGACAACTATTTCGTGCTGATGGTGTTGATTCTGTCAACGGCATTGAACGCGGGTTATTTCCTCCCGATCATCTTCAGGGCGTTCTTCAAGCCCGAAAGTGAACCGCCAGTGAAGGCGCATGGAGAGGCCCCCATTCCCATGGTGCTGGCACTGGGCACGACGGCCACGCTGACGTTGTTGTTCTTCTTCTTTAATGGTCCATTGCTGGATCTCGAATTGACCTTGATAGGAGGTTGAGCGTCATGAGTGAACGCCCGACAGAAGAGTCCGTCAACGAGAATGAGCTGCACTGGCTGGTTCGCCCGTCAACGATCAGAAAGTTATGGCGGATATTTGCTGCCGTACTGGCCCTGACCGTCATGGCTCAGTTTCTCGTGGATATTCATGACTATTTCGGCGTGGACGGCTGGTTCGGCTTCTATGCGCTGTTCGGTTTCCTGAGTTGCCTTGCCATGGTGGTGTTCGCCAAGCTGCTGGGTTATGTATTGAAGCGTCCGGATACATACTATGACGATTACTGATCTGATTTTCCCCCCCGCATTCATCATGATCGCAGGCGCGATGTTGCTGCCTGTGGTCAGGGCCAGCTTCCGTCCGGT
>JBNJGU010000109.1:0-9858 GCA_051747985.1 Pseudomonadota bacterium | reverse complement strand
CCGCGCATCACCGGGTTCACACCCCACCTTCGGCACCACGAAGCGCGCCGACTCCTGATAATTGAACGGGCTGGCAATGCGGTGATACACCGTGTGGGGTGGCAATCCGGTGCGCATGGCCAGCACGTCGAAGCGCCCCAGAGCCGACAACGTCGCCGAGGTCAGCACAGCGCCGCCACAGCGCCGCCACAGGGTCTCCCGCAGGGTGTCGGCGGCCAGTACCGGACTGCAGGCCAGCTGGATATCCGGGTCCCCGGTCTGCCCCTGCTCGATGACGGTCATCCAGCGTGCCCAGGGCGCCCGCCCTTCCGGATCCTGGCGGGCAAAATGGCGCCACAGGTCACGGCTGCCCTGGGCCCGGGTGGCCATACCGCCGATCAGTGGAAACCAGCGTTCCGCCTGTTGCCGGGCAGCCGGGTCGTCGGCCTCTTCCATATCCCGTCTCAGTTCACTGCTGGCGTCGGACAACTGCGTCTCCAGCAGGGCGAACCCCTGCCCCAGACCCTCGGACAGATTGCGCACCTCATCCGGCACACGGCCCAGTTCGAAGGTGTGACGCAGTCCGCCGTCGGCTGCGTCCGCCTGCTGTCCGGCGATCTGCTCGAACAGCGGCAGCACGGCGCCCACCTCCTCCTCCAGCGTCATCAACTGTCGCTGTGCCGGGGCGGTATCATGCCGCGCCGAGGCCTGGCCGGCCAGCGCCGGATCACTGCCCATCTTGACCAGTGCCTTGCGGCAGGATGACAGCCACTGCAGGGAGCCCCGCAGCAGCGTGGTGCAGGCGAAATGCTGATTGGTCTTGGTGGGCAGATGGTGGGCCTCATCGAAAATATAGAGGGTTTTCTCCGGATCGGGCAGGATGACGCCACCACCCAGCGCCAGATCGACCAGCACCAGGTCGTGATTGGCCACCACGCAGTCCACCTTGCGGACCTCGTCCCTGGCCCTGTAGAAACAGCAGTTGCTGTAGTGACTGCAGCGCTGACCGGCGCACTGTCCGGGCTCGACCGTGACCGGCCGCCAGTCGGCGTCGCTGATTATCCCGTCCCAGCCATCCCGGTCGCCATCCCAGCGCCCGCCACTGACCGCCTCCAGCATCTTCTCGTACAGTTCCCGGTTGCCGGCGACATCGGGCGTCTCCAGCACATCGCCGAACAGCTCTTCCATGGCCTGCTGGCTGGCATTGTCCTGCAATGCCACATCCAGTCGGGACAGGCACAGATAGCGGCCCCGCCCCTTGGCGAGGGCATAACTGAATTCCAGATCGGTGTGACGCTGGATATCGGGCAGATCGCGGTACAGGATCTGCTCCTGCAACGCCACCGTGGCCGTGGCCAGCACCACCCGGTAGCCCAGGTGCCGGGCCAGCGGCAGTGTGCCCAGCACATACGCCAGCGTCTTGCCGGTACCGGTGCCGGCCTCCACCACGCAGACCGGTCCCATCTCGTCCGCGGCCGCCCGGGTCGATGCATCGGACGCGATCACCGCGGTACCGTCGGCGGTGGTCGGCACCTGCGCCTCGTCCGCCTCTTCCACCTCCACCGACCGTTGCTCGACCGGGGGCGCGGCGGACAGGGCCTTTGCGATCTCGGCGATCATCAGGCGCTGACCGTAACGTGGCGTCAGCGACCGCGCCTCCTGGAGCTGACGATAGGCCTGCTGGATTTCCTGTTTGAGCGCTTCGGGTAACATGCTTTGATTATAGCAGGTGTCTGCTATGATACGGTCTGCGCAGTACAGACACAGGATACCGATCACATGACTGCAGCCGGAGATCATTCCGACGAACAGGCCCATCGCACGGCCGACGAGACCGCCAGCGAACAGGACAGCACAGCCAGCACCGGTTCCCGGGAACCGGAACAGCCCGGGACCCCGCCAGAGGGCACGGAGGCCGGGACCGCATCCGAGACCCCGGAGCGTGCGGAACGTCCGGCGGAGCCGGAATCCCCCCGGGCGGCGGACAGTCCAGACACCGTGGAAGAAGCCTCCGCCTCCGACAGGGCGGAACTGGCCTCTGCTCCATTCCCGGAAACGGAGAAACAGGCGCTGATCGAGTCCATGACAGCCCTGCGCGACAGCGACATGCACCTGGCCACCCGGGCCAGAAAGATCCGTGCGCTGCAGGATACCTGGCACGCCCACGGCACGCCGGACGAGGCCGACCCCCTGTGGCAGCAGTTCAACGAACTGGGACGGGAGGCGTTCGAACCCTGCAAGGCCTACTTCCAGGAACGCAAGAAACTGATGCGGCACAATCTGGCGGAGCGCAAGCAGATCTGCGAGCAGCTGGAGGCCTGGGTGAGCAGCCTGGACGACTCGAAAGAGGCCGATATCGGGGAAGTGAACCGCCTGGAGAAACAGGCGCGGGACCAATGGAAGAAGTTCGCGCCCGTGCCACAGAAACAGGTGGCGGCGCTACAGGGCCGCTTCAACGATGTGCTGAAATCGCTGCGCAACGCACGACGCAAAACCCTGCAGGCCCATGCGGTGCGCAAGAAGCAGCTGGTCCAGCAGGTCGAGGCCCTGCTGGAATCCGAGGATCTGCCCGCCGCGCTGCAGGAAGCGAAACGGCTGCAGAAGGAATGGAAACAGGTGGGCCCGGCACCGCACAAGGACGAGCGTCAGTTGTGGGAGACCTTCCGCAAGCACTGTGATGCGCTTTTCGCCCGTCGCCCCGCCCCTTCCGGCAAGCCCGCCCGGAAGCAGGGACCCGGCGGACCGCGCGACCAGGCCCGTGACAATCGCAAGAGCGCCGCCCCGCCCCGACCACGCATCGGCAAGAAGCACCAGGCGCTGCTGGACACATTGAGGCCGGTGGCGAAACTGTGCCAGGAGGCCGAGGAACAACGGCTGGCCGGTCAGTCCCCGGATCTGGAGGCGCTGCGGGAAAGCCGCGAATCAGCGCGGATGCCCGCGGAAGGCCGGGAACGGGAGGCGCTGCGGCAACGTTTCGAGCAACTGGAGAACGCGGATGCGGAAACGCTGAAGAAACTGGCCAGCGACAACGCCGAACAGGCCCGGATCCTGTGCATCGAACTGGAAATCCAGGCCGGCCTGGACTCTCCGGCCGAGGACAGGCCGGTGCGCATGCAGCGCCAGCTGGAGCACCTCAAGCAGGGATTGGGGCAGGGTCTGACCGATGCCGCCACCCGCTCGCAGAAACTGGGAGAGTCCCTGATCACATTGCTGTGCATGGGGCCGCTGACCAGCGCCGATCGCCAGGCCTTCGACAAACGCCTGCAACGCATCCGCTGAAACCGGTCACCCCGATCAGTCCCCGGGCTCGACCCGCGTCGACGGATCAGCGTCGTCGACCGCGAACGGATCCGACGTCTGAGCGGCGTGGCGACTGATGACCGGATTGGCGTACATCTTGAGCATATAGGGCCGCAACGGAGATTCCACCGCCTCCAGGCGTTCCCGGAACTGCCGGCGGCTGCCGTCCTCGATATGCCAGTCCGGCATGGCCTGAAGCGCCGGCACGGCGGAGGGCTCGATTCGGGCGAGCTCTTCCAGCCCCAGCCGATTGGTGCCCTGCAGGCGGTATTCGCGGATGATCTGGCGATCGATACTGGCCGCCACCTCTTCGGCATCGTCACTGACATCCGTCAGCGGCGTGCCAAATGCCACATGCACATGACCCTTGAAATCGATCATGCCTGTGACGATACTGTTGATGTCGCTGTTCTCGTCCTTCTCGTAGGTGCCTGTGGTCTCTTTCTGGTACAGCTCGTCGGCCTTGAGCGCATCACAGGGATCGAACTCGTAGGAAATCGCCACTGGCACGATGTTCAACGCCTCCAGCGCCGCCCCCAGTCCTTCCTTCTTGCGGGCCATGCCCAGCATTTTCAGCAGTCCGGTTTCGGTGCGGTCGACACCGTCCTTGGCCCTGCCTTCCCGCTGGGCAATCCAGACATTGCGGCCCAGTCCAATACAGTGATCAATGTAGGCGGACAATTGCTTCGAGGATTTCAGCAGTTCACGCCCCTTCAGCGAGCGTTTGACGATGAAACTCTTGTTCAGACGCATCAGGTCGGTGACGAAGGGACGCTTGAGCAGATTGTCGCCGATGGCAATGTAGAGGGTATCGAAACCGGCGTGGTACAGCATGTAGTTGACGAAGGCCGGATCCATGGCGATGTCGCGGTGATTGCTGATGAACAGGTAGGGCTTTTCCGGCGACAGACGATCGAGTCCCGAATTCGTCAACTTCGTGGTGGTGCGCTCGATCATCTTGTCCATGTATCCGGCGATGACGTCCTGCATGCTGGAGACATCGTGCACATCACGCAGTTGTCGACGCAAAACCCGACGCGTCAGCCAGCGCGCCGGTGCCGGCAGCCAGCGGTTGAATCGCGGACAGGCGAACGCGGTCAGGCTGCGGATGAAATCATCGTCGTCCAGCAGCCGGTCCAGGACCGGACGGATCTCTTCATCATTGTAGGGTCTGATTTCCGCGAACGGATCCATGGCTGGTTGCCTCTGTTAGTGACGCGCGGAATTCTACTCATTTCCGGATATACCGGCAAATCGGCAGACCTCGTCACGCCAGTGCTCCAGTTCACGCCGGATGCGGACCGCTTCCGCATCGACCGATGGCTGCTCCGACAGCATCCCCAGCTGGTGATTGAACTCGTCCAGCGTCGGGCCGGCGCCCTCCTCCGTCGGCTGGCGCCGCAGGCGCTGCGCGCAGAACTCACGCCAGTGCTGTTGCTCCGATTCCCGCAGCGTATGCGGATAATTGCGCGCGCGGTACCGGAACAGCATTTCCGGCAGGCGCGGGTCCTGGAAGTCAAAATGCCGCTCGGCCAGCACCTCCGGTGGCAGCTGGCGTATCTGGCGCATCGCCGCCTTGTCGGCGGCGCCGAAAAATCCACCGGCATACAGCATGAAATCCGGGTCCTCCGGTCCACCCGACCCCGGGGTCTCGTCCGGCGGCGCATAGACCGCCTGCAGGATGGCCGGCAGATCATCGCGTTGGCGTAGCTGCTCCCAGTGCCGCTGGCAACGGGAACGGTCGATATCGAGATATCCGGCGCGATCCGCCTCCAGGGTACTCATCGGCGCGATCACCGGACAGTGGTTGATCTGCAGCACCTTGAGCGGCACCCGGGGCTCATCGTCCGGACGCGAACCGCGCGGCGCGAACAGGCGCTGACGCAGCGTATCGGCATCGAGATCGACCCAGTCCGCCGGATCACCGCGAAGATCACAGACGATGATGCCGTTGCTGTTGACCGGATGCGGCGCCAGCGGCATGACCGGAGCGATGGCACCATGATCACGTCCATACAGGGCCGAGACATGCAGAAACGGCCGTTGCCCGACCAGGTCGATCTGCGCCTGCACGGCCCGCTTGCGGCGCAGGCCGAACACGTAATCGTACAGCCGGGGCTGGGCGCGACGGACCAGCGCGGCCATGGCGATGGTGGCATGGACATCGGCCAGCGCGTCGTGCGCCTCCTCGTGGCCGATACCATTGGCCGCGGTCAATGCCTCCAGCCGGAAGCTCGGGGTGCCGTCATCGCGCCGCGGCCATTCGATGCCCTCCGGTCGCAGAGCATGACAGAGCCGCAACATGTCGATGATGTCCCAGCGCGAATTGCCGTCCTTCCACTCCCGTTCATAGGGATCGAACAGGTTGCGGTACAGCAGGTGGCGGGTCATCTCGTCGTCGAAACGGATACTGTTATAACCCGCCGAGCAGGTGCCCGGCTGCGACATTTCCTGATGGATCATGCTGATGAAACGCGCCTCGGGCACACCCTGCTCCCGTGCCAGCCGGGGCGTGATCCCGGTCAGCAGACACGCCTCCGGATGCGGCAGCATGTCCGGCGACGGCTGGCAATGGATGACCAGCGGCTCGCCGATGATGTTCAGCGCCTCGTCGGTCCTGACACCGGCGAACTGGGAGGCACGGTCGCGACGCGGATCGGCCCCGAATGCTTCGTAGTCATGCCAATAGATTGTGGTGGCCACCGGGACTCCTGTGTATGATTGCAGCCACGGAACTGTAACACAGGCAACAGACAGGAAAGAGCAGGAGAGGCAGGCAGCACGATGCAATTCCCCGGCAGCCACATATTGAGCGTATCCCAGTTCGAACGCGAAGATGTCGAGCGCGTGTTCAAGGTGGCGGATCAGATGGAACCGTATGCCCACCGTCAGCGCATCACCTCCGTACTGGACGGTGCGATACTCGGCAACATGTTCTTCGAATCCAGCACCCGTACCCGCGTCAGTTTCGGCTGCGCCTTCAATCTGCTGGGCGGCGAGGTCCGGGAAACCACGGGCATCTCGGCCTCATCGCTGAGCAAGGGCGAGTCACTGTACGACACCGCCCGTGTGCTCAGCGGCTATAGTGACATCATCGTCATGCGCCACCCCCAGCCCGGCTCCGTGGCCGAGTTCGCCCGTGCCAGCCGGGTGCCGGTGATCAACGGCGGCGACGGGCACAACGAGCACCCCAGCCAGGCGCTGCTGGACCTGTACACCATCCGCAAGGAGTTGCGCTCGCGGCGCGAGCATCTGGACGGCATGCATATCGCCATGATCGGAGACCTGAAATACGGCCGCACCGTACACAGCCTGTCGCGCCTGATCCAGCTTTACGACAATGTGCGCTTCACCCTGATATCGCCACCCGAACTGCGCATGCCGGAGGAAATCGTCCGCGACCTGCGCGAGCGCGGCCATGAAGTGGTGGAGACCGAGGACATGGAAAACGGCCTGACCGGCAACGAGATCGTCTACCTGACCCGGATCCAGGAAGAGCGTTTCCACGACCGCATCGAGGCGGATCTGTACCGGGGGCGCTTCCGTCTGAACCAGGCGACCTACACGCAATACTGCCAGCCCAACACCGTGATCATGCACCCCATGCCACGTGATTCGCGCGCCGAGGCCAATGAGCTGGACAATGACCTGAACCAGCATCCCAATCTGGCCATCTTCCGTCAGGCCGATAACGGAGTGCTGGTGCGAATGGCCCTGTTCGCCCTGGTGCTGGATGTGGTCGGCCAGGTGGATGACACGTCGCGCCCGGTCAACTGGTACACTGGCAGCCGCTTCGACTGAAAACCGCGCAAGACGGACGGACACACAGACACAGGAGGCTGGCACTCATGGGATTCAAGGATCTGCTGCGCATCATGGTGGAGAAGGAAGCCTCCGACCTGTTCCTGACCGACGGCGCCCCGCCCAGCATCAAGGCCCACGGCCATCTGGTCCGGCTGAGTTCACAGAACCTGCAGGGACAGTCCATCCGCAAGATCGCCTGGCAGATCATGAGCGCGGAGCAGATCGCCGAGTTCGAGAAACACCTGGAAATGAACCTGGCGATCGCCGATCCCGACATCGGCCGGTTTCGCATCAACATCTTCCGGCAACGCGGGGAAGTCGGCCTGGTGGCGCGGCACATCAAGACCGACCTGCCAGACTGGCGCAAACTGGGCCTGCCGGAAATCCTCACGCAACTGATCATGGAAAAACGCGGTCTGGTGCTGTTCGTCGGCGGCACCGGCACCGGCAAATCCACCTCGCTGGCCGCCCTGCTGGACTACCGCAACATCAACAGCGACGGACACATCGTCACCATCGAAGATCCGGTGGAGTTCATCCATCCGCACAAGGGCTGCCTGGTCAATCAGCGGGAAGTGGGCATGGATACCCTCAGCTATGACGAGGCCCTCAAGAACACGCTGCGACAGGCGCCGGATGTCATTCTGATCGGCGAGATCCGCAGTCGCGAGACCATGGAGCATGCCATCGCCTTTGCCGAGACCGGTCACCTGTGCCTGTCCACCCTGCACGCCAACAATGCCAGTCAGGCACTGGACCGCATCATCAACTTTTTCCCGGAAGAGCGCCACAAGCAACTGTTTCTGGATCTGTCCCTGAACCTGCGCGGACTGGTCTCGCAGCGCCTGATACCCACACCCGATGGCAAGCGTGCCGCCGCCATCGAGGTGTTGCTGGGCACGCCCCGGGTCCAGGACCTGATCAAGACCGGCAAGGTGGACGAGATCCGGGAAGTGATGGAGAAGTCCGAGGAACAGGGCATGAAGGCCTTTGACGCGGCCCTGTTCGATCTGTACAAGGCCGGGCAGATCTCGCTGGAGGAGGCACTCAAAAACGCTGATTCCAAAAACAACCTCAGGCTGCGCGTCCAGTTGTCCGACGGGGAAACGCCAACATCGGACCGACCCGACAAGAGTGGTCTGTCACTGACGCCGAAGGACGGACTCTGATCATGCTGACACCGGAAGAATATCCGCGCCATGACGCCATCAGCCTGGCCTCGCTGCTCCAGACCGGGGAGGTCTCCCCCGCCGAACTGCTGGAGTCAGCCATCGCCCGTGCCGAGGCGCTCAACCCCGGACTGAATGCCATCGTGCACCGGGGCTTCGAGGAGGCTCGTGCCGCCGCCGTGGCCATGGGGTCGGTGGCCACCGATGATCTCTCGTCACTGCAGGGTGTCCCGTTTCTCATCAAGGACATGGCCGCCGTCGCCGACTGGCCGCAGACCCATGGCAGCCGGCTGTTCGCCGACCAGGTGGCGGAAACCGACAGTCTGGTGGCCCGGCGTTTCCGTGAGGCCGGCCTGCTGCTGTTCGGCAAGACCAACATCCCCGAGCTGTGCCTGACCATCACCACGGAAAGTGCATTGTACGGTCCCTGTCAGAACCCGGAGGCACCGGGTCATTCACCGGGCGGCTCCAGCGGGGGCAGCGCCGCGGCAGTGGCGGCGGGCATCGTACCCGCCGCCCATGGTAGCGACGGCGGCGGCTCCATCCGCATCCCCGCCGCCTGCTGTGGTCTGGTGGGGCTCAAGCCCAGCCGTGGCCTGACCGTGGTGGAGAACGATATCGGCAGCGCCTGGAGCGGCATGAGTGTCAACCATGTGCTGACCCGCAGCGTCCGAGACAGCGCCGCTTTTCTGGATGTGCTGCGGCTGGAACAACCCCACTGGTTCGCCCTGCCCGCCTTTGGTGAGTCCTGTTACCAGAGCCACAATCGCCAGCCCGGCCGATTGCGGATCGCATTGCAGCGCCAGCACCCTGGCGGCGCTGTCGTACACGACGATTGCCTGGCCGCGCTCGACCACACGGTGAAGTTGTGCGAGGACGCCGGAATGATCGTCGAAGAGCAGCGTCCACCGGTCGATTATCAGGCTCTGGGGCAGGCCATGGGCACACTGATCAATGTCCACGTGGCCCAGATCCTGAAGCCGGCGCTGGGTGACGATGGCGCCGCCGCGCTGGATCAGTCACCGCTGGAGGAAGCGACCCGTCGCATGGCGGCCCGCGGCCTGACCACCACGGCCACCGACTACCTCGAGGCACTGGACACCCTGAAGCAGGCGGAGTGGCAGATGCAGGCGTTCCACCGCCATCACGACGTGGTACTGTCACCGGTATTGACCCACCCCGCCGCCGAGCTGGGCTGGCTCGACATGAATGGCGACATCCGCGAGTATGCGCAGCGTTTCAATGCCTACAGCGGATTCACGGCCCTGTACAACGGTACCGGGCAACCCAGCCTGTCGATGCCGATGCACCGCAATCCAAGCGGCCATCCCGTGGGGGTGATGTTCAGTGCCGCCTGGGGACAGGATCATCGCCTGCTGCAGCTCGCGGCCCTGCTGGAAAGCGTGGATGACAGCGGTTTCGCGCGCCCGACCTGACCCTGCCATCCGCTGGCGGCGGCTGCTATAATGCGCGCCGCTTTTCCACCCACTGTCTCACTATGATCACAAGGAATCCCCAAGCGATGAGCAACGAATCGTACAACCGTTCCCGCCCGCACCCCTGGCATGGACTGGCGGCGGGACCGGACCTGCCCCGTACCGTGCAC
>JBNJGU010000108.1:0-9943 GCA_051747985.1 Pseudomonadota bacterium | reverse complement strand
ATGTCCTGCTCGCCGTCTATGATCAGGTCACCAAGTGGCGCGCCCATGATCTGACGACCACTCAATGCCAGCAGGCTTTCCGCCGCCAGGTTGATGTAGCGGAGATGCAGATCATCATCGAGTGCGATGACGCCGGTGGTGAGGTTATCGAGCAGGTGTTTCTGTAGGCTGTCCAGTGTCAATGTGATGCCCGTCCGTCGATTGCGTGGATAGTGTCGGCACTGCTCATGCAATAAGCGAACCAGATTCGGGCGATGGTTCCCGCAGTGCGTTATTGCCGTGCACGGCAGGGTTCGTGCCCACTGGCGGCGTGGTTCGTGGGGGTGCTTGTCGGGATACTATAGCATGTTGTGCACCAATATGGTGCGGAGCGGTGTTCGACGCCCCGGTGGCGGGAGCGTTGGCTCGGGGACGGGCGCAGGCTTGGCGGCGGACGGGCATTGCTGCGTAACTCGACGAGTGCCGCCAGGGCGGCACTTCGGACTCGGACAGTACTCGCGAAAAACATGCCCGTCCGCCGCCAAGCCTGAACGCGCCCTGATTGTCCCCGAACCAACGCTCCCGCCACCGGGGCTCGACCTCTTGTCCGTTCAACGGTGCCAACACTACTGATTGGTGGTCTGATTTGTGTTCGGGGAAGGCGCAGGCGTTTTCTCGTACTCTGGCCCGGATGATGCAGCTGTCATGCAACTATGATTGCCGCCGTTGAGTCCGGAAGAAACCAGCTATATGGAGGGAACGGTAGAGCCCGGGCGGGGCGGGTAGTGCCGGGGTGGGAAGAAGCCGGGCGGGGACAATCAGGGCGCGTATAGCTTTTCCGGCGTCTGGCCATGTATTCCGCGAGTACTGTCTGAGTCCGAAGCACCGCCGAAGGCGGTGTTCGTCGAGTTACGCAGCAATGGCCAGACGCCGGAAAAGCTGCGACCGTCCCCGCCCGGCTTCTTCCCATCCCGGCACTACCCGCCCCGCCCGGGCGGCAACGGTACCTCCAGAGTGAATCGATACCCACAAAAAAGCCCGACTCCCATGGGGAGCCGGGCTCTTCGTCAGTCGTACAGCGAGCAGTTACACGCTGTAGTACATATCGAACTCCGCCGGATGCGTAGCCGAATTCAACCGCATGCATTCCTCACGACGCAGCTCCAGGTAGCCGTCGATCAGGTCGTCACAGAACACGCCGCCTTCCTTCAGGAAGTCGCGGTCCTCGTCCAGCGCGTCCAGGGCCTGGTCGAAGGTGAACGCCACTTTCGGGATTTCCGCTTCTTCTTCCGGCTCCAGGTCGTACAGGTCCTTATTGGACGGATCGCCCGGGTGGATCTTGTTCTTGATACCGTCAAGGCCGGCCATCAGCAGCGCGGCGAAGTACAGGTACGGGTTGGCGGTACAGTCACCGAAGCGGGCTTCGATGCGTACAGCCTTCGGGTTGCCGCCGAGGATATACGGAATCCGGATGGCCGCCGAGCGGTTGCGTGATGAGTAGGCCAGCAGGGTCGGCGCCTCGAAGCCTTTCACCAGTCGCTTGTAGGAGTTGGTGGACGCGTTGCCGAAGGCGTTCAGGGCGCGTGCGTGCTTGATGATGCCGCCCACGTAGTACAACGCTTCCTCGGACAGTCCAGCGTAACCTTCGCCGGCAAAGATGTTCTTCCCGTCCTTGGAGATGGACTGGTGCACGTGCATGCCGCTACCGTTGTCACCGACCACGGGCTTGGGCATGAACGTTGCCGTCTTGCCGAAGATGTGGGCGGTGTTATGGACGCAGTACTTGAATACCTGCATCTCGTCGGCTTTCTTCACCAGCGTGTTGAAGCGCGTGCCGATTTCGCACTGACCGGCGTTGCCGACCTCGTGATGGTGCAGCTCGATTTCCAGGCCCATGGCGGTCATCGCGTCGCACATGGCGCCGCGCAGGTCGGCCAGCGAGTCGACCGGCGGAACCGGGAAGTAGCCGCCCTTGACCTTGGGCCGGTGTCCCATGTTGCCGCCTTCGAAGTCCTGGTTGGTGGACCAGCTGGACTCCTCGGCATCGATGGTGAACGAGCAGTGTCCCATGCTGTTTTCCCACTTCACCGAGTCGAACACGAAAAATTCGGGCTCGGGTCCGAAGAAGGCCATGTCACCGATTCCGGTGGACTTCAGGTATTCCTCGGCGCGACCGGCCACAGAGCGCGGGTCTCGGTTGTAGCCCTGCATGGTGCGCGGTTCGATGATGTCGCAGCGTACGTTGACCTGCGGCTCATCGGCAAAGGGGTCAAGCAGTGCCGAACTGTCGTCCGGGCGCAGGATCATGTCGGACTCGTTGATGCCTTTCCAGCCGGCGACGGACGAGCCGTCGAACATCACGCCTTCCATGAAATCGTCATCCACGGCCGCGGCCGGGAACGTGACATGTTGCTCCTTGCCCTTGGTGTCAGTAAAACGGAGGTCAACCCACTTTACATCGTTCTCTTTGATTAAGTTCAGCGTCTTCTCGGACATTCTTGATCCTCCGTGTGATCGAGAACGGGGCATCTTCGCGCCCCCGGTTTGTTTTGGAGTGTCCGCCCATGGCGTCACTCCTGTCATGATGATCGGTTCACGGTTCCGCGGCAAATCCTGCCCGCACTCTACATCGACAGTCAGCAGCACTATAATGGTGCCCGCCGGCGAAACGGTGTGCCCATAGGTTAGCAAGATATGTGCCACTGCCGAAACCGGCTGTGGCCCGCCAGAAACGGCGGGTTTGTGCAAAGCGACCCGCAATAATGCACCGTAATGGTGCTGCATGAATCAATGCGCACCATAAAGGTGCGAAATGTTCAGTCAACGAGGTATCGATGCTGTTTGTAGTACGCTTCTTCCCTGAAATCATCATCAAAACGCGCCCGGTACGCAAGCGCTTTATCAAAACGCTGCGTCGAAACGTGCGCACGCTGGTGACACGCATCGATGAGGGAGCGGAAGTCCGGGGAACCTGGGATATTCTCGAAGTGGAGACCTCGACGGATGACCCGGTCACGGGGGGCCGCGTGTTCGACTGCCTGCTGCGTACTCCGGGCATCGATACGGTGCAGGCGGTCGATGCGTACGAGCTGTCGGATCTGGATGACATGTTGCAGCGCGCCATCGATATTCATTGCCGGGAGCTGGAAGGCCGCACCTTTGCGGTGCGCTGCAAGCGGCAGGGCCGTCATGATTTCAATTCGGTCGATGTCGAGCGACATGTCGGTGCGGGCCTGATGCGTGAGTGCCGACCGGCAGGGGTGAGCCTGAAGGATCCGGAGCACGTGGTGCGGCTCGAGATCCGCCATAACACGCTCTACATGGTGCGACGTCATGCGCGTGGCCTTGGCGGCTACCCGCTGGGTACGCAGGAACCGGTGCTGTCACTGATCTCCGGTGGGTTCGATTCGGCGGTCTCGTCGTTCCAGTGTATCCGTCGGGGCCTGATGACACATTACCTGTTTTTCAATCTGGGTGGTCGTGAACACGAACTGGCGGTGAAAGAGGTGGCCGTCTACCTGTGGATGCGCTATGGAGCCTCGCAGCGGGTGCAGTTCATCACTGTTCCGTTCGAGCGCGTGGTGGAGGAAATTCTCACCCGGGTCGACAACTCGCATATGGGAGTTGTCCTCAAGCGTATGATGTTGCGCGCCGCGGATCGGGTGGCCGAGTCCATGGACATCGATGCCCTGGTCACCGGCGAGAGCATCGCCCAGGTATCCAGCCAGACCCTGCCCAACCTGGCGCTGATCGATTCGGTGACCGATCGGCTGGTGTTGCGCCCGCTGGCCACCACCAACAAACAGGAGATCATCGACATTGCCCGGCGCATCGGTACCGAGGAGTTTTCTCGCAACGTGCCCGAGTATTGTGGCGTGATTTCGGTAAAACCCACCACGCGCGCCAGACGGCACCGGGTCGAGGCCGAGGAGGCCAGGATGGATATGGCGGTGCTGGAGCAGGCGGTCCATGATGCCGAAGTGCAGCGTATCGATCAGGTGGTGGAGACGCTCGACCGGCAGGTGCTGGAACCGGAGGAGCTGCACGAGATTCCCGCCGGCGCCGTGGTGCTGGACATCCGTCATCCCGATGAGCAGGAGCTGCAACCGCTGTCACTGGACGAGGGGGTCGAGCTGCGGTCCCTGCCTTTCTATCAGCTGCGCACCCGGTTTGCGGAGCTGGATCCCGGGCGACAATATCTGTTGTATTGCGACAAGGGCATCATGAGCCGACTCCAGGCCTCGCATCTGCGTGATGCCGGACATACCAACGTCTGCGTGTATCGCCCCTGATGCGAGTGTATGCCTGATCACCTCGGGTGACTGCAGCCCCGGCGTTTACGGATATTTTACGCCCGGGTGACGTTCAGTGAATGGAGAGTTTACGCCCGGAATCCTTATCATCACGGCATGAAACTGTTTTCCCCGGCGTTGATGGTGATTGGAGCGGGCCTGATGGCGCTGGCGGTTTTCATGTTGCCCGCGACCGCGCTGGCTTTCCGGAGCGGGATGCAGCAGACATGGCCGTTCATCATGGCGGGCGGTCTGACACTGGTTGTCGGGGGTATCAGTTGGCTCCTTGGGCGGTGGCATCACTCCGGTCACGGACTGCTGCCCCGGCAGATGTTCCTGATCACGGCGGGTGCCTGGGTGGTATTGCCGGTATTCAGTTCGCTGCCGCTGCTGTTCAGCGCGCTGGAGTTGTCCGTCACCGACGCCGTGTTTGAAGCCGTATCGGGAATGACCACCACGGGCTCCACCATACTGGTCGGTCTGGATCGGCTCTCGCCCGAGTTGTTGCTCTGGCGTTCCCAGATCCAGTGGCGGGGTGGCATCGGCATCATCGGCATGGCGGCGGCGGTGCTGCCGTTTCTCAGAGTGGGCGGCATGAAGTTGTTCCGCACCGAGTCCTCCGAGTGGTCGGATCGGGTCGCATTGCGCGCGCCCACCTTGCTCAAGCGCATGCTGTTGGCCTATATCGTGCTCACCCTGCTGTGCGCCGCCATCTACCATCTCAACGGGATGAGTCCGTTCAATGCGATCAATCACGCATTGACGACGGTCGCCACGGGCGGGTATTCCACATCGGATGCGTCATTCGGGCAGTTCAGTTCCCACGCCATTCTCTGGACCGGTATCGTTTTCATGCTGTCCGGTGCCATCCCTTTTGTACTCTACGTCCGCATGATGAAAGAGCACAGTGCCCGGGTGTTCATCGACCGGCAGATCATGGCGCTGCTGGGTATATTGACGACGCTGGTCCTGCTGGTGGCCGGGTACAGAATGTTGACCTCCGGGACCGGCCTGGCGGAGGCGGTCACGCATGCGGCATTCAACCTGGTGTCCGTCGTCACCACCACCGGGTATGCCAGTGACGACTATGGACAATGGGGCACCTTTGTTGTGGCGATATTCCTGTTCGCGACGTTTGTCGGTGGCTGTTCGGGTTCCACCAGTGGCGGTATCAAGATCTTTCGGCTGCAGTTGTGTATGCTGGTGATCCGGGATCAGATCAGCCGTGCCGTGCACCCGAACAGGGTGATCGTGAGAAAGTACAACAACGTGGTGATCAACGGCGAGATCCAGGATTCCCTGGTGGCCTATCTGTTTCTGCTGGCGTGCAGCATCGTGGTGTTCACGCTGGTGCTGACCGCCCTGGGTCTGGATCTGGTCACCAGCGTCAGTGGCGCGGCCACCGCGCTGATGAATGTCGGCCCGGGGCTGGGCGATACCATCGGTCCGGCGGGAAATTTCGCGTCACTGCCGGATGCCGCGAAATGGGTGCTATGTCTTGGTATGGTCATGGGGCGTCTGGAGTTCATGGCCATCATTGTTCCCTTCACGTCCGGATTCTGGCGACAATGAAGAAATGATGCCCTGGCAGCTGCGCAGACTCACGGATTTACGATCCGCCCCCTATGGCGTGGCGCTGCTTCTGAGCGCGGCGGCCACCCTGGTGTCATTGGGCATGGATCAGTATCTCCCGCGGACCAATGACCTGTCTCTTGTGTACATCGTCGCCGTGGTTCTGGCAGCCATCAATGGAGGTATCAGACCGGCGCTTGCCTGTGCCGGGCTCGGTTTTCTGGCGCTGAATTTCTTTTTCACGGAACCGCGTGGCACATTGATGATGGTGCGCCAGGATGATGTGATCACGGTGGCCTGGTTTCTGGTGGTTGCGGTCGTGGTCGGCCGACTGGCGGCCACTTTCCAGGAGAAGCTGGCGCTGTTGCAGGGCAAGGATCGCTTCGCCCGGATCGAACTCGAGTTGATGCAGCGCCTGACACTGGCCATACATGACGAAGAGGTGATCGAGGCATTGTTGACGGCGATGTCGCGGCAGACCGGCATGGAGTGCCATGTGGCGCGGGTGTGGGAAGATCAGGTGGATTGGGAGTCGTCGGGCGCCGATGTCGATATCCGTCTGAGACGGCGAATCGATGCACTCCTGGACCGATCCTCATCGGCCAGGACCATTCCGGTACTGAAGCGGCCACCGTGGATCGCGTTGCCGTTGCTGGCCGGTGATGAACTGGTGGCGTTCGTCTTGCTGCATTGTGGAGATCGGATCGTTTCCCCCGGAGTATTCGACTATACGGAACTGCTTGTGCAGCAGGCCGGTCTGGCCCTGGGCAGGACACGGCTGGTGGCGGATCTTTCGCGGGAACGGTTCGAGAAGGAAAGGGAGATGCTGCGCTCTTCCCTGCTCTCTTCGGTGTCACACGACTTCCGGACGCCTCTTACGGCGATGACGGGGGCTGCCTCGACCTTGCTGGAGATGAGTGATGCACTGCCACCAGAAGAGCGCGCGGAGCTGCTTGAGTCGATCATGAACGAGGCCCGTCGGCTGGATGATTATACCCAGAACCTGCTGGACATGACGCGGCTGGGAAGCGGTACGCTTGCACTGGAGCGCGACTGGGTCAGTGTGGAAGATCTGGTCGATCATGTGCTGGTACGCATCAGGCCGCATCTTGACGAGCATGCCATCGATTTCGCGGTGGAGGGTACCCTGCCGCTTCTGCACGTCCACGCGGCATTGCTCGAACAGGCGATATTCAACGTACTGCATAACGCCGTGAAATTCTCGCCGCGTGGGTCAACGATCCGGATTCGGGTTCAGCGGAAACACGACGACCTGCTGTTCCGGGTGATTGATGAAGGACCGGGTATTCCGGAAAATGAGAGGTCCGCGGTATTCGACATGTTCCATTCTTCATCGCGGGGTGACCGGCGTGCGGCCGGCAGCGGGTTGGGTCTGGCCATCTGCAAGGGCATGATCGGCGCACATGGCGGCTCGGTGCGTGTCAGTGACGCTCCGGAAGGCCATGGCTGCATGGTGGAGATGACATTGCCCATGGATGTCGCGCTGCGGGGTGGTATCCGGGAGGGGAAGCAGGATGGCGACCATTCTCATCATCGATGACGAGCCGCAGATACGGCGGTTTCTGCGGATCGGACTGGTCGCGCAAGGCTATGAGGTGCTGGAGGCCGCCTCCGGGGCGGAGGGGTTGAGCAGCGCGGCGCTTGGGCGGCCGGATCTGGTGGTGCTGGATCTGGGATTGCCGGACATTGATGGTCAGGAGGTGCTGCGGGAACTGCGCGAGACATTCATCGGCCCGGTCATCATGCTGTCCGTCCGCAACCAGGAACGTGACAAGGTGACGGCGCTGGACGCCGGTGCCAACGACTATGTAGTCAAGCCGTTCAGTATCCAGGAGCTGCTGGCCCGGATCCGGGTGTTGTTGCGCAGCCGCTCCGAGGATGCCGGAGACATTTCCGGTTTCGATGACGGGCATCTGCGCATCTGTTTCCAGGATCATCGCGTGTCACTGGATGGCGTGCCGGTGAAATTGTCCCGCAAGGAATTTGCCCTGCTGCGCATGCTGGTGCGTGCGCAGGGCCGGATCGTCACTCAGCGGCAGATCCTGTCGGCGCTCTGGGGTGACAGTCATCTGGATGATACGCATTACCTGAGGGTGTTCATCGGCAAACTGAGGAGCAGACTGAAGGACCGGCCCGGGGCACCCCGTTATCTGGAAACCGAGCCCGGGGTGGGGTACCGCTTCATCGGCCACGACCGGGAATCGCCGTGAACGCGTTCCGCGCCGACCGGGCTTCCTGTATCGTCGTCGATCAGGTATAATCCGGCGCCATTTCGCTTGCTGTCACCGCAAATCAGACCTGACGCAGGCGCCTGAGTGTGTCTGTTCAACGGACCGCGGGTGCCGGCCGGAGTATATCCCTGTGATCGAGAATATCCGCAACATCGCCATCATCGCCCATGTCGACCACGGCAAGACCACGCTGGTCGACAAACTGCTGCAGCAGTCCGGCACGCTGAGTGACCGGGGCCAGCCGGTCGAGCGAGTCATGGACTCCAATGACCAGGAGCGTGAGCGTGGCATCACCATCCTGGCCAAGAACACGGCCATCGACTGGCGCGAGTACCGGATCAATATCGTGGATACGCCCGGCCACGCCGATTTCGGTGGCGAGGTGGAGCGTGTCATGTCCATGGTGGACAGTGTATTGCTGCTGGTTGACGCCGTGGACGGCCCCATGCCCCAGACCCGGTTCGTAACCCAGAAAGCCTTCGACAAGGGGCTGAAGCCGATCGTGGTGATCAACAAGGTCGACCGTCCCGGCGCGCGTCCGGACTGGGTGGTGGGCGAAGTACTGGATCTGTTCGATCAGCTCGGCGCCACCGAAGAGCAGCTGGATTTTCCGGTCATCTATGCCTCGGCGCTGAATGGCGTCGCCGGGCCCGAGGCTGACGAACTGGCCGATGACATGACGCCCCTGTTGCAGATGATCGTGGACCGGGTACCGGCGCCGGAGGTGGATCCCGATGCGCCTTTCCGCATGCAGATCAGTGCGCTGGACTACAGCAGCTATGTCGGTGTGATCGGCGTGGGCCGGGTGACCGGCGGTGTCGCCCGTCCCAACATGCAGGTGGTCATCGTCAGTCGTACCGGCGCGGAACGCAGGGGTCGTATCCTCCAGGTCAAGGGGCATATGGGGCTTGAGCGCGTCGACGTGGACGAGGCCGGCGCCGGTGACATCATCTGCATCACCGGTATCGATGGCCTGGACATCTCGGACACGCTCTGTGATCCCGAATACATTGAGGCGCTGCCGCCATTGACCGTGGACGAGCCCACCATCAGCATGACCTTCCAGGTCAATGATTCGCCGTTTGCCGGGCAGGATGGCAAGTTCGTCACCACCCGCAACATCAAGGACCGGCTGGAGCGGGAGCTGAAGTACAACGTGGCGCTGCAGGTCGTACCCGGCGAGAGCGCGGACAAGTACACGGTCTCCGGCCGTGGCGAGCTGCACCTGGCGGTATTGATCGAGACCATGCGCCGTGAGGGCTTCGAGCTGGCCGTATCGCGCCCGGAAGTGATCATCAAGGAAATCGATGGCGTGAAGCAGGAGCCCTACGAGGAGCTGATCATCGACTGTGATGAGGAGCACCAGGGCGCGGTCATCGAGGAGCTCGGTTACCGCCGTGCCGAGATGCAGGACATGATGCCGGACGGCAAGGGGCGTGTCCGCATCACCTTCACCATCCCGACCCGGGGACTGATCGGTTTCCGCTCCCAGTTCCTCAGCCTGACGTCCGGCTCCGGTATCATGAACCATGTTTTTGATTGTTATGGTGTGGTCAAGCCCGGTGATATCGGCAGCCGTCACAATGGCGTGCTGGTCTCCATGGTGAAGGGCAAGGCGCTGGCCTATGCGTTGTTCACGCTGCAGGAGCGCGGCCGTCTGTTCATCGGTCCCAACGTGGAGGTGTATGAAGGCATGATTGTCGGCCTGCACGCACGTGACAATGACCTGGTCGTCAACCCCACCAAGGGCAAACAGCTGACCAACGTACGCGCCTCGGGCACGGACGAGAACCTGTTGCTGACCCCGCCGGTGAAGCACACGCTGGAGCAGGCCATGGAGTTCATTGC
>JBNJGU010000107.1:0-9999 GCA_051747985.1 Pseudomonadota bacterium | reverse complement strand
TGTGTCCGATTGAGACACCGGAAGGCCCGAATATCGGGCTGATCAACTCGCTGGCGATCTATGCCCGCACCAACCAGTATGGCTTCCTGGAGACGCCGTACCGCAAGGTGGTGGATACGCAGGTGACCGACGAGATCGACTTTCTGTCGGCCATCGATGAGGGGCAGTACGTCATCGCTCAGGCGAGTGCCTCGCTGGACAGCAAAGGGCGCTTCACCGAGAACCTGGTGACGGTGCGTTATGACGGCGAAACCACGCTGATGCCGAAGGAACAGATCAATTATATTGATGTGGCTCCCCAGCAGATGGTGTCCGTGGCGGCGGCCCTGATTCCATTCCTGGAGCATGATGACGCCAACCGGGCCCTGATGGGGTCCAACATGCAGCGTCAGGCGGTGCCGACATTGCGGGCGGAGAAGCCGCTTGTGGGTACCGGTCTCGAGCGCAACGTGGCGCATGACTCCGGGGTCTGTGTGGTCGCCGAACACGGTGGCATGATCGAGAAGGTGGACGCCTCACGCATCATAGTACGGGTCAACGACGACGAGACCGAGGCCGGTGAAGCCGGTGTGGATATCTACAACCTGGTCAAGTACACGCGATCCAACCAGAACACCTGTATGAACCAGAAGCCGCTGGTGCGCGAAGGCGATATTGTCGCCCGTGGTGATATCCTGGCGGATGGTCCGTCCGTGGATATTGGCGAACTGGCACTGGGGCAGAACATGCGTATCGCGTTCATGCCCTGGAATGGCTACAACTTCGAGGATTCGATCCTGATCTCGGAGCGGGTCGTCACCGAGGACCGACTGACCAGTATCCACATCCAGGAGCTGACCTGCGTGGCGCGTGACACCAAGCTGGGTGCCGAGGAAATCACGGCGGACATTCCGAATGTGGGTGAAGGTGCCTTGAGCAAGCTGGACGAGGCCGGCGTGGTCTACATCGGCGCCGAAGTCGATGCTGGCGATATTCTGGTCGGGAAGGTCACGCCCAAGGGCGAGACCCAGTTGACACCGGAAGAGAAACTGCTGCGTGCCATATTTGGTGAGAAGGCATCGGATGTGAAGGACACGTCACTGCGTGTACCGACCAGTGTGAGGGGTACCGTAGTGGATGTTCAGGTCTTCACCCGGGATGGCCTGGAGAAGGACCAGCGTGCGCTGGAGATCGAGAAGCTGCAGCTGGACAAGGTCCGTAAGGATATTGAGGACGAATACCGGATTGTCGAGGGTGCCACGTTCTATCGCCTGAAAAGCGCGTTGCAGGGCAAGAAAGTGGCAGGTGGTCCGCGGCTGAAGAAAGGCGCCGAGTTGACCGAGGAATACCTGGACGGTTTGAGCAGCGAGGAGTGGTTCAAGCTGCGTATGGCCGATGAAGAACTCAATGCGCAGCTGGAGCGTGCTGAACAGCAGCTGGCGGAACGTCGCAAGGACCTGGACGATCGGTTCGAGGACAAGCGTCGCAAGCTGACGCAGGGCGACGATCTGGCGCCTGGGGTGCTCAAGATCGTCAAGATCTACCTGGCGATCAAGCGACGCGTCCAGCCGGGGGACAAACTGGCCGGACGTCACGGAAACAAGGGTGTGATCTCCGCGATCATGCCAGTGGAAGACATGCCGTTCGATGAAAAAGGTGACCCGATTGACGTGGTCCTGAACCCGTTGGGTGTGCCATCCCGGATGAACGTCGGTCAGGTGCTCGAGACCCACCTGGGCGCCGCCGCGAGGGGACTCGGCGAACGTGTCAACGAAATGCTCCGTCAGAAGCAGAAAGTGGGTGAAATCCGCAAGCTGCTTGATCAGATCTACAATTCGGTGGGCAAACAGAAATCCAATCTGGATGAGCTGAATGATGACGAAATCATGGAGCTGGCACATAACCTGAAGCAGGGCGTGCCCATGGCCACTCCGGTATTCGATGGTGCAGTCGAATCGGAGATCAAGGAGATGCTGAAGCTGGCCGGCTACGAGGACAGTGGTCAGATCACCCTGTATGACGGTCGTAGCGGGGATGCGTTTGATCGGCCGGTCACGGTGGGAATCATGTATATGCTGAAGCTCAACCACCTGGTCGAGGACAAGATGCATGCCCGGTCCACGGGCTCCTACAGCCTGGTCACACAGCAGCCGCTGGGTGGCAAGGCGCAGTTCGGTGGTCAGCGCTTCGGGGAGATGGAAGTCTGGGCGCTGGAAGCGTACGGGGCGGCCTACACGCTGCAGGAAATGCTCACGGTCAAGTCCGATGACGTGGGGGGACGCACCAAGATGTACAAGAACATTGTCGACGGTGATCACCGGATGGAACCGGGAATGCCAGAGTCGTTCAACGTGCTGTTGAAAGAGATCCGGTCACTCGGAATCGATATGGAGCTGGATACGTCGGACGACTGAGGTCCGACGTCCACTCCTGTAACGCACTGTTCAACGAATAGCTGATTTTATGAAGCCCGGTTGCTGTTCCGGGCGGAGGAAAACACGATGAAAGACCTGCTGGGTTTGCTGAAGTCACAGTCACCATCCGATGAGTTCGACGCGATCCGGATCGGGCTGGCGTCTCCCGAGATGATCCGTTCCTGGTCCTTTGGTGAGGTCAAGAAGCCGGAGACCATCAATTACCGTACGTTCAAGCCGGAGCGGGATGGCCTGTTCTGTGCCAAAATTTTCGGTCCCGTCAAGGACTATGAGTGCCTTTGCGGCAAATACAAGCGACTCAAGCACCGTGGCGTGATCTGCGAGAAGTGCGGTGTGGAAGTGGCATTGTCCAAAGTGCGGCGCGAGCGCATGGGGCATATCGATCTGGCCTGTCCGGTGGCGCATATCTGGTTCCTGAAGTCGCTGCCGTCCCGTATTGGTCTGCTGCTGGACATGACACTGCGTGATATCGAGCGCATTCTCTACTTCGAATCCTTTGTGGTCACGGATCCGGGGATGACCACACTGGAGAAAGGTCAGCTCCTGACGGACGAGCAGTACTACGAGGCCATGGAAGAATTCAGTGATGAGTTCGAGGCCAAGATGGGCGCCGAGGCCGTCCAGCAACTGATGAAGGATCTGGACCTGCCGGCGGAAATCCAGCGCCTGCGTGACGAGATTCCGGCCACCAGTTCCGAGACCAAGCTGAAGAAGCTGTCCAAGCGACTCAAGTTGCTGGAGGCGTTCGCCGACTCGGGCAACGACCCCGAGTGGATGATCCTGACCGTTCTGCCTGTGTTGCCACCGGACCTGCGTCCGCTGGTGCCACTGGATGGCGGTCGCTTTGCGACCTCGGATCTGAATGACCTGTATCGCCGGGTCATCAACCGTAACAATCGTCTGAAGCGCCTGCTGGACCTCAATGCGCCGGATATCATCGTGCGCAACGAGAAGCGCATGCTGCAGGAAGCCGTGGATGCGTTGCTGGACAACGGTCGCCGCGGCCGTGCCATTACTGGTTCAAACAAGCGGCCGCTGAAATCCCTGGCCGATATGATCAAGGGCAAGCAGGGTCGTTTTCGCCAGAACCTGCTGGGCAAGCGGGTCGACTATTCCGGTCGATCCGTCATCGTGGTGGGACCGACCCTGAAGCTCCATCAGTGCGGTCTGCCCAAGAAGATGGCGCTGGAGCTGTTCAAGCCGTTCATTTTCGGCAAGCTGGAGCGCAGGGGGTTGGCCACGACCATCAAGGCCGCCAAGAAAATGGTGGAGCGCGAAACCGCCGAGGTCTGGGACATCCTGGCCGAAGTGATTCGTGAGCATCCGGTGATGTTGAACCGTGCCCCGACGCTGCACCGTCTCGGCATCCAGGCGTTCGAGCCGGTGCTGATCGAAGGCAAGGCTATCCAGCTGCACCCGCTGGTCTGTGCTGCCTACAACGCCGATTTCGACGGTGACCAGATGGCGGTGCACGTGCCATTGACGCTGGAAGCGCAGCTCGAAGCGCGCACGCTCATGATGTCCACCAACAATATTCTGGCACCGGCCAGTGGCGAGCCCATCATCGTTCCTTCCCAGGACGTGGTGCTGGGGCTCTATTACATGAGCCGCGAGGCGGTCAACGCCAAAGGTGAGGGCATGGTGTTCAGCGACCCGGACGAGGTCAAACGTGCCTACGAAACCGGGAATGTGCATCTGCATACAAGGATCAAGTGCAGGGTCACCGATTACGAACTGAACGAGGCCGGCGAGAAGGAAGAGGCCACCCGTCTGCTGGATACCACTGTCGGTCGTGTGCTGCTGTTCAGCATTGTGCCGAAGGGGCTGCCGTTCTCGATGGTCAATCAGAAAATGGCCAAGAAGCAGATCTCGCAGATTCTGAATGCCTGTTATCGTAATGTCGGGCTCAAGGAAACCGTCATATTCGCGGACCAGTTGATGTATACCGGGTACAAGTATTCGACCTGGTCCGGGTCATCCATCGGCGTGAATGACTTTGTCATTCCGGAAGAGAAGGAAAAGATCATTGCCCGCGCGCATGCGGAAGTCGAGGAAATCGAGAGCCAGTATGCTTCCGGCCTCGTGACCCAGGGCGAGAAGTACAACAAGGTCATCGATATCTGGTCACGTGCCAATGATCTGGTAGCCAAGTCCATGATGGATGGCCTCTCCACCGACATCGTCATCAACCGTGATGGGGAGGAAGAGGAACAGGAGTCCTTCAATTCGGTATATGTCTACTCCGATTCGGGTGCCCGTGGCTCTCCGGCCCAGATCCGACAGCTCGCCGGCATGCGGGGGTTGATGGCCCGACCGGACGGGTCGATCATCGAGACACCGATCACGGCCAATTTCCGTGAAGGTCTCAGCGTGGTGCAGTACTTCACATCGACTCACGGTGCGCGAAAGGGCCTGGCGGACACCGCGCTGAAGACGGCGAACTCCGGTTACCTGACCCGCCGGCTGGTGGATATTTCACAGGACCTGGTGATTACGGAAGAAGATTGTGGCACGGAATCCGGACTGCAGATCCGCCCGGTCATCGAAGGTGGCGACATCATTGCACCATTGGGTGATCGCGTACTGGGCCGGGTCACGGCCCGCGAAGTCGTGGATGAGAAGACCGGTGAAGTCATCGTCGAGGCCGGCGTGATGATTGACGAGAAAGGTGTCGATCAGATCGATTCGGCCGGTGTGGACGAAGTGCATGTCCGTTCCCCGATCACCTGCGACACCCGCTACGGTGTCTGTCGACAGTGTTATGGCCGGGATCTGGCGCGTGGTCATCTGGCCAACGTCGGTGAGGCGGTCGGTGTGATCGCGGCGCAGTCCATTGGTGAGCCCGGTACTCAGCTGACCATGCGTACGTTCCATATTGGTGGCGCGGCATCACGGGCCACGGCGTCCGACAATGTGCAGGTCAAGACGAGTGGCACCGTTCAGCTGTACAACATGAAGACGGTGGAGACGACACAGGGCGAGCTCGTGGTCGTTTCCCGCTCAGGCGAACTGATTGTCAGTGACGACGCCGGGCGTGAGCGTGAGAAGTACAAGATGCCGTACGGCGCGGTGATCAAACTCAAGGATGGTGACGCGGTCGAGGGTGGCCAGATTGTGGCCAACTGGGATCCGCACACGCACCCGATCATTTCAGAGGTACAGGGCAAGGTCGCCTACTCCAACGTGGAGGAGGGCGTGACAGTGAAGCGTCAGACCGACGAAATCACCGGCTTGTCGAGCCTGACCGTGCTGGATCCGTCAGAGCGACCGTCCGCGGCCAAGGATCTGCGGCCAGCCGTGGCGGTACTCGATGAGCAGGGCAAGGAGGTGCTGCTTCCGGGCACCACGGTTCCGGCTCACTACTTCCTGCCGTCGCATGCGATCATTGCGGTCAAGAACGGCGACACGCTGGAGATCGGCGATACCATCGCGCGGATACCGCAGGAAGGGTCCAAGACCCGCGACATCACCGGTGGTCTGCCCCGAGTGGCCGATCTGTTCGAGGCCCGCCGCCCGAAAGAGGCTGCGATCCTGGCGGAGATTTCCGGTACCGTCACTTTCGGCAAGGAAACCAAGGGCAAACGTCGCTTGATCATCACGCCCAAGGATGGAGAAGTACTGGAGGACGGAAGCACCCATTACGAAGTGTTGATTCCGAAGTGGCGCGCACTGACCGTATTCGAGGGTGAGACCATTGAGAAAGGTGAGGTGGTCTCTGACGGGCCGCCGGCTCCGCATGACATTCTGCGCCTGAAAGGGGTGGAGGCACTGGCGGAATATATCGTCAATGAAGTGCAGGAGGTCTATCGACTCCAGGGTGTGCGAATCAATGACAAGCACATCGAGGTCATTGTCCGTCAGATGCTGCGTAAGGTCGAAATCGGTGACCCGGGTGATTCCTCCTATATCCGCGGTGAACAGGCTTCGCTCACGCAGGTGCTGGAAGAGAACGAGAAGTTGCGCGCGGACGGCAAGATCGGCACGAAGTTCGAGCGTCAGCTTCTGGGTATCACCAAGGCGTCACTGGCGACCGAGTCCTTTATCTCGGCGGCCTCGTTCCAGGAGACCACCCGCGTCCTCACCGAAGCGGCGGTCACCGGCAAGCGCGATTATCTGCGTGGCCTGAAGGAGAATGTCGTCGTCGGTCGTCTGATACCTGCCGGCACCGGCCTGACCTATCACGAGTCGCGTCGACGCAGGGCGGCGGCGCAGGTGGATGATGAATCCTCGACCGTGAGTGCCAGTGACGTCGAGGCGGCGCTGACGGAAGCGCTCAAAGGAGAGGACTGACCCCGGAACGTGCTGGAATGTCGATTCCATGCTGTTGATCGGCATGGAATCGATGCTTTCGGTTGACTAGCGGGTGCGGGATCATTACACTCTCGCATCCTTTATCCTCGGATTGCTGCGTGTACCGTGACCCACCCGGTTGCCGTACAGCCGGGAATCGCAGGTTCATGAATAGAGTGTAGGAGTACTGAATGGCAACGATCAACCAGTTGGTGCGCAAGCCCCGCAAGAGCAAGGTCGCCAAAAACGACGTGCCGGCTCTGCAGGGATGCCCCCAGAAGCGCGGTGTCTGCACCCGCGTATACACCACCACCCCGAAGAAGCCGAACTCGGCGCTGCGGAAGGTCTGTCGTGTCCGTCTGACCAACGGCTACGAAGTGACGTCCTATATCGGTGGTGAGGGTCACAATCTGCAGGAACACTCGGTGGTGCTGATTCGCGGGGGCCGGGTGAAGGACCTGCCAGGTGTGCGTTATCACACGGTTCGCGGCAGTCTGGATACCTCCGGTGTCAACGATCGGAAACAGGGTCGCTCCAAGTACGGCGCCAAGCGTCCGAAGTAAGCGGTCCCGGAAAACGAATTCAATAACAGGCGCTGCTCCTGACAGGGTGCGGCGCCTTTCAGTAAGGCCATGTGCCTGTGCCGCGTAGTGAGAGCTGCGGGCAGGGAATCATGGATTGACCTGAATCAGAGAGGTATGTCATGCCCAGAAGAAGAGAAGTCGCCAAGCGCGAAGTGTTGCCCGATGCCAAATATGGCAGCAAGGTACTGGCGAAGTTCATGAACCACGTCATGATCAGCGGCAAGAAATCTGTTGCCGAATCCATCATCTACGGCGCTCTTGATATTGTCAAGGAACGCACCGGCGGTGATCCCCTGGAGAAGTTCGAGGAAGCGCTGGATGCCATCGCGCCCATGGTGGAGGTGAAATCCCGCCGTGTTGGTGGTGCCACCTATCAGGTACCCGTCGAGGTCCGCGCCGAGCGTCGCAATGCACTGGCCATGCGCTGGCTGGTGGAGCATGCCCGCAAGCGTGGTGAAAAGTCCATGGTGCTGAGGCTGGCTGGCGAGATCGCCGATGCCTCGGAGGGCAAGGGTAGTGCTGTCAAGAAGCGTGAAGATGTCCATCGTATGGCGGAAGCCAACAAGGCATTCTCCCATTACCGCTTCTGATCAGACGGATCATTCATTCATAGTTAACGCGAAATAGGTGCGATTGTGGCCAGAAAAACTCCTTTGAGCCGATATAGAAATATTGGTATATGCGCTCACGTGGACGCCGGTAAAACCACGACGACAGAGCGGGTGCTGTTCTACACCGGTATTTCCCACAAGATCGGCGAAGTGCACGACGGTGCCGCCGTGATGGACTGGATGGAGCAGGAGCAGGAGCGTGGTATCACCATCACCTCGGCTGCAACCACCTGTTTCTGGAGTGGCATGGCCCAGCAGTTCCCGGAGCACCGCGTCAATATCATCGATACGCCGGGACACGTGGACTTCACCATCGAGGTGGAGCGTTCATTGCGTGTTCTTGACGGTGCGGTAGTCGTGCTTTGCGGCTCCTCCGGCGTGCAGCCGCAGACGGAAACGGTCTGGCGTCAGGCCAACCGCTATGAAGTGCCTCGCATGGTGTTCGTCAACAAGATGGACCGTGCCGGCGCCGATTATCTGCGCGTGGTCAACCAGCTCAAGGAGCGTCTGAACGCCGTTCCGGTCCCGCTGCAGCTGACCATCGGTTCCGAAGACGAGTTCCGGGGCGTGGTCGATCTGGTCAAGATGAAGGCTATCATCTGGAGCGAAGAGGACCGGGGGGTGACTTTCGAATACGAGGATATCCCCGCCGACATGCAGGCCGAGTGCGAGAAGTGGCGTGAACACCTGGTCGAGGCGGCGGCCGAGGCCAACGAAGAGCTGATGGACAAATACCTCGAAGGTGGCGAGCTGACGGAGGAGGAAGTCAAGAAAGGCATCCGTGCCCGTACCCTGGCCAACGAGATCGTGCCGGTACTGGGCGGCTCGGCCTTCAAGAACAAGGGTGTACAGGCGGTGCTGGACGCGGTCATCGAGTACCTGCCCTCTCCGACGGAGGTGCGTGCGATCGAGGGTGAATTGCCCGATGGCTCCACCACCACGCGCGAGTCGGATGACGAGCAGCCATTTGCCGCCCTGGCCTTCAAGATTGCCACGGATCCGTATGTGGGAACGCTGACGTTCTTCCGTGTCTACTCGGGTGTGCTGCGTTCTGGTGATGCGGTCTACAACCCGCTGAAGAGCAAGAAAGAGCGCGTTGGGCGTATGGTGCAGATGCACTCCAATAACCGTGAAGAGATCAAGGAAGTGCGTGCCGGTGACATTGCTGCTGCGGTCGGCCTGAAGGATGTCACCACGGGTGAAACGCTGTGTGATCCCGATAACCACATTACGCTGGAGCGCATGGATTTTCCGGATCCTGTGATTTCGGTGGCGGTCGAGCCCAAGACCAAGGCGGACCAGGAGAAGATGGGTGTGGCACTGGGCAAGCTCGCCCAGGAAGATCCGTCTTTCCGTGTCGAGACCGACGAGGAAACTGGTCAGACGATCATTTCCGGCATGGGTGAGCTCCACCTGGATGTACTGGTGGACCGCATGAAGCGCGAGTTTGGCGTGGAAGCCAACATCGGCGCTCCGCAGGTGGCGTACCGCGAGACCATCCGCAAGGCCGTTGAAGTGGAAGGGAAGCACGTCAAGCAGTCCGGTGGTCGCGGTCAATATGGTCACGTGTGGCTGCGACTTGAGCCGGTGGAAGCGGACGACGAGTACGAGTTCGTCAACAAGATCGTGGGCGGTGTCGTGCCGAAAGAATATATCGGCGCGGTAGACCGCGGCGTGCAGGAGCAGATGAAGAACGGTGTGGTGGCGGGGTACCCGCTGCTGGCAATGAAAGTGACTCTGTATGATGGGTCCTACCATGATGTCGACTCCAGCGAGATGGCGTTCAAGGTCGCGGGCTCTCTCGCGCTGAAAAAGGGCGCTCTGCAGGCCGATCCGGTGTTGCTGGAGCCGATCATGAGCGTGGAAGTGGTCACTCCCGAGGAGAACATGGGCGACGTCATGGGCGACCTCAATCGTCGCCGAGGCCTGGTCCAGGGTATGGAAGACAGCAGTGCCGGCAAGATCATCGATGCCGAGGTGCCCCTGTCCGAGATGTTCGGTTATGCCACCGATCTGCGTTCCATCAGTCAGGGTCGAGCGACCTACACCATGGAATTCCTTAAGTATGGTGAAGTGCCCGCCAGCGTGGCGGAAAGCATC
>JBNJGU010000106.1:0-10072 GCA_051747985.1 Pseudomonadota bacterium | reverse complement strand
GATCATACCGGCCGAGGCCTGGGAGCAGATCAACAACCTGTACCTGGTGGTGCGGGACAGTGCCGGACGTTCAGTGGCTCGGGGGCCACGCCAGGACCTGCTGCAGCAGGTCATCGGCAGCTGTCAGCAACTGACCGGGCTGTTCGAGGGCGCGATGAGCCACAACAGTGGCTATCGCTTCATCGAGCTGGCCCGCTCCATCGAACGGGCGGACATGACCACCCGGATCGTGCACGCCGGCTCGGCGAATCTGCTGCCGGACAATGTCCCCGAGGACGGGGAGCCGGCTGCCGTGGAACCCTATGAGAACCTGATCTGGATGAGTATTCTGCGCTCCTCGAGTGCGTACCAGATGTACCGGCAGCATGTGCAGGACCGGGTCAATGCCGAGGATGTGGTCACGTTCCTGCTGCAGGATCCGCTGTTTCCCCGCTCCGTGTCACATTGCCTGAATCGACTGGAAGAGGGGCTGCAACCTCTGCCGCACAATGACCGGGTACTGCGCGATGTGGCCGGCGCACTGCGCCGTGTCGGTGACACCCGCGTCAACGTGCAGTCGGGTCGGGAACTGACCGAATATATCGACGCCCTGCAACAGGAGATCGGCACCATCCATACCGCCATCGAACAGACCTGGCTGCAGCCGGCAATCGCCCAGGATGCGACTCAGTAGGGCGTCTCCGCGTCGTGGTCGCGGGCATTGCGATCCCAGCTCGAGGCCCAGGCGAAGGGGGGCATCTGGCGGAAGGCTTCCTTGAGCCGCATATCCCAGTTCCGCTTTATCTCGCGCAGGAACTCACTGTCTTCGTCAAAGCGCAGTGGTTCCCCCAGGGTCAGGGAATCCGTCTGATAGACGAGGGTCTCTATCGGCGGGCCGACGCCCAGGTTGCTGCGCATCGTGGAGTCCATGGAGACCAGCGCGCACAGCGCACAGGTGTCCAGGTTGAGGTCCCGTGACAGGATGCGGTCCAGGATGGGTTTGCCGTATTTGCTTTCGCCGATCTGCAGATAGGGTGTGTCCCGGGAGCTGGTGATGTGATTGCCCTCCGGGTAGACCAGCATGATGCGGTGCCGGGAGCCGGCAATCTGCCCACCGATGATGAAGCTGGCTTCGAAGCCGCTGCCCTTGCCCGAATGTTTCTCCTGCTCGCTGCTGGAGACCTCGCCCAGATAGTCCGCCGCTTCCCCGAGGCTCTGCACGGACAGCAGGCTGACAGGTGCCTGCTGACGGATGTCGCGCTTGATGCGGTTGATACATGCCTGGGTGGTGGCCAGGTTGCCGGCCGAAAGGATGACGAACTGACGCTCGTTGTCGATGCCGAAACGGTACATCTTGCTGTAGGTGCGGACCTGATCCACTCCGGCATTGGTGCGGGAGTCGGAACAGAACACGATGCCGGCATCAACGGCGATGGCTACACAATAGGTCATGAAGAAAGCTCGTTACAGGCGAGGCGCTACGGTATCGTAAAACGTCCGCCAAGGGAACCGGATGACGCGGCGGAGTGGGGAAAGAGTCCCACCGGCGGTCCCGAGGACGACCGGTGGGCAGGGTGCCGCAACCGGCGTCAATCTTCGTCCGGGTTGCCCGGGTCGGCGGAATCCTCGAAGCGATACCGGCCGCCAAAGTGGCGGTCATCATCCGTTTCGTCGAAGTGATCCAGGTCATCGAACTGCAGGTCGCCGTAGGCACGTTTCCAGTCCAGGCGCTCCTCCGTGCGACGTCGCAGTTCTGTCAGTCGACGGCGCTGCGACCGTTTGTCATCAACATCCTCTGCAACTCCGGAATCCGGTATCAGGCCGGCGGAATCGAAATAATCCTTGGCGCTGTCATTCAGCTCATCCCAGGCATGGCTTTTCATCATTGCACTCTCTCTGCAAGCCCAACGAATACTACACGCGTTTGAGGAGGTCCTCGACGCGGATTATGCGGCCAATTTCAGAGATTGCAATCGAATATTCATGAATTTTTGAAGACACCCCGGGCGGGGCAATCTGGTTCCATCGTCTCCGCATGCTGTTCACGCAGGGCCTTCTTGGCAATCTTTCCGGTGGCAATGCGCTCCAGCGTGTGGGTCTGGATGCGGATGTGGGTGGGGATCTTGAAAGTGGCAATCCGGTCCTTGAGAAAGGCCTGCAGGTCGGCTTCGCTGACGCTGGCTCCCGGCGTGATCATCACAGTGGCGCCAACGATCTCCCCGAGACGTTCATCCGGCAGGCCGTAGACCGCAGCCTCGTGGACTTCGGGATGCTCTGAAAGGGCATACTCCACTTCCGCGCAGGCCACGTTCTCGCCACCCCGGATCACGATATCCTTGGCCCGGTCCTTGATGACCAGAAAACCGTGCTGGTCCAGCAGCCCGATGTCGCCTGTATGGAACCAGCCTTCATGCAGGGCCCTGGCCGTGTCCTCCGGACGATTCCAGTATCCCTTCATGACGGTGGCGCCCTTGACGCAGATCTCGCCGATTTCACCGTTCGGCAGTTCATTGCCTTCGTCATCGATGATCCTGATGGCCGTGACCGGCGGGGTGGGTCTGCCCGTGCTGTCCGGCTTGGCCAGATAGAATGGCCCCGTTATGGTGGCCGCTATGGCATTGGTTTCGGTCAGGCCGTAGCCGAGACCGGGCTGCACGATATCATCGAACTTTTCCTGCATGAGTTTGAGGTGGCCGGGCGGTCGGGCAGCGCCGCCGCTCTGGACGATGCGCAGGCTGCTGAGATCGGTGCTGTCGAAACTGGGAGAATTCATCACCTCCCAGGTCATGGTGGGTACGCCGTGCAGCACCGTCAGTCGTTCCTTCTCGATCAACGTCAGTGCCTCTTCCGGGTCCCACTTGTACATCATCACGAACTTGCGCAGGTACAGGAAGCTGAGCAGGAACTGTGCGTGACTGCCGGTGACGTGAAACAGCGGCACGTTGGACAATATGCCCGGTTCCGGTTCGTCGTCCGCCAGCTCCGGTCTCAGGATGTCGGTGACTTCCTTGGCGAACAGCCAGGTGTAAATGGCGCTGATGATGTTGCGGTGGGTGGACAATACGCCCTTGGGCGACCCGGTGGAGCCCGAGGTGTACATGATGGAGGCATCGTCATCCGGATCGATGTCGATACTGTCCAGATCCCTGCGCGGTCCGCTTCTTCCTTCCCGGGCCAGTTCGTGGAACTCCGGGAAGTCCTGTCCTTCGCGTTCCGGTCGGATGGCGATGAGGTCCAGTTCCAGTTCGTCGTACTGTTCGGCCAGGTTGTCGATACGTTTCTGATCGGCAAACAACAGACGAGCGCCGCTGTCCTGCAGTCCGTACACCATTTCCGCACCCTGCCACCAGGAGTTCATCGGTACCACGATGGCGCCGATCATGGTCACCGCCATGTAGGCCATGCACCACTCCGGGTTGTTGCGCGAACAGATCGCCACCCGGTCTCCCTTCTCCAGGCCGTAACGCTCCAGCAATACATGGGCCATGTCTTCCGCCACGGCCAGTGATTCCCGGAACGTGAAGCGCTCGTCCTGGTAGACGAGGAAATCCCGATCCGCGGCCTGCAGGCCGCGCTGGTAGACCTCTCTCAGATTGCGTTCGACGCTGGCGAACACTTTCTGTTCAACGCCGTTGATGGTTCTGGTTGTGGTTTCCATCGGCTTTCCAGGGCCCTGGTGGGCGATGACGATGTCACGCAGTTTCGCCAGGTCTCTTTCGATTTCCTCGGAACTCAACATGGGATGCTCTTCTGTGCGGGTGCGGAAAAAGCCAGCATTATACGTGCCGGTTGTCCGGAATCAAGGCAGGTGGACGCGTCCTGCCCTGCGTTTCATCGAAGCCGGCCATGGCTCATTCGCGACGGATTTCCAGCGTGACCTTGCCTTTGGCCTTGCGCTCCCGGAAGACATTGAAGGCCTCCACATAGTTCTCCATGGGATAGGAGCGGGTCACGACCGGCCTGATTTTGCCGTCCCGGTACAGCTCCAGCAGTTCCCGGAAGTTTTCCTCATAGGCATCCGGCTCTTCCTTGCGAAACCGGCCCAGGAACACGCCGACCATCGATGAGCCTTTGAGCAGGGCGAGGTTAGCCGGGTAGCTGGGAATCCGTCCGCTGGTGAAACCCACCACCAGCAGGCGACCGTTCCAGTTGATGCAGCGCGTGCACTGATCAAACAGGTCTCCGCCCACCGGATCATAGATGACATCGGCGCCACGGCCATCGGTCAACGCCTTCACCTTCTCCTTCAGTTCACCATCGCCATAGTTGATCAGCTCATCGGGACCGGCCTGCCGGACGAAATCCAGTTTCTCGTCGCTGCTGGCGGCGGCTATCACGCGCGCGCCCATCAGTTTGCCCAGTTCCACGGCCGCCATGCCCACGCCGCCGCTGGCTCCCAGCACCAGCAGAGTCTCGCCCCGCCGCAACTGTCCCCGCTGCTTGAGCGCATGGTAGGAAGTGGTATAGACCATGGCAAAACCGGCCGCGGTCGGGAAGTCCATGTTGTCGGGAATCCTGCGCAGGCTGCCCGACGGCACGATGACCTGCTCGGCCATGCCGCCGATCGAGGGCGTGGCCATGACCCGGTCGCCTGGCGCGAAACCCTCAAGGCCATCGCCCACCTTGCTGACCACGCCACCGACTTCCGAACCGGGAGTGAACGGCATGGGCGGCTGGAACTGGTATTTACCCTCGATCTGCAGGGTATCCGGGAAGTTCAGTGACGCGGCGTGAACGTCGACGACGGCTTCCCGTTCGCCAGGTTCGAGGTCATCGATTTCTTCCAGCACCAGGTTTTCCGGCGGCCCGTACGATTTGCAGAGAATGGCTTTCATTCGACTCCCCTCTGTAGAACGTCTGCTCGGTAAAGCGTGATGGATGATTCAAGCATTTTTGCGGCACAACCTCAATGACCCGTATAATGCCGGCCAGATGAAAAGTCCACTGACCCTGAATGATGCCAGAAGGCGGCGGTACCTGCGTGAAGCGGGGATCGCCCTGTACTGGCCGCGTCGCAGACTGGCGGGAGCCGGCCCTTCGCGACGATATCATGGCGATGCCCGTACGGTGACGGATACGCTTTCCGGAACCGACCGAGGTACTGACAATGCCCCGATCCCGGAGCCGGCCGATCTGTCCGGGCTGAGAGATCAGCTACAGGGACCGCCGGTTTCGTTGCATACACAGAACGGGCCGGCCGGGAAAGCCCGGAGCCCGGCCGAGGCAGCCACTGACCCGGCACCGGCCGAATCCCGGACATCGGAAGCGCGAAAGAGTGGGCAGTCACGGGCGGCAGCGGAAGAGACGTTGACGTTCCGTTTCACCTGTTTCTTACCGGATCAGCGGCTGATGGTGCTGGCCGCCCATGAAGAGTCCCGACTGACGACAGGGTCATTGCAGATGTTGCAACGGATCCTGACAGCGTTGAATTCGCGTTACGGAAACATCGAGCTCCACGGGGAGCCTTTCCAGTGGCCACTGGATCCTTCCATGCCGGCCGACCTGGAAGGTGCGCGACAGATGGTGGGTGCCTTTCTTCGGCGTCGCTGCGGACGACAGGGCGTGCCGTACCTGCTGGCATTGATGGATGAGCCTCCTCTATGGCTGTTTCCGGCAGAGTATTCGGAAAGGGCGCAGGTGTGGCAGGAAATGGTCCACCATCCCGGTCTGGACATGCAGGTCATCCGGGTGCCGTCGCTGAAAGCCATGGCACAGGACAGCGCCATCAAACGGCCGGCCTGGGAAGCCATGAAGCCGCTGATCGCGCCATTGGCCGGATCCTGACAAGAGTGATGCATTGATGCGGTGCAGACAGATGGAAAACATGGATCTTGATCAGGTTCTCTACAATGAGACCGTATCCTATCCTCATCCGTGGACCCGGCGGATTTTCCAGGACTGCATGAGGGCCGGTTATGAGTGCTGGGTGCTCGAGGACCTTGGTATCGTTGCAGCCCATTCGGTGCTCAGCATCGCAGCCGATGAAAGTCACCTGCTCACGCTCTGCGTGAATCCTGATTATCGGCGGCGCGGCCTTGCGCGCCGGCTGCTCCGTCATGTACTGGAGCAGGCCCGTCAGGCAGGTGTCCGTCAGTGTTTCCTGGAAGTACGCCCTTCCAATGGCGACGCCCAGCAACTGTACTACAGCGAGGGATTTGTCCGGGTGGGCGAACGTCGTGACTACTATCCGACCCGCACTCCGCAAGAGCGTCGCGAGGATGCGTTGATCCTTCAGCTGACGTTACCAGAAGAGGCTGTCTGAATGTCCGCCTCGCGCAAGTGGTTGATGCCATCTCTGATTGCGGTGCTTGCTGTACTTGTGGTCTCGACCGTGACGATGGGGCGTGGCAATGACCGCGGGGCGGAAGCGGATCTGGCTGCTTCCCTGGATGATGCCCAGGCGGACTGGATCGGCGAGCGCGTGTTTATCAATGAATGTAATGCGCGGATCCGCTGTCTGACCAGCTGGAATGTCGGTGAGGATTTTCCGTCGCTGGGAATCGGTCACTTCATCTGGTATCGGGCCGGGCAGCAGGGGCGGTTCACGGAGAGTTTCCCGACGCTGCTGTCGTACTACGATGACCTTGAGGTGAGAGTGCCGGCCTGGTTGTCCGATCCCGATGACAGGGAACAGCCCTGGCCTGATCGTGATGCCTTTCTGGCGGATCTGGACGGCGACAGACTGTCCGGGTTGCGGGCGTTTCTCGATGATACCCGTGATGTCCAGGCCCGGTTTCTGATCCGGCGACTTCAGCATGCATTGCCGGCATTGGAGGCGGAAGCGCGCGAACCCGCCGCGATACGGTCCCTGTTCCTGGAGGTGGCCAATGCGTCTCCGCCGCGGGGGCTGTATGCGCTGGTGGATTACGTCAACTTCAAGGGGGAGGGAATCTCGGCCTCGGAGCGCTATCGGGGCGAGGGTTGGGGACTGTTGCAGGTGCTCGAGCATATGCAGGGTCTGCCTCCGGATCAGCGGGTGCTTGCGCGCTTCTCGCAGGCGGCTGAGGCCGTCCTGGTCAGAAGGGTGGCCAATGCGCCACCCGAACGTGGCGAGGATCGCTGGATGGCGGGTTGGCGCAATCGTGTGGCCACCTATCGGCCAGCAGGAGAACGGTGACCCGGGCTAAACCCGGAACTCATCTGGCCGCTATTGAGAAGGAGAGTGGCCTGGTTGGGCCTTTGCTTTGATCATGACCCGCCGTGCGGAGATAACGGATGAGTGAAACGGTCAGCCCGCAACAGATGACGGCCCCGCCGGGCCTGTCGGTCCGACATCGACTGGCATTGTGGACCGCGCTGACTTTGGCGCTGGTGAGCGTGCTGGGTCTGTCCGTGATGGTGGTCTGGCAGTGGCGGACAGACAACACGGCCATGCAGGCTCTGGAGTCGATCAGGACGCAGCATGAGACTGCCATGGCATCGGTGACTGGCCTGGAGGAGCGGCTGACCCGACAGGCCGAGTTTGCCGATCAGCTGGCCGGGCAGGTGAACAGGTTGTCCACCCGCCTGACCGCCGTGGATGTTTCCGATGCCGAGAACGCCGTGATCGGGCTGCAGAGGATTCTGATCCGCCAGGAGCGCGATTACCGGGATTTTCTGACCGCGCTGCAGCGCGGTATGCTGGCGCTGGACCGGCTGATTCCGCGCTCGGGCGCGTGGCGGCAGGAGCTGGAAGAAACACTGCGGGAAGGTATGGCTCTGAGTGAGGCAAGAGAGGACTACGTGTTCAGTCTGCGTGAATAGCGCTTGTCCGGGGCTGCGGTTGCGGGTAATCTGCCCGCCACTTTCCAATGGACTCTGGACAGGCCATGAGTTACGAGCGACCCAACATACGCGCGATGCGAGGCTACACTGCCGGAGAGCAACCGGAGGGTGAGCACGTCATCAAGCTCAATACCAACGAAAACCCCTTTCCGGCACCCGATACCGTCGCGGAAGCGCTGCGTCGTATCGATGTGGCCGATCTGCGTCGTTATCCGCCGCCACTGGCGCAGTCGTTCCGTCGGGTCGCGGCCGACCTGCACGGACTGAGCCCGGACCAGATCATTCCGGTCAACGGTGGAGACGAACTGTTGCGTCTGGCCATCACCACATTCGTGGACCCGGGGCAGGCCATCGGACTGGCTGAACCCAGCTATTCGCTCTATCCCGTGCTGGCGGCCGTGCAGGATTGCAAGGTGGTGAGAGTGCCACTGAATGATGACTGGTCGCTTCCGGAAACCCTGGCAGAGCAGTGGAATCAGGCCTCTGTCCGGTTGGCATTCGTGGTCAATCCACACGCGCCTTCCGGTCGCCTGGAGTCGGTCGAGACGCTGGACCGACTGGCTGCGGCATTCCGCGGCGTGCTGCTGGTGGATGAGGCCTATGTCGATTTCGTGGATCCCGGGATCGGCCACGATGCCACGGTTCTTGCGCGGCGGCATGACAATGTTCTCATTCTGAGGACCCTGAGCAAGGGTTATTCCCTGGCCGGCCTGCGTTTCGCCTATGGTATTGGCGCAGAAACGCTGCTGGACCCGATGCTGTACAAGACCCGCGACAGTTATAACACGGACTACATTTCGCAGAAGCTTGCGCAGGCGGCGCTGGAAGGCCGCGATCAGGCAGCGGCGGGTTGGCGGGAAGTGCGGACGGAACGGGCCGCTCTGGCGGAATCGTTGGCGGAGATGGGGCTGGCATGCCTGCCCGCACAGGGCAATTTCCTTTTGGCAACGGTACCTGCCGATGGGGCACTCACGGCCGCTTCGCTGTATCAGCAGCTGAAGAATGATGGCATACTGGTGCGCCATTTCGATCAGGACCGGTTGCGCGACCGCTTGCGTATCACCGTGGGAACAGCAGAGCAGAACCGGCGCCTGCTGGATCGCATCAGGGAACACATGAATCGAGCCGGGTGACGGGGTAGATGTGTTCTTCTCATTGTTGAAGCGCCGCAGGGTGCGCATGAAATCCAGAATGGCCATCGGGGGCATCGTCATTGCCCTGGGCGCACTGTACGCGCTGGTGATGGCCTATGACATTTCCATGCGTGAACTCGGTGTCTACCTGCTTGGCAGTGTGGCGTTGCTGTTGGGTACCGCTCTGGCGTCCATATTCGTGGTGATTCTGTTCAAGCTGCTGAAACGGGTTGCCGGCATCGTGTTCGGTCCACTGATCAGACGCATCATTGCGGTGGATGATGATCGCGGAGAGTGATCAGCAAGCGGCTGTCCCGGCGGAAACTCAAGAAAAATCAGACAGAAATCGCCTGTTGATGAAGAAGAATGATAACGAGCGACTGCTTTTATGCACATGGTTCCAGCAATATCTGATTTTTCGTTGAAAAACAGTGGTTTTTTAGATTCTTGAAAGCTATTCAATTATAAGTATCTGAAAAATATAAAAAATATAATTTGGTTAAAAAGTAGGCAAGTTAAGTCGGAGCGCCTGATATCCTGTGTTTCTGACGTTTGTCACGCAGTTATCAACCGAGTTATCCACAGATTTTGTGGAAAAATGTCAGCCTCGTCGTTTTATTGTCATATTGTGTCGTCGCGGTCATTCGGGTTTGGTGAAACAGGCCGATCGGTGCTATTGTAAAAGTCCAATTTCACGTCTCGACGAGCAGGAATCCATGGTCGAACTCACTGGCAATATTCCATTCATGTGGCGACTCAGCGCCGAGAGCGGCGATGGCGGTTGTGCGGTGTCCATGGTGGTACCATTCGATGCCGAGGATGAGCGTCAGGACCTGACCATTGAAACCAGTGTGATCAGTTTCCCCGCGGATGCATCCCGGGCCGAACAGGAAGAGATTCTCGAATGGAACCAGGATGACATCAGCCTGTTTCTGAAACTGGTGGCGCATGAACAGCTGGGTGAAGAGGTGGCGCCGGCGGAGACGGTCCGAGTCGATCTGACCGATCCCGCCATCATCGAGATCATTCACGTGGTGGCCGCGGCAGGCTTCGGCATGGCGTATTCCGCGGCGGACATGCTGGTGGATTCGACCGGAAAGTATCCGTCACACCCCTGTGACGTGGGCAGCTTCGCCTCCCTGAACACGCTGGACGGATTCAAGCGCTGCGTGGTGGTGGATGTCGACGGTGATGAT
>JBNJGU010000105.1:0-10074 GCA_051747985.1 Pseudomonadota bacterium | reverse complement strand
CGGCGGCGTGGTCGGCCAGTCCGGTCAATGCCAGTCTGACACAGGCCAGCTCGTTGGCTTCTTCGCGCGACAGTCCGGCATGTTCGACCAATGGCAGGGCGACATTCTCCAGTACAGTCAGTGATGAAAACAGCGCGCCCTGCTGGAACAGGACGCCGACCCGGCGCTCCAGCGCCTGCCGGTCACTGGCGTCCAGTGAAAGCAGATCCTGGCCCAGCAGACGGATCTCGCCGGAGTAGGGACGCAACAGGCCCACTATGGAGCGCAGCAGCACGGATTTCCCGGTACCCGAGCCGCCCACCACGCCCACAATCTCGCCACGCTGCACATCCAGGTCCAGGTGCTCGTGCACAACGTGGTCGCCGAAACGGTTACACAGTCCGCGCACGCGGATGACGGTATCGGTGCTCACCATCCCATCTCCATATAGAACAGCGCGGCCACCGCGTCCAGCACGATGACCGCGAAAATCGACTGCACCACGGCCGCCGTGGTGTGTTCGCCCACGGAGCGGGCGCTGCCACTGACCTTGAACCCTTCGAGACAACCGATCAACGCGATCATCAGGGCGAAAACGGGCGCTTTCGCCAGCCCCAGCAGCAGATGTTGCACCGGAATGTCATGCACAATACCGATGAACTGCGTCACCGATATGTCCAGGGACAGCAGGGCCACCATCGCGCCGCCGGTCATGCCTGACAGCACCGCCACAAAGGCCAGCAGCGGCAAGGTGATGACCAGGGCCAGCAGTCGGGGCAGTACCAGCAGTTCCATCGGGTCCAGACCCTGGACCCGCAAGGCATCCAGCTCCTCATTGACCTTCATGGAGCCGATTTGTGCGGTGAAGGCGCTGGCGGTGCGCCCGGCCAGCAGAATCGCCGCGAGCAGTACCCCCAGTTCGCGCATGAATGCATAGGCGACCAGGTCCACGGTATAGATGTCGGCGCCAAACTGTTGCAGTACGGTAGCACCGAGAAACGCGACCACCGCGCCCACCAGGAAGTTGAGCAGGGCGACGATGGGCAATGCATTGAACCCCGCCTGGTGCATCTGTGCCACGGTCGCTGTCACGCGCCAGCGGTCCGGGCGGGGCAGGACGTGGAACAGGGTCACCAGGCTCATGCCAAGAAAGCTCAGGAACTGTAGCAGGTGTTGCAGGTGGAGCCACGTAAGCCGGCCGGTGGCTTCGACCATGTCGGTCAGGCGCCAGGGTTGGATGTCCTCCGGCGGCTCCGGCTTGCGTTGCATGGCATCGGCCACCGACAGCAGCAGCGCCCTGCGCTCCTCGGACAATCCCTCGGCCCGGGGCAGCAGTTCCCGGATCTGCGCACTCCCCAGCAGGTCGATCAACAGGGTGGCACCTGCGGTATCGATGCCGGTCAGACCACTGGCATCCATGCGGACCGGTCGAAGATCGGGGCGCCGCACCTGTCGCCGCAGCATGGCGTAATGGGTCAGGGTCCAGTTGCCGCGCAGATGCAGGCAGGGCCGCGCAGTGTCGTCGATGCTCAGGGGTGATTCCATGCGCCGATGATACTGCAAGTCGCGATAATCTACATACGGATGAGGGTGATTAGATGGTAGAATGCCGCTTTTTGCAGAGCCAGAAGTCTGCCTGACACAACAAGCAGGAATCGGAGAGGAGTTTGCCATGGCTGTTCGTAGCCGTTTTCACACCCTGTTACCCATCGTCATGCTGGCCGGTGTTTCGCCCGTGATGGCACAGACGCAGATGGAAGAGATCATCGTCATCGGCACCCGCAATGCACAGCAGCTGGGGGACATCCCCATGGCAGTGAGTCGGGTCAGCATGGATGACATCCAGCTGGGCCGCCAGGAACTGAGTCTGGATGAGTCTCTGAACCGCGTTCCCGGCCTGTTCATGCAGAACCGCTACAATTTCACGCAGGATCTGCGCGTGTCCATCCGAGGCTTCGGTTCCCGCGCCAGCTTCGGTATCCGGGGCATCAAAGTGTTCGCCGATGGCATTCCGGTCACCCTGCCGGATGGACAGAGTGGCACCGACGACCTGGATATCGGCTCAGCCGAAAGTATCGAGATCATCCGTGGGCCATCGGCCTCGCTGTACGGGACCGCCTCCGGCGGGGTGATCAGCCTGAATACGCAGACGCCCACTGGTGCGCCGTTTGTGGAAGCCGGCCTGACCCTGGGTGAGTATGGCCATGAGAAGTATCAGCTCAAGGCGGGTGGTCGCTCCGGCCGGTTGACCTATCTGCTCAATGGCTCGTACATGGAGATGGAAGGCTACCGGGACCATTCGGAGGTCCAGCACGGTCTGATCAACTCCAAGTTCGTGTACGATATCGACGACACCTCCGACCTGACCGCCATTTTCAATGCTGTGGATTCTCCGACTGCCAACGACGCCGGTGGCATCACACGCGCGGATGTCAGCGAGGATCGTCGGCAGGCGCAGTCGCGCAATACCAGCTCCAACGCGGGTGAGGAGTTCGATCAGCAGCGAATGGGACTGGTCTACACCAAGCGTTACGGAGACAAGCACGAGATCAGCGTGCGTGGCTATTCCATGTGGAAGGATTTCGAGACATTCATCCCGATCGGCTCGCACATTCCCTTTGTCGGCGACGACGGCGTGGTGGCCTATGATCGTGAATACTTCGGCGGCGGTGCGCGCTACACCTATACCGATGTCATCAACGGCATGCCCAATGTGTTCACGGTCGGTGCCGACCTCGATTACCAGCGTGATGACCGACAGCGTTTCATCAACAATGCCGGCATCAAGGGAATGCGGGTATTCGATCAGATGGAGGAAGCCGATTCCGCCGGCCTGTACTTCCGTAATGAAACCACCATCATCCCCTCGGTAACCCTGAGCCTCGGTGGTCGCATCGACAATCTGAATCTGTCCGTCGACGACCGCTATCTGGCCAACGGCGATCAGAGCGGAGAGCTCGATTTCGATGAAGTCAGCCCCGCGGTCGGCCTGATGTGGTCTGCCTCCCCGGCGCTGAACCTGTATACCAACTACGCGTCCTCGTTCGAGACGCCGACGTTCACCGAACTGGGTACACCGGCACAGGAGCTGAATGTGAATCTGGGTGGATTCAACAACGTCACGGCCCAGAACGCGGATAGCTTCGAGGTCGGCGCCAAGGGCATGCTGATGGATGACCGCGTGTTCTATGACCTGGCGGTGTACACGATGGATGTCGAGGACGAGATCACCAATATCGTCAGCATCGAGAATCGCGCCTTCTTCCAGAACGCGGACACGGATCGCAATGGCTTCGAGGCCCAGATCCAGGCGACATTGACCGAGAACCTGGATCTGACGACCTCCTACACGTTCTCGGATTTCACCTTCGATCGTTTCCCGGAAGAACCCGAGTCGGTGGGTGAGTGGGTGCCGGGTATCCCGAGACATCAGCTGTTCACCGAACTGGCCTATACCCACTCCAGCGGGACCTATGTGATCTGGGATGCCCTGGCGGTCGGCAAGTACTACGCGGACAACGCCAATACGGACAAAGTGGATTCCTATCTGGTCTCCAATCTGCGTATCGGCAATGATTATGAATTCAATGATGCCACCGTGGCTCCGTTCCTCGGCATCAACAACCTGTTCGACGAAAAGTACTTCTCCAACGTGCGCTCCAATGCGTTCGGCGGCCGTGCTTTCGAACCGGCGCCCGAGCGACATGTCTACGGGGGCGTGAAGATCCGGTTCTGACCGGATCCGCATGGCCCACTGGCTAGCGTGCCGGGGCGTTCAGTATCGTCGGCTCCATGATGACGCTGTATCCTCCCCCGGCGCTGTGCATCTCGCGCAGACGCTGCAGGGACCGGGGGTGCCGGCCTTCGGCACCAGCCAGCGCCAGCCAGGCGTCGTGGTAGTGTTCCGGCGCATAGGAGTGCCCGAAGCCTTCCGGGGCGGTACCGAACGCCATGTCGGCCAGCAATTGCAGCCCGGTGACCACGGGAAACCAGCGCAGATCCGGCGAGACGTCGGGGCCGCGCCGACCCTGCATCCAGTCCGGCTCCCGATAGAACGTCTCCGGAGAGAAGAACGTCACCGGGTCGCTGGCGTATTGCAGGAACCCGATGCGGAAATTGCCCCAGTCGGCCCCGGCATCCGCCATGCCGCCGGTCTGGTTGGCAAAGCGCACCACGCGCCCGTCCCGAAAGCGTGGCAACCACGCGGGTGAGCTGCGATCCCGGCGCTGTGTCACATCACGCCAGGTCTCACTCCGGAAGGGCGGCCCGATCCACAGGGCACCGTCGAAGGGGTCATCGATGATGTCATAGAAATCGAAGGAGCGGTCCGAGTTCAGCGCACCCAGGCTCATTCCCTGCAGGTAGAGTTCCGGACGCTGCTCCCGGGGCAGGCGGGTCCAGCGTCGGTAGATGGCCTGGAACAGGGCGCGGGCCATATCCACTCCGTACTCGCCTTCCTGCAGCAGGGCCAGCGGGCTGGGCAGGTAGGAGTACTGGGCCGCCACGCTGGCCACATCGCCACGGCGCAGGTACTCCAGCGTGTCGATGCTGGCCGGATCGACCCAACCGGTGCCGGTGGGGGTGAGGATGACCAGTGCGGAGCGGGAGAAAGCCCCCACCCGTTCGAGCTCCGCCACCGCGAGTCGTGCCCGTTCCTCAGGCGTCTCCGCCGAGTTCAGGCCCACATAGACACGGATCGGCTCGTAGGCCACGCCGTCCGTGAAGCGGGCGATGTCCTCCGCGCGCGGGCCGGAGGACAGGAAACGGCGGCCCTGTCGGCCGAGCTGCTCCCACTCCAGCAGGGAACCGTCGCTGCCGGCCCGCAAAGGCGTGTCCGGTTGACCGGTTTCCGGGTCGATCATGGTGTCGATCCGCTGGTAGGAACGATCTGCCACCTGCAACAGTGAAGAGAACAGCACCCCCTCGATGATCGACCAGAACAGCAGCAGTGCCAGCACCGCCCCGGTGATGGCGGATATCCGCGCCGGTATGAAACGCTGCAGTCTGGCGGACAGGAAGCGGAAGGTGCGTCGGAACAGCCTTGTCACCAGCAGTACGGCCAGGAACAGGACCAGCGAGATCGCGCCCACCACCGTGGCCTGCACCGAGGCGACCGGCTCCATGCCCATGAGATCACGCAGGCTGTCCTGCCATTCGCGGGCCTCGCGCAGGGCGAGCATGGCCAGACCGACACAGATGACGGTGGCAAACAGCTGGATCCATTGCTGGACCTTTCTGCGCGGCACGGGGAGTTGCAGCAGTCGCCACAGCCACCAGCCGGCGACACCGGTACCGTAGCCGGCGGCCAGCGACAGGCCGGAGATGACTCCCTGCACGATATCGTCGCGCGGAAGCAGCGACGGAGCCAACGAGACGGCAAAGAACACCGTGCCGACCAGCAGGCCGGTGGTATGGAACTGGCGGCCGGCCCGACGCAGCAGCAGGTGGGCGTTCCGGCGTTTCAACACGACTCATTTCTCCCGGTGGATGATCGGATGCTTCGCTGTCATGGTGCGGGAAAAGCCCCCGCGGGTCCTGGAAACACCACCGGGCTCTGTATGCCTTCCTCGGAAAGACTCGATACCCCGAAGAAATAGTTGTCGATGACCACGTTCTCCAGCGTGAACTCATCGACATCACCGACATCTCGCGACCAGGTCCACTGCGGGTCGGTGGTCAGACGCCAGTGTACGCGATAACCCGTGGCGCCACGCACCCGGTCCCACGACAGTGTGGTATCCGGGCTGACCTGTCCGCTGATGCCGACATCGGCGGGCGGAGCGGGTGCCCAGGCCAGGGACGCCAGGGTGACGGCATTGAGCGCGGTCAGTTTTGCCGCGTAGTCGAAATCCACGTGCTCGATGACATCCCCGTAGGCGATGCCGTCCTCCTCGCGCACGTCCTGGTGCTGCCAGTGGTAGTGTTCATTGGTTTCCATGATGCGCACGGCCGGGTAGCCGGCATCGTTGAACGGGCGGTGATGGCCGCCGCGGCCGAAGCGGTCCAGGCGGTAGATCATCATGGTGTCCAGATTGGGGATGTACTGGTCGGCCAGCCGGTCGACGTAGCGCGAGAGGTTGCGGGAGGCGGAGTCGACCTCGCCGCCCTGGAAACGGCGCTGACGGGCCTCGTCGTCGGTTTCCACGGCCCGGGTGCCCTCCGAGAATACCCGTGCACTGGTATTGTTGATGACTCCATTGATGCCGCGGATGTTGCCGATCATGTCGTTGTTGAGCACGGCGTCCAGCTTCCAGCCGTTCTCCCGGGCGTATTCGGCCACGATGGCGCCGCCGAACAGCCCCTGTTCCTCGCCGGACAGCCCGGCGTAGACAATCGACCCGGCGAATTCGTGCTGTGACAGTACGCGGGCCGCTTCCAGCACACCGGCCATGCCGGAGGCATTGTCATTGGCGCCGGGCGCATCGTCGGTGGCGTTCATGATGTCACTGACCCGGGAGTCGATGTCGCCGCTCATCATCACGTAGCGATCAGGATCGCGGTTGCCACGCTGCACGGCGACCACGCTGACCACCTCGACCGGGTCCGGAATGCGGCCCGTACCGGAGATGGTGTCGCTGATATAGAGGACCTCCAGGCAGCCGCCGCAATCGGCGGAGATGCGCTCGAACTCATCGTGAATCCAGCGGCGGGCGGCGCCGATGCCGCGAGTGTCGGATTCTGTTTCGGACAGGGTGTGGCGGGTACCGAAACCCACCAGGGTCTCGATGTCCTGACGGATACGCTCGGCGGAGGGAGCGGCAGCGATCTGGTGCAGGGCCTGGTCGTCGGCACTGGCGATGGGGCTGGCCAGCAGCAATGGCAGCAGTAGCAGGCCGGGTCGGCTGATGTACCTGGTACGGGGCATGGCATGGTCCTCGGCAGGGGATTCTGGTCCATCATAAAGACGGCCGGTACAACGGGCAACTGTAGCTTCTTCCGCTGATCTCAGGGCTGCGCGCTCCATGTTTGCCACTGGCCAGGTGAGCGTCCTACACTGTCTTTCATGGCCAATCCGAAAGACAGACTCATCGTCTACTATGACGGCTCCTGTCCAGACTGCATCGAGGACCGCGAGCGCTACGAGCGGATGGCCGGCGATGGCGCCCGTGACGTGGAATGGCTGGACATCACCGGCCGGGACGAGGAACTGCAGCGGGAGGGGATCGATCCGGACCGGGCCTTGCGGGAACTGCACGTGAAGGACCCGGACGGGCACATCCACCGGGAGCTCGATGCCTACCGGCTGCTGATGAAGCGTGTGCCCCGACTCAGGCCGCTGGGCTGGCTGATCGGCCTGCCGGTGATCCGGCCGGTCGTCTCGTGGGCCTATCGGACCATGGTTGATCGGCGCCTGCGGCGTACCGGCCGCGCCTGAATCACGCCGGCTTGCGACGGCGGTCTGCCCGCGCCTGTCCGGTGACCTGTCTTGATCGTTCTGCACTCATTGGGACGACGACTGTGCCGGATCCCTCCAGTTCAATTGATGGAAGTCGAACCCCTGCTCGATGGTCGGCTTGATGATCCGGAAGTAGGGGGAGAGGTCGAAGTCGCCGGGAACGAACAGTGAGTGGTGGCGTACCTGCAACCGGGCCCCACCGTTGTCATCGGGGGTGTCCGTATAATGAGGCAGTATCGGGTACCGGATCGACTGGTAGGCCTCGGCGATCAGGGTCGAGCAGATGGCTCGCGTGGGTTCTCCGCTGCCCAGCGTGATCATGCGGCGTCTGAAGCGGGTGGGGACCCAGGGCACCCGGACCAGATAACGAACCAGGTCGGTGATGTTCTTCAGATCATACTGGTGTCCCAGTCGGGACTCGGCGAAATCGACCACGGCCTGCAGTTCCCGGGGTTCCACCCCCACCGGGCGGCAGATGCGCAGGTTGTGATCGGCATACTTGGAGAGTGGCACCCGGATCACGCCCTGGTTGAGGTCCGCCTCGATCAACAGATCGGCATCGGGGTCATCGGTGGGCGGTCCGGTGAACAGGCAGGAGTGGGACCAGGTTGACTGGGTCAGGTACTTGATCGCCGTACTGATCCGGGCGTCTCCGTCGACCAGCACGATATCCCCGGGCCGCAGCGAACGCACGACCTGTCCCACCGGGGCCGTGTCGTGCTGGATGTAACCGGGCCGGGGCGCGGTGAGGTAGCGGGCCAGCCGGCTGCCGATGGCCTGTTTGATCATTCCCATTGGAAGCGTATTCCTTACATTGGCCGTTCAAGGTATCCCGACAGGACGTCTCCGGTCGATGGTTGTTTCGATCTGGGTTTGACCGCATCGGGCCGCTGCCGCATCATCCCGGATCATGCTGATCTGACAGGCGCTGACAATGTCCCGTTCCGGATTCCGACATTCCGGCCCCGGTGCCCTGGTGGCCGCTGCCTTCATCGGTCCGGGTACCGTCACGGTCTGCACCCTGGCCGGTGTCGACTTCGGCCATGAACTGCTGTGGGCCATGTTGCTGTCGGTGCTCGCCACCATGATCCTGCAGGAAATGTCCGCTCGTGTCGGTCTGGTCACCGGCCGGGGACTGACCGACGTGCTGCGCGAGGAGCTTCGCCACCGTCCCTGGTCCAGGGCCATTGTGTTGCTGTTGGTGCTGTGCGCCGTGGTGGTGGGCAATGCCGCCTATGAGGCCGGCAATATCAGCGGCGGTCGCCTGGGACTGGAAACGCTGCTGGCACTGGAGGGTCGTGATGGTGCGCGGTACCTGAGTCTGGTCATCGGCGCGGCGGCGTTCTGGTTGCTGTATCAGGGCCGCTACCGGGTACTGGAACGGGTGCTGGTGATTCTCGTGGTGTTGATGAGTCTGTCCTTCCTGATCACGGCGGCGCTGACCCGGCCCGACCCGGGAGCCCTGTTGCGCGGTCTGCTGGTGCCCACGTTCAGCGACGCCAGTCTGCTCACGGTGGTGGGTCTGATCGGGACCACAGTGGTGCCCTACAACCTGTTCCTGCATGCATCGCTTGTGCAGGCCAAGTGGCGGGGCGTCGAGCATCTGCGGGATGCGCGGCGGGACACGGTCGTCGCCATCGGCATGGGCGGACTGGTCTCCCTGTCCATCATCATTTCCGCCGCGGCCGTCGACGGTGAAGGCGTCCGGAACGCGGCGGATCTGGCACGTGGCCTGGAGCCGCTGTTCGGCGGCATGGCCCGTTATCTGCTGAGCATCGGTCTGTTCGCGGCTGGTATCACCTCGGCCATCACCGCGCCACTGGCGGCGGCCTATGTGGCCAGCGGCTGCCTGGGGTGGGGCGGGGATCTGCGACACCCGGGGTTCCGCGCGGTGTGGATGGGCGTCCTGGCGCTGGGCGTGCTGTTCTCGTCGCTGGGCATCAGTCCCATCGAGATCATCCGTTTCGCGCAGGTGGCCAATGGCATCGCGCTGCCGGTCGTGGTGGGAATCCTGCTGTGGCTGATGAATCGGGAGACGTTGCTGGGCATTCACAGAAACCGGAAGTTCCATAATATCACGGGCGGGCTGATCTTCATGATCACCGTGGCCCTGGGCTGGCGGGCCATCCTGCAGGTCCTGGGGAGCCTGTGAACGCGGGGGCGGGTCGATCCGTCAGCGCGCGGCGCGGATCAGTCCGTCGGCGGCCTGCAGAAGCTTGCCACGCAGCTTCGGTTCCATCTCCCCGTGCGCATCGATGAAGCGCTGTGTGATCTCCGTCGCCTCCCGGGAGTGATGGCCGTCCAGTGTGGCATGCAGCCAGCGCAGCGGGAAAAAGATGTCCCCGGTGTCTCGGATCGATTCCAGTTGCTCCAGCGCCGGCCGGATCAGCGGCACCGAGGCGTCCGCGCGGAGCGGGTGGTGGATGGCGCGCATGGCGGCCAGCACCCAGGCTTCCTGTCGGCGGTTGGCCGGGTCCGAGAACGAGCGGAACAAGGCTTCCCGCGTTTCCGGATTGCGACTGAAGGCGGGGCGCACGAAACGGAAGCGGGCCAGGCGGTCCGGGTTGTCGATGCGTTGCTCCTGACGGTCCAGTATGGACTCCGCGTCCGGTATCTCCCGTAATGCCAGTGCTTCGGCCAGGTCAATGAATTGCGGTTCCCGCAGCGGCAGTCCGGGCACCGTCTCCTCCTGCTCCCAG
>JBNJGU010000104.1:0-10084 GCA_051747985.1 Pseudomonadota bacterium | reverse complement strand
TTCGCTCTTGTAGGTGACCTTTCTGAGCGGATTCTTGCCTGAATGGTACATGGCCGTGGCCAGTGCCATCGGTGACGGGTAGAAGGTCTGCACCTGATCAGGACGGAAACCGTTCTTCTTCAGCCACAACCCCAGGTTCATCATGTCCTCGTCATCCGATCCCGGATGCGCCGCGATGAAATAGGGAATCAGGTACTGTTTCTTGCCGGCTTCCTTCGAATACTTGTCGAACAGACGTTTGAATTCGTCATAGATACCGATGCCAGGCTTCATCATCTTGTCCAGCGTGCGGTCCTCGCTGTGCTCGGGGGCGATCTTCAGGTAACCCCCCACATGATGAGTGACCAGCTCCTTGACGTACTCCGGGTCCCGCAGTGCTAGGTCGTAACGCAGCCCCGAGGCAATGGCCACGCGCTTGACGCCCGGAATCTGCCGGGCCTTGCGGTACAGCTGCGTGGTCGGGCCGTGGTCGGTGTTCAGATGCTTGCAGATGTTCGGATAGACACAGGAAAGCCGTCGACAGTTGCTGTGAATCTCCCTGGATTTGCAGTTCAGCATGTACATGTTGGCCGTGGGACCGCCCAGATCGGAGATCGTTCCGGTGAAACCGGGTACCTGGTCGCGGATCTTCTCGATCTCACGCAGGATCGAGTCCTCCGAACGGCTCTGTATGACCCGACCCTCGTGTTCGGTGATGGAGCAGAAGGTACAGCCGCCAAAGCAACCGCGCATGATATTGACCGATGTCTTGATCATGTCGTACGCCGGAATCTTCGCATCGCCATAGCGCGGGTGCGGTCGGCGCTGGTAGGGCAGGTCGAAGACCGCATCCAGTTCCTCGGTTTCCAGCGGAATGGGCGGAGGGGTGACCCAGAGGTCCTGCGTACCGTGCTTCTGCACCAGTACCCGCGCGTTCTCCGGGTTGGACTCCAGGTGCAGGATGCGGGAAGCGTGCGCGTACAGTGCCGGGTCGTTGCGCACTTTCTCGAAGGACGGCAGGCGTATGTAACTGGTGGCCGGATCGAGTCTGTGTTTCCTTTGCAGAGGCATCGGCACTATGCGCAGGGGCTGGACATCTTCCGCGCCGGCGGGATCACCGGATGACGTGGCGGCAGCGGCGGCCTGTTCCGGCTCGACCATGCCCACATCAGTGGCGTCCGGACTGGTGTTTCCAGCGGATTCACAGGCCGCGCCGGTTTCCTTGTGCGGATACTCGTATGGATTAGGAATCCGGTCGATGTTGCCGGGCCAGTCAATCCGGGTGGAGTCGATCTCCGTCCAGCCTTCCGGTATCGATCGGCGGATGAAGGCGGTGCCACGGATATCGGTCAGCTGTGAGATCGGTCGTCCGGCGGCCACGGAATGAGCCACTTCGACCAGCGCCCGTTCGGCGTTGCCGTACAGGAGAATATCGGCTCCGGAGTCGACCAGTACCGATTTTCGTACCTTGTCGGTCCAGTAGTCGTACTGGGCGATCCTGCGCAGGCTGGCCTCGATGCCTCCGACGACGATGGGGGTATGGTGGTACGCCTCCCTGCAACGCTGGCTGTAGACGATCACTGAACGATCAGGTCGCTTGCCAGCCTCGCCATGGGGAGTATAGGCATCATCGTTACGGATACGAAGATCTGCCGTATAGCGGTTGATCAGCGAGTCCATGTTGCCGCCGGTGACCCCGAAGAACAGATTCGGCTGCCCCAGTGCCCGGAACGGTTCGGCGCTGTCCCATTGTGGCTGGGCGATGATACCGACACGGAAGCCTTGCGCTTCCAGCAGTCGGCCCACAACGGCCATGCCGAAGCTGGGGTGATCCACGTAGGCGTCGGCCGTGACGATGATGATGTCACAGCTGTCCCAGCCCAGCTCGTCCATTTCCTCGCGGGATGTGGGCAGCCACGGTGCGGTGCCGAAGCATTCGGCCCAATAGCGGGGGTAGGAAAACAGGGGGCGTGGAGCGGTCATGATGGCCTCATTCGGGCGTTGCAGGGTGAGTGCAGGTACGATGAATCGGAATCGGGCATTGTACAGGAATCGCAGCCCTGCCCTGAAGAGACATTCGTCCTCATTGGGATGCCAGCAGACTGTCCATGGTCAGCTGCTGCCCGTTGATCGTGAGGATGCCGTGATGTAGCTGCAGGTCGGTCAGTGCCCGTCCCCGGTTGATCCGGGTCCAGCCCTGTTGCTCATAAACGCGGAGCGTCTCCGCGGCCGGGCTGGTGAGCAGTGCGTCGGCGTCGAGCTCCAGGTACATGTTGGCAGTGGTGGCGGACCGGATACCATGATCGTTCCCCCACCACGACGACAGAGGCCAGCTGGCAGAGAAATGCGCCTGGTGGTCGCCGTCAAAAATTTCCGCGCCCAGAATGCCCCGGATGCCAAGTTCTCCGCCCGGTGCCAATCGCACCACGGCGGCACCGGAGTAACGATTGGCACCGGGGCCATGGTATTCCCGGGGAGTGCCGAGTTGCAGATGTGCCAGGCGCCAGGGGGTATCGGGAAGGTGCCAGATCAATGGTCCGTGTGACACGTGCAATATCAGGGGAATCCCCTCGGCGGAACCATCGACTGCTTTGCCCCGCAGCCTCAAAGTCAGCGAACTGTCCAGCCAGCCGCCCTGGCTGCTCACCTGTTCAACCAGCAGGTCGGGAGTCCGTGGCAACCCGGCCAGCCCGGTGCTGATCCGGTGCCGCAGCCACCAGCCGTTCAGTGTCGGTACACCGCCGGCGATCAGTACCATCAGTACGCCGGTCAGCACTACATATCGGCGCATTGACACCTCAAAATATTGATGTCATTCATGGAGCTCATAAACTCTGATGATAACAGGAAGGTGGCTACAGTCATTATATGGCAAAGCCCGACCGTCTGTTCGCGGTCAATGGGCGGGCCATTACGGATCAAGGCGGACGGATATCATGGGCTGAACAGGGAGGATTCAACGTCCACCAGCCGCTCAAAGGCCGGACGGGCAAAATAGTAGCCCTGGAACAGGTCCACGCCGACATTTTTCAGCCACTGGTATTCTTGCGCTGTTTCCACTCCCTCCGCCAGGACATCGATGTCGAGTTTTCTGCAGGTGTAGAGAATGCCTTCCAGAATAGCCTGTTTGGGGGCGTGGTCCTGGATCTCGGAAATCAGCCCCCGGTCGATCTTGATGCAGTTCGGCTGGAATTCGGCCAGCAGATTGAGTCCGGAGTACCCGGCGCCGAAATCATCAATGAAAGTGGAGAATCCCAGCTTCTGATAGGTGCGTATGATACCGACCAGATGGGCCTTGTCCTTTACATTCTCCCCTTCGGTCACTTCGAAGTGGATACGGTCGATGGGAAAGCCATATTCCTTTGCGGCCCGCAGGGTGGTGCGGATGCACAATTCCGGCTTGTAGACGGCATTGGGGGTGAAATTGATGTTCAGGCCGACCCGCAGGTCCAGCTCTTTGGCCAGTTTGATGGCCTTGACCCGGCAGGCCTGGTCGAAGCGGTAAAGATTCTTTTCAGTCACGTGCTTCCAGACTTCCGGGAACGGCTGACCCTCTGTGCCGCGTGCCAGCGCCTCATGGGCGACAATGGCCTGTGTGCTGGCGCGGACAATGGGCTGGAAGGCAAAACTGAACTCGAATCCCAGGGAACGGGTGTTGATGCACTGTTTGCAGGTCAGCGGCTCGGGATGTTCCTGTTTCATACTCCGCCTATCGGCTGATTCCGTGTCCACATGAGCTTCAGTTCGTTGCTGGCTGAAGTCGCTGTCATGCTGGGAGCATAGCATGCCGTCCGCGCATGACAAACCGGCAGGCAACAGGCGATGGCAGCAATATCGGGCCCCGAGACGGCTGCAGACTGTAGCGTTGATCCATCGGCTGACAATCGCCGTAACAGACAGCAGAAACCACCGGTGCATGATGCCGCCGGTGGTCCTGCAAGGTCGGATAAGCATGTGTCCTCTGCCCGGGGAGTTCCCCCGGGTTCTTTTTTCAGGACTTGTTGAGCATCACTTTCGGACGCACCATGATCTCGTGCCCTTTCAGCATGCCGTGCCAGTACAACGGAGGCATCACCTTTTCCTTCATGATCCAGGCCAGTCTTGTGGGCTTGGTGCCCGGAACCAGCCAGGTGGGCAGTGAGGGCAGCAGTTTTCCGCCATAGCCGAATTCGGCCAGCACCACCTTGCCTTTTTCTACTGTCAGCGGGCAGGCGCCGTAGCCATTGTAGGAGCAGATGCCGGAATCGCCTCTGATGTCCGCGACCATGTTGGCCGCCACGATTGGCGCCTGTACGCGGGCGGCCGCTGCTGTCTTGGCGTTTGGCGCATTGGTGACGTCGCCCAGTGACCATACGTTGTCGTACTGCTTGTGCCGCAAAGTGGTCTGGTCCACATTGACCCAGCCGGTGTCATCCGCGAGCGGACTGCTGCGCACGAAGTCGGGTGCGGTCTGCGGAGGGCAGACGTGCAGCATGTCGAAGGATTTCTCCACCTGCTTTGTATTGCCCTCGTCGTCCTTGACCTCGAACCAGGCAGTCTTGCCGGGGCCGTCGACCTTGACCAGGTTATGGGAGAAGCGCAGGTCGATTCCGTACCGCTGTACATAGCCCTCCAGCGCGGGGACGAAATCCTTGACCCCGAACAGTGCGGCACCGGCATTACAGAACTCGATGGAGATGCTGTTCAGCACGTTGCTGCGTTGCCACTGGTCCGCGGACAGATACATGGCCTTCTGGGGGGCACCGGCACATTTGATCGGCATCGGCGGTTGCGTAAAGATCGCCTTTCCTGATTTGAGGTTCTGAACCAGTTCCCACGTGTAGTTGGCATGGTCCGGATGATAGTTCGAAGTGACACCATGCTTGCCCAGCGTTTCCTCGAGTCCCTCGATGGCGGCCCAGTCCAGCTTCAGTCCCGGACAGACCACCAGGCGGTCATAATTGAGCGTGGCACCGTCATCCAGGGTCACGGCATTGGCGTCCGGATCGAATCCGGTGACCGCCTTGCGTACACGTGTCACGCCATTGGGGATCAGTGAGGCCATGGGCCGTGACATATCCTCGATCCGGAACACGCCGCGTCCCACCAGCGTGAAACCGGGCTGGTAATAATGCTGGTCCGCCGGGTCCACGATGGCGATGTTCAGGCGCTTCTGGCGTTTCAGCAGGCTGGCTGCCACCGAAATCCCGGCGGCACCGCCACCCACAATCACCACATCATACTTTTCGTTACTCATACTGGAATCCTCCTGAAACGGTTGTCATTTGAATGCGTTGACTGGCAGTTTGAAATAGGGCATCCCGTTGTCCTCCTCGGGCGGGAGATCGCCGCCGCGCATATTGACCTGCAGTGATGGCAGAATGAGGCGCGGCATATCCAGCGTGGCATCCCGCTTTTCACGCATGCTGACAAACTCGTCCTCGCTGATACCGTCGCGGACATGCTTGTTCTCGGCCTTTTCCTTTGCGACGGTGGTCAGGTACTCGACCTCGCGACCGTCCGGGTAGTCGTGACACATGAACAGGCGGGTCTCGTCGGGCAGAGACAGCACCCGCCGGATGGAGCGGAACAGGGTGCGGGCGTCCCCTCCCGGAAAGTCGGCCCGCGCCGTGCCACCGTCAGGCATGAACAGTGTATCACCGACGAAGGCGGCGTCGCCGACCACATGTGTCATACAGGCGGGCGTGTGCCCCGGTGTGTGCATGGTGTGCACGGTCATGCCGCCGATCTGGTAGGAGTCTCCGTCCGAGAACAGCCGATCGAACTGCGAACCGTCGCGCTCGAATTCCGTGCCCGCATTGAACAGCTTGCCGAACACTTCCTGTACCTGGATGATCTTCTCTCCGATACCCAGTTTGCCTCCGAGCTTTTCCTGGATGTACGGAGCGGCCGAGAGGTGATCGGCATGCGCGTGCGTCTCGATGATCCATTCGACCTTCAGCTGATGCTTCCGTACATGGTCGATGATCTCGTCCGCGCCCTCGAAACTGGTGGTGCAGGACGGGTAGTCCAGATTCATCACCGAGTCCATGATGGCACAGGACGAAGACTCCGGATCCTTGACGATATAGGAGAATGTATTGGTGTCCTGGTCAAAGAACGCGAACACCTCCGGCTTCACGGACAGGTCGGGTGTAAACGGTATGGTTTCGCTCATGGGTACCTCCTCTTTTTCAGTCATAGGTCAATTCAGTGGTCTTGCCACGGAATATGCGGTAAACGAAAAACGTGTAGCACAGTATGGCCGGCAGGGTGATCGCTACCCCCCAGAACACGAAGAGCAGAGATTTTGATGACGCTGCCGCCTCATCGATGCGCAGGCGTCCGATGATGATGTCGGGATAGATGCTGTAGGCCAGGCCGGTCGCGGCCAGCAGGCAGATCAGCACCAGTGCCGCAAAGGCCAGCCAGGCGTGGCGACACAGGAAGTCATCGGCGCGGAACAGCAGCCACAGCAACCCGATGAACACCAGTGACGTGAACAGCGGAATCGGTGCCAGGCCGATGGCATTCGGCAGCGTGAACCATTTGGCGGCAATGGCGGAGCTGACCAGCGGCGTGGCGATGGAGATCAACAGCAGTGCGAAGCCCATGGGCAGCACGGCCATTCTGGCCCAGCGCAGCGCCATCTGTTGCAGGTGGCCCTCCGTTTTGATCAGCAGCCAGGCCGCGCCAAGCATCAGGTAGAGCGCCGGAAACGACACGGCGATCAGAAACGGGAACCAGGCGCCCGGACCGCTGCTGTCCAGCCCGGTGATGTACGAGCCCAGCATCCAGCCCTGCGACAGTGCCGTCAGCAGCGAGCCCCCGAAAAAGGCCCGATTCCACAGGGAGCGCTGGCCGCTCTCCGCCTTGACCCGGAAATCGAAGGCGATGCCGCGCAGGATCAGCCCCATCAACATCAATGTGACCGGAATGTACAGCGAGGTCAGGATGATGCCATGCGCGGCGGGAAACGCGATCAGCAGAATGCCGACGCCCAGTACAATCCAGGTTTCATTGGCATCCCAGAAGGGACCGATGGAAGAGATCATCAGATCCTTTTCCGGTTCGGTGCCCAGCGGGATCAGGATGCCGATACCGAGGTCGAAGCCGTCCAGTATGACGTAGATCAGCAAGGCCAGCCCCATGGCGCCAGCGAAAAACAATGGCAGAAACGCTTCCATCAGTTTACTCCTTCTGTGCCGGGTCGGGGGAATTCCTGTCCGGATGCCCGCAGGGAGGCGGCCGGTTTGCCGGCCATGTAACGCAACGTGGCCATATAGCAGAACAGGACAAAGGCATACAGTGCCAGGTAGCCCGTCAATGTGCCCAGCATCATGCCGCTACCGTGGTCCGCCACCACGTCCTCGGTACGCAGCAGTCCGCTGACGATCCAGGGCTGGCGGCCTATTTCGGTGACATACCAGCCCGCCAGTACCGCGACCCATCCGGAGAAGGTCATCCAGGAGAAGACCCGGAGCATGAAATCCGATGGAGACTGACGTCGATACAACAGCTTCCAGCCGGCCCACCAGGCACTGATCAGCATGGCCATGCCCACCGCCACCATGACGCGGAATGACCAGAACACCGCGGCAACGGGAGGGTGCTCGCCCTCGAACTCGTTCAGTCCGAGTACCTCGCCGTCCGCATGATGGGTCAGGACGAGGCTGGCCGCATAAGGAATCTCGATCGCCATGCGGGTGGTACGGGACTCCTCGTCGGGAAAGCCGAACAGGGTGAACGGAACGCCGGTATCGGTTTCCCATACCCCTTCCATGGCGGCGATCTTGGCCGGCTGGTGTTCCAGGGTGTTGAGACCGTGCAGGTCCCCCACCAGTATCTGTAGGGGGGCGAGTACCATTGCCATCACCAGCCCGGTGCGGAATACCTGCATCGTGGCGGGGCCGTCCACGCAATCGCGCATGCGCCGGGCACTCACGCCCATGACCAGGAAGGCGGCGGTCAGCAGGGAGGCGATGACCATGTGTGACAGGCGATAGGGAAAGGACGGGTTGAATATGACCGCCATCCAGCTGTCGACGTGGAAGACGCCGTCTTCAAGGACATAACCGGCCGGCGTCTGCATCCAGGAGTTCAGGCTCAGGATCCAGAAGGCGGAAAATGTGGTGCCAATGGCCACCAGTGCCGTGGACACCAGATGCAGCCGGTTGGAAACCCGGCGCTTGCCGAACAACATGATGCCGAGGAAGGTGGCCTCCAGGAAAAAGGCAGTCAATACCTCGTAACCCAGCAGTGGGCCGGCGATGTTGCCAGTCCGCTCCATGAAGCCGGGCCAGTTGGTGCCGAACTGGAAGCTCATGGTGATGCCCGAGACCACGCCGATGGCGAAGGTCAGGGCGAAAATCTTCACCCAGAAATAATAGGCGTGCTCCCAGTTGCGCTCGCCGGTCAGCGTATAGCGGACCCGGAAATAGAGAAGAATCCACGCCAGACCGATGGTGATGGTCGGAAACAGTATATGAAAGCTGATGTTGGCGGCGAACTGGATTCTGGCCAATACCGTCGGATCAAACTCCATCTGCGTGCCCTCTGAAAATGGTCATCCGCGTGGGCTGATGGCCCACTGGTCTGCGACTTCATCAATGACATTGCAGAAGCCGTGCCAGACCGGTTACCCACGGGGTTGCGATCAGGTAATTTACTGAAGATAAAGCAGAAACCGGGCAGTTTCCATGCGCTGGCTCAATATCGAGGCTTACGTTGGTATCCACGTTATGACATTATTGGCATTATTGGTGCCAAAAATGACAGGAATGGTGTGACATGTTGACCAGTGATACGCGGACGGATCTGGCCATGATGCTGGATGCCTATGATCATCCGGCCATTCTCATGACCAGTGACTATGAGATCGTGGCCACCAACCGGTTGTACCGGGAGCGTTTTGGCGAGCTGGATCCGGCGCGCGGGCAACGCTGTTACCAGGTCTCTCACGGCTATGACGTACCCTGCGACCAGGCGGGTGAGGATTGTCCGCTGGCGGCTGCAAGGGCCTCGGGGCACAAGGAGCGGGTGCTGCATATCCACCAGACACCCCGCGGTCGGGAACATGTGGATGTGGAGCTGGTCCCGGTAACCGATGTGCGGGGAGAACACCGCTATTATGTGGAGCTGCTCAAGCCCGTGGAGCATGCCAGCCCGCGGATCGATGACAGTGAAATGGTGGGAGCCACTCCTGCATTTAACCGGATGGTCGAAAAGATCACCCGTGTCGGGCCCACCGAGGCCGCCGTTCTGTTATTGGGGGAGTCCGGTACCGGTAAGGAGATGGCGGCATTGGCGGTGCATCGCGCCAGTCAGCGCCGCGATCATGCGTTGGTGACACTGGAGTGCTCCGGGTTGTCGGAAACCCTGTTCGAGAGTGAGCTGTTCGGCCATGTGAAAGGGGCTTTCACCGGCGCCACCCAGAACAAGCCTGGTCTGGTGGAGGCGGCCAATGGAGGGACGCTGTTTCTGGATGAGGTGGGTGACATCCCGCACGCGCTGCAGGTAAAGCTGTTGCGCCTCATCGAGACCGGATCCTACCGGCCCGTGGGGAGCACCGAGCTGCGGCGAGCGGATTTCCGATTGATCTGTGCCACTCACAAGCGGTTGCATTCCCTGGTGGAGCGCGGCGAGTTCCGGCAGGACCTGTATCACCGGATCAATGTGTTTCCGATTCATCTGCCCTCGCTACGGGAACGTGGCGACGACATCCCGTTGTTGGCCAAGGCCATATTACACCGCATGGATGGCAGTCACCGCCATGTGCTGACCGATTCGGCGATCCGCTGCCTGCGGGAGCATGCCTGGCGGGGTAATATCCGGGAACTGAAGAATCTGCTGCAACGTGCTCTGGTGCTGGCCGATACGCCAGTGGTCAACGCGGACGTCATCCGGCGGAGTCTTGCGCTGGATCATGAGGAAGTAGAGCATGAGACCCCACGTTCCGCCGATATATCGGCCACTGACGCCGCGCTGCCTGACCTGAAAACGCATGAGCAGGACTATCTGAGAGATCTGATGGAACGGTTCCGTGACGATCGCGAGCAGGTGGCACGCATTGCCGGTATCAGTGTCCGGTCCCTGTATCGGAAGCTCGCTGACTGACAGGGTTTCG
>JBNJGU010000103.1:0-10101 GCA_051747985.1 Pseudomonadota bacterium | reverse complement strand
GCGGCACTTCGGACTCGGACAGTACTCGCGGAAAACATGTCCGTCCCGCAAGATTTCTGACCGCGTCCTGATTGTCACCGCCACCGGTCCCCCGCCAAGGACCTGACCGCAAAGCCTCCGAATCGACAGAACACCACACTCCGCGAGAACCACCGTAGAGCCCTGCTCGAAGCTGAATGGAGGGTGACATCAGAGCGCGTCAGCGTGCAGAGGGGCGGGGTGCCGGATGGGGGCATAGCCCGGGACAATCAGGGCGCGTCCAGGTTTTCCGGCTGGCGGGCATGCATTCCGCGAGTACTGTCCGAGTCCGAAGCGCCGCTTGCGGCGCTCGTCGAGTTACGCAGCAATGCCCGCCAGCCGGAAAACCTGCGCCCGTCCCGGGCTACGCCCCCATCCGGCACCCCGCCCCTCTGCACGCTGACGCGCGCGCCGAAACCCACCATTGATCCACAACAACCACGACTGTGACATTTTGTCATGACTCCAGCTGGCTGTTGAATAATCAGCACCTTACCCATATATTGACCGGCACCAACAATAACGGGCATGACTACCCATGATTGAAATCGATCATCTGACCAAGCGTTTCGATGCCTTCACGGCCGTGGATGACCTGAGCTTCAACGTCCGCGAAGGTGAAGTACTGGGCTTTCTCGGTCCCAACGGCGCCGGCAAGTCCACCACCATGAAAATCATCACCGGCTTCCTGGCGCCCACGGCGGGCACCGTCAAGGTCGACGGTCACGACATCGCCGATGACCCCATCGAGGTGAAGGCGCTGATCGGCTATCTGCCGGAAGGAGCGCCGAGTTATCCGGACATGACCGTGCTGGAGTTCCTGGAGTTCATTGCCGAGGTCCGCGGCCTGAGCGGAGACGACAAGGTACGTCGGGTACAGCATGTGATCGACCGGGTGGCGCTGGAAACGGTCTGTCACAAGACCATCGACACGCTGTCCAAGGGGTTCAAGCGGCGGGTCGGGCTGGCCCAGGCCATCCTGCATGACCCCAAGGTGCTGATTCTCGACGAACCCACCGACGGCCTCGACCCCAACCAGAAACTCCAGGTCCGTGAACTGATCCGTAATCTGGCGCGAGACAAGATCGTCATCGTCTCCACCCATATCCTGGAAGAGGTCACCGCGGTATGCACCCGGGCCATCATCATTTCCGAGGGCCGGATCGTCGCCGATGGCGCGCCGCACGAACTGGAGTCGCGTTCCCGATACCACCGCGCCATTGGTCTGCGCTTCCGCGAGGCATTCGACCTGCGCGCGGCTCTGAAAGGTGAATCCGGCATTGCCGACATCGAGGCCCGAATGGATGAGCCCAACAGCTTCACGGTGATTCCCGAACCGGACGTCGCCCTGTTCGACCGGCTGGTCACCCTGTCCCGCGAGCAGCAATGGCCGCTGGATGAGCTGTACGTGGTCCGGGGCCAGCTCGAGGACTTTTTCCGCCGCATCACGGCATCCGATCACCGGAACTCCGCCGCTGAAGCGCGACAGTAAAGAGGATTCATCACATGGGAAAGACAGGCATCATTTTCCGACGTGAGCTGACGGCGTATTTCACCACGCCACTGGCCTACGTCTTCATCGTGATCTTCCTGGTCATGAATGGGATCGCCACTTTTGACATGGGCGGTTTCTATGAACGCGCCCAGGCGGACCTGCAACCGTTCTTCGACTTCCACCCCTGGCTGTATCTGGTCATGATCCCGGCCCTGGCCATGGGACTGTGGGCGGATGAGCGCAAGACCGGCACCATCGAGCTGCTGCTGACGCTGCCGGTGCGGCTGGCCGACGCCGTGGCCGGCAAGTTCCTGGCGGCCTGGGTACTGGCAGGCATCGCACTGGCATTGACCTTTCCGATCTGGATCACCGTCAATTACCTGGGCGAGCCCGACAACGGCGTGATCCTGGCCGCCTACCTGGGCAGCTGGTTGATGGCCGGCGGCTTCCTGGCCATCGGCTCATGCATGTCCGCGATCACACGAAATCCGGTGATCGCCTTCATCCTGACCGTCACCATCTGCTTCCTGTTCGTGGTGGCCGGGTCCAACATCGTCCTCAACACGATACCCGACTGGCTGCCACGGTTCCTGGTGGATGCCATTGCCGCCATGAGCTTTCTGACCCACTTCGAGGCCATCAGCAAGGGCGTGCTGGATCTGCGCGACATCCTGTTCTTTGTCGTGTTCATTGTCGCCTGGCTGCTGGCCAGTGCCATTGTCATCGAACTCAAGAAAGCCAACTGACGGGAGCAGTCCATGATCAAGAAACAACTGTTTTCAGCCACCGGACTGGTACTGACCGCGATCGCACTGCTGCTCGTGGTGGGACTGATCAGCCTGTTTCCGCGGCTGCGTATCGACCTGACCCAGGACAATCTCTATACGCTGGCGGATGGCACCCGCGAGATCGTCGGCAACCTGGATCGTCCCGTAGAGCTGCTGTTCTTCTATTCCGAGGAAGGAGCCGCGGACACACCCCAGATCCGCGCCTATGGTAATCGGGTGCAGGAGCTGCTGCGCGAGATGGAGATCGCCAGCAACGGCAATCTGAGTCTGCGGGTCATCGATCCGGAACCCTTTTCCGTGGAAGAGGACCTGGCCACCGAATACGGCATCCGGGCCGTACCACTCACGTCCGGCGGACAGGAGATCTTTTTCGGGCTGGTGGCGCGCGATCCCGCGACGGTCACTGACGGGGACGAGGACGAGGAATCCGACTCGGAGCCAGTCTATGAGGCCATGCCATTGATCCGCCCGGACCAGGAACAGTTCCTGGAATACGAATTTTCCCGTCTGATCACACAGGTTGAGGACCCCGAGCAGCCGGTGGTGGGTTTTCTGTCTTCTCTGGACATCGATGGCGGCCTGAATCCGCAGACACAGCAGCGCACACCGACCTGGGCAATCATGGAGAACATACGCTACCTCTACGAAACCCGGCGCATACCTTCCGACGTCACCATGATCGATGAAGATGTCGATGTCCTGATGGTCGTCCATCCCCAGGATCTGAGCAACCAGGCGCGGTATGCCGTGGAGCAGTTCGTGTTGGGCGGCGGCCGGGCCATGGTGTTCGTGGACCCCAACTCCGACACCCAGACACAACAGATGCTGAACCGTCAGGGCGATTTCGAGACCACCTCTTCAGACCTGACCGGGCTGCTGGAAAACTGGGGCGTGCAGTACGACCCCGAGCAGGTGGTCGCCGATCGGGAGAATGCGCTGATGATCTCCATGGGGCAGGGCTCGCGCCCGATCAGCCACATCGGCATGATGGGCATTCAGCGGGAAGGCATGTTAAGCGACATGATCACGGCGGAGTTGCAGATCCTGAACGTCGCTTCGCCCGGCTCACTGCAGCCGATCGATGACTCTGGCATGGAATTCGAGCCATTGCTGCGTACGTCGCGGGATTCCGGACTGATGGACAATGCCTGGTTCTATGACCTGACGGATCCCACCATACTGCTGGACGAATTCGAACCGGATGACCAGCGACACGTCGTCGCCGCGCGGGTCACCGGCATGGCTGAAAGCACGTTCCCGAATGGACCGCCGGTACTGGATCCCGACGAACCCCGCGCATTCGACCTGGTCGTGGACGACGACATGGAAACCGCGGAACTGGTCGATCCGCTGGAAGAGGATGCCCCCGAGCTGCCGGAGCAGATCATGCGTTCGGAGAACCCGATCAATGTGATCGTCGTGGCCGATTCCGACCTGCTATCCGACCGCATGTGGGCCCAGTCGCGCGAAGTGCTGGGCGAGCGCGTCACCCAGGCCTTTGCGAACAATGGCGATTTCATCATCAATGCGCTGGACAATCTGTCCGGTAGCGAGGAACTGATCAGCATTCGCAGTCGTGGCAGTTATGCGCGCCCCTTCACCCGTGTGCTGGAAATGCAGCGTGAAGCGGATGAGCGACTGCGCCAGGAAGAAACCAACCTGTTGAATCGTCTGTCCGAGACCGAACAGCAGATTGCGGCCCTGACACAGCAGGAGGGCGAAGGCAGCGGCGGCCCGACCCCGCAACAGCAGGCCGAGATCGACCGTTTCATGCAGGAGCAGCTGGAAACCCGCCGGCGGTTGCGCGAAGTACGCTTCCAGCTGAACGAGGATATCGAGCAGCTGGGCGCCCGACTGCAGCTCGTCAACACCCTGCTGGTGCCGGTACTGCTGATCATTGCCGCGCTGGTGGCCGCCTATCTGAGACGCCGCAGGCGCCAGATCGCCGAGCAGTAGATCTACCTGGCGTTTCGCCACTGAAAGGCCGGTCCGATCCATATCGGGCCGGCCTTTTTCTTTTCAATGTACCCGGTAGGGCAATCGTAGCGTGACGCAGGTTCCCTCGCCCACGGTGCTGTCGATGTCCAGTCGCCCGCCATGCGCTTCAGCGATCAGATTACACAGATACAGCCCCAGGCCGAACCCGCCAGTGTTGCGCTGGCGGGCGCTGTCCACCCGGTAGAATGGCTCCTGGACTCGTGCCAGATGTTCCGCTGATATTCCTTCCCCGTGATCCCGCACGCTCAGCATGACGCCATCATCATCGAAGCCGACGCTGACATGAATCGCCCGATTGCGTCCGTAACGCACCGCGTTGTTGACGATATTGGCAAACAGCAGCCGGATGCGCAGCCTGTCGATCTCCACCACCCGGTCCTCCTCCGGCAATGTCAGCTCGAACCCGCCCGGATACTCCTGATAGGACTCCGACAGATAAGCGATGTAATCAACGAAGTGGACCTTCTCGGCGGACAGTGCCGCGTGCCGGGTACTGAGTCGCTCCGCCTCGATCAGATCAGATATCAGCAGATCGATCTCGTCGATGTCATCACGCAGTGTGTCACGCAATGTACCCTCTTCCATGAATTCCAGCTGCAGTTTGGCACGGGTCACCGGTGTACGCAGCTCATGACTGATGGCCAACAACAGCTGCCGTTTGGCTTCCAGCAGAGACTGCAGCGAGTCGGCCATTTCATTGATGCTGGCGGTCAGCTCACCCAGCTCATCGGTCCGCCCCACTTCCACCCGGTAATCCAGCTCGCCCTCGCAGATACGCTCGGCGCCTTCTCGCAGGCGTCGTACCGGGTCGAGCAATCGCCGGACGAGGTAGTAATTGAACAGCAGTACGAAGATCACCATGCCCAGCCCGACATAGATCGCCGCGTAGTCATAGTCACTGAGCGAAGGGGCACGCCGGTTCAGGTAATACTCGTATCCGCCGCGATCCACATAGATGACCTGTTCATTACCCACCGCCAGCATCCGGGCCTCATCGGACAGAGTACGGACAAACTCCGCCTGTGATATGTCCAGATCGTCTTGGTCATCGGATTGCCAGTTGATGTGCGGGCTGCGGATGATGATGGTCAGTGACAGCTCATCGGCCAGCTGGGCGGCCCGGTTCAGGTCCGGCGGCGCGCCGATGGCATCGACGATCAGGCGGACATTATCCAGGTAGAACGCCGGCAGCGGGTTCAGCCGCTCACGACGCCAGTTCTGATCGATCTGGCGCAGCGTCAGCGTGATGATGAGGAAGAAGAACAGGGCGCTGGCGCTGAAGATCAGTAGCAGACGAAAGAACAGCGACCGCGGCAGAGCTGGTCGCCATGCCATCATGCCGGTTCGCCAACAAAGGTATAGCCACGCCCCCACACCGTCTTGATGAAACGAGGTGTCTTGGAGGTGTCGCCCAGCTTGTGACGCAGGCGGCTGACCAGGGTATCCACGGCCCGCGAGAACAGCTCGGCGTCAATGCCCCGCAGGCGATTCATCAATTCGTCTCGGGTGAAGGTCTTGTTGGGCGACTGCATGAAAAGTACAAGCAGTTCGTATTCCATGGTGGTGAGATCCACATCCTCGCCATCCAGTTGCACGGTGCGGCGGGCCGTATCGACTTCCAGCCCCTCGAATTTCGGCAACTGCTCGCTGCTCCGTGAGTCCTCGGAGGCCCGGCGCAGGATATTGCTGATCCGGGCCACCAGCTCACGCGGCTCGAACGGCTTGGGCAGATAATCATCGGCACCCAGTTCCAGACCGACAATGCGGTCGGTCACCTCGCCATGCGCGGTCAGCATCATGATCGGCAGCTGACCGTACACGGAAGTCTTGGCCCGGATCTCCCGGCAGATCTCGAAACCGTCCTTTTCCGGCAGCATGACATCCAGGATCAGCAGGTCCGGCTTCTGCCGCTTCAGATGCTCGAAGCCCTTGCTGGGGGTATGCGCCACGGTCACGTTCATGTCGTAGCGCTCCAGGTACTGCGTCAGCAACTGGCCCAGCTTCTCGTCATCATCGATCAGAAGTATCTCTTTCATCAAAGTCCGCCGGTTGAGGTCTGACAGCCGCGGTTCCCGGGCGGCTGATAACATCGGGAGTTTACGAATTCGACGGCCGGAAATCAATTCAGCGTGACCCCGTCAAAAACCGCCGGCCTTGCTGTATCATGCCCCTTCGAGGAGTTTCCATGATCAGTCTACGCAACGCCCGCCTGATGCGCGGCGAACAGGTCCTGCTGGAGCAGACCGACCTGACCATCCACAAGGGCCGAAAGATCGGCGTGATCGGCCGCAATGGCAGCGGCAAAACCAGCCTGTTCGCCTGCCTGACCGGGCAGATCGGCCTGGATCAGGGAGACCTGGACATGCCGGAGGGACTGCGCATCGCCTGGATGCAGCAGGAAACCCGTGGCCATTCCCGCAGCGCCGTGGACCATGTGATTGACGGGGACCACCGCTACCGGGCAGTGGAACAACGACTGATGAGCGCCGAGCAACGGGACGACACCGACGGTATTGTACAGGCACACAGTGAACTGGACCGCATGAATGCCTACGACATCGATGCCCGCGCCCGGCAACTGCTGTCCGGACTGGGTTTCTCGACCGATGAGTTCGACCGGCCGGTATCAGCCTTCTCGGGTGGCTGGCGCATCCGCCTGAACCTGGCCGCCGCCCTGATGGCGCCCTCCGACCTGCTCCTGCTGGACGAGCCCACCAACCACCTGGACCTGGAAGCGACCCTGTGGCTGGAGCAGTGGCTGAACCGCTATGAGGGAACTCTGCTGATCATCTCGCACGACCGGGGCTTTCTGGACCGGGTGATCGATCATGTGATCAGCTTCGAGGATGGCCGATTGATCCTCTATCGTGGCAATTACACGGCCTACGAGAAGCAGCGCGCCGAGCGCCTGGCCCAGCAACAGGCCATGGCGGAAAAGCAGCAGCGCCGACGGACGGAAATCGAGGCCTTCGTCGCCCGGTTCAGGGCCCAGGCCAACAAGGCCCGACAGGCCCAGAGCCGGCTCAAGGAACTGGACCGGATGCAGGAGATCGCTCCCGCGCATATCGACTCTCCCGTCAGCTTCCGTTTCCGACCCGCGGACAAGCTGCCCGGCGAGCTGCTGGGCATCGATAACGGCGTGATCGGCATAGAGGGCCACCCGCTGGTCTCGCCGGTCAATCTGCGTCTGCAGCCCGGCTCCCGCATCGGCCTGCTGGGCCTGAACGGCAGCGGCAAGTCGACGTTACTGCGCACCCTGGCGGGCCGCCTGCCTTTGCTCGACGGCAAGCTTGATACGTCGCGGCACCTCCGGATCGGCTATTTCGCGCAACACCAGGTCGACGAAATGGACGGTCGACAGAGCGCTCTCAACCTGCTGCAGGAAGCCGACCCGATAGCGCGGGAGCAGCATCTGCGCAACTTTCTGGGCGGTTTCGATTTCCACGGGGACCGGGTCACCGAACCGGTATCAAACTTTTCCGGCGGCGAAAAATCACGCCTGGCGCTGGCCATCATTGCCTGGCAACAACCCAATCTGCTGTTACTGGACGAACCCACCAACCACCTGGACATGGAGATGCGACGTGCGTTGACCGTGGCCCTGCAGGAATACGAGGGCGGCCTGGTGATTGTCTCTCACGACCGCCACCTGCTGGACAATACGGTGGATGAGTACGCGGTGATCCGTGACGGACGGTTCCGCGAGTTCGACGGCACCCTGGACGACTACGCCCGATGGCTGCAGGCACAACAGCAGGTTGATGCCACCGCCACCCTGACCGCGCCGGGTCATGCATCCAGCGCAGAGCCGCCCGATGCCAGGAGCCGCCGACAGGATGCGGCAGCCCGACGCCAGGCCGTGGCTCCACTCCGCAAGGAAGTCCGGGTGCTGGAGACGTCCATTGATGACCTGAACCGCAGACTGTCCGGCCTGGAGGACAGTCTGGCCGACAGTTCACTGTACGAGCCGGACAACAAGAACCAGCTGACCACCCTGTTGCAGCAACAGGCGGAACTGCGCTCGGAACTGCAACACATCGAACAGCAATGGCTCGAGAAAGCAGCCGAGCTGGAAGAGCACTGACAAAAGAGCATGTCGCCAATTCAACCCAGAAGGAGTGCAATCATGAATGATCACGATTCCCGGCAGTCACGAGTAACATCCCTGTTTGTGGCCACACTGACCAGCACATTATTGCTGGTTGGTGCAGGATCGACACTGGCTCAGGGGCGTGGAGGAATGGAACCGGCCGATCTGGACCAGATGATCGAGGCCTTGCAGATCCGCGAGGACCAGGAGGAGGCGTTCCGGTCCGCCATGGAAGAAATCCGTTCCGACCGCTCCGACGCGATGCGAGGCCGCGGTCAAGGTCAAGGTCAGGGTCAGGGTCAGGGACAGGGACAGGGACAGGGACAGGGACAGGGGCATGATCAGTCCAGCGAGCGCGCACAGGAGAGACGCGGTGGAGCCCGCGGCGAGGAGATGCGCGACAGGGGAGACCGCGGCCAGGGCGGCCGGGGTAACGGTGGCCAGGGCGATGGCATGGGACGGGAAAGGATGCAGGAACGCCAGCAGCGTGCCGAGAACATACTGTCCGACGTACTGACGGATGAGCAGATGACCCGGTTTCGCGAATACCGCCGGGAGCGCATGCAGGAAATGAGACAGCAGAGGCAACAGCAACGCGACGGTCAATGACATCCGAACGCGTCCCTCTGATCCTGGCGGGTGCCGGACACGCCCATCTGGTGGCCATTCGACGCTGGATCGATGCCGGCTGGCGCGCTCCGGCCGGCACCCTGCTGCTCAGCCCGACATCAGAGGCCTGGTATTCAGGCATGATGCCGGGACTGATTGCCGGACGATTCCGGCCGGATGAGTGCGCCATCGAGTTACAGGCACTATGCGAGACCGTCGGGATCACGTTCCGGCAGGGATCAGTGCAGCACCTGGACTGGCAGGCCCGCATTCTGCGCACCGATGACGGCCCGATTCCCTTCGACGTCCTCTCCATCAATACCGGTTCGAGACCGCCGGCCCCGGATCCGCGTGACCACTCGGTCGCTCTTGTCCCCGCCAAGCCGTTTCCCCGCTTCACCCGGGCGTGGCGGCAATGGCGCGACGAGGGACCTCCCCGACATATGACGATACTGGGAGGCGGGCCGGCCGCCTTCGAACTGGCCCTGGCCCTGCGCCGTTCCTTTCCGGACATGGCTCTGTGCCTGCTGAGTGATCGCGGACTGCTTGAGGGGCACCCCGGGCGACTGGTCCGATACGCGGAGACACTGCTGAGGCAACGGCATGTCGATGTGCAGACCGGCTGGCGCATCGACCACGCACGGGACGGGGCCCTCTGGTCCGCATCATGTCCGGTGGTGGCCACCGAAGTCCTGGTGCTGGCCAGTGGGGCGGCGCCACTACCCTGGTATACGGACAGCGGACTTCCCACCAGGAACGGCTTCTTCGCGGTCGACCCGACGCTGCAGTCCAGCGCCGGCCCCCGGGTGTTTGCGGCCGGGGACTGCATCGATCTGCCCGGCGCTCTCCGTTCCGGCGTCTACGCCGTCAGACAGGGCGCCACACTGGCTCACAACCTTCGGGCCACTCTGGAAAAGGCCCCCCTGCAACAGTACCAGCCACGCTCCCGATCGCTGGCCCTGTTGTCCACCGCGGACGGTGGCGCCCTGCTGAGTTATGGCCGTTGGTCTGCCCGCGGCCGCCTTCCCGGACTGTGGAAGGATCACCTCGACCTGGGTTTCATGAAACGGCACCGATTGTGATCACAACCGGTTTGCAGCCAG
>JBNJGU010000102.1:0-10113 GCA_051747985.1 Pseudomonadota bacterium | reverse complement strand
AACTGCCAGCAACGCGCCGAGGCATAGCCGCGAAACTGCAGTGCCCCTGCCAACACCAGCATATTGGCGGTCATGCTGATGCTGTTGCTCAGGAACGGGCCCCAACCGTCCGCCCAGCCATACTGGGCGTTCAACAGTGATGCCACGGCGGAGACGATATTCAGGAGCGTGGCCAGCATCCAGCACAGTACACCGGGCATGTTCCGGTTGATGCGCCAGATGAGGAACATCACGACGAAGGAGGTGATCGCCAGGGTGATGAACATCAGCACCAGTGTCGTGGTATCAAGCTGCAGGGTCATGAAGCGGCGTTCGCCTTCCGGTTGACAGAGAGAAGTAAAGGTATCCCCATGGCAGGAGGCTGTCCAGCTTCAAGTGCTGCAGCGACCGGGAAGGGCTCGCAGGCACACTACGTCCGCGCAATGATTGTGGATTGCCCCCTTGCCCTCGGGCGCATGACGTGTGTCAATGTGCCTGAGCGTGCTGGATGGCATGATGGTGAAAGGCTGTCCGTGCCAGTCCGGCATCGGGACCCATCGTAAGCGAGGAATGAATATGATCAAGTATGTAGCCGGAGACCTTCTGCTCAGCAAGGCGGAGATGATCGCACACGGCGTGGCGCCGAATGATGACTTCGGGCAGGGACTGGCGCTGGCACTGCGCAAGAACTGGCCGGCCATGTACAAGGATTTTCGCCATTACTGCCAAACCCGCCACCCCAAGGCCGGCGAGCTCTGGGTCTGGAGCGGCGTGGGTGGAGTCCGTATCGCCAATCTGATGACGCAGGAGGCGGCCTATGGTCACGGTGAGAAGCCGGGAAAGGCGACGCTGCCCAATGTGCGCCATTGTCTGAAGGCGTTGCACCAGCTGGTGGAGGAAGAGGGCGTCCGGTCACTGGCCATGTCCCGCCTGGCCACGGGAGTGGGCGGTCTTGACTGGGACGAGGTCCGGCCGGTTGTGGAAGAGCATCTGGGTGGACTGTCGGATACCACCGTGTATGTCTACGAGACGTATGTGGCGGATCAGTCCGGCGAGGACTGACTGTCGCTGGCATGCTCAGTCCCTGAATTCCGGCGCGCGTTTCTCGAAATACGCCCGCGCGTGCTTGCCGGATGTCAGGGCGGAGGTAGAGCGCGAATGAGCCCATGCTGATAGAAGTACTCTGGATTGCCGTGGCGTTCAGCACCGGTATGCTGGTGCGTACGGTCGGCCTGCCGCCCCTGGTCGGTTATCTGGCCGCGGGTTTTGTCATTGCGGTGCTGAGCGATGCGCTCGCGTTGCCCGACGAATCCAGTGAGGTGCTTCGGCATGTCGCGCAGATCGGTGTGCTGCTCCTGCTGTTCACCGTGGGGTTGCGCCTGAATCTGCGACAGATCATGCGCATCGAGATTCTCGGCAGTACGCTGCTGCACTTTGTCTTCTCTCTGTTTTTCTTTGCGTTTTCCATCCACCTGCTGTTGCCGATGGATCTGGCGACCGCCTTCATTCTGGCCCTCACGCTTGCCTTCTCCAGCACGGTGCTGGCGGCAAAGTTTCTGGAGACCAAGCGCGAAGTGCGCGCGTTTCATGGCCGGGTGGTGATCGGTATTCTCATCGTGCAGGACCTGATTGCACTCTCCGTGCTCAGTGTGGCCGCGGGCAGCAATCTCTCCGTCTGGTCCCCGTTGCTGGTGCTGCTCGTGTTCGCCCGCCCGCTGTTCTATCGCCTGCTGGACGCCAGTGGCCGTGATGATCTGCTGATTCTGTTCGGACTGCTGATGGCCGTTGTGGTGGGCGGTTTCGGCTTTGACCGTCTGGGGCTCAGCGCCGAATTGGGCGCGCTGCTCAGCGGCGCACTGATGGCCAATCACGGCCGGGCCCGGGATCTGTCCGATGCGCTCTGGGGTGTCAAGGAACTGTTCCTGGTCGCCTTCTTTCTGCAGATCGGTCTCGGTGGCCTGCCGGATCAGGAGGCCTGGCGGTTTGCCCTGATGATGCTGTTACTGTTGCCGCTGAAGGGGCTGCTGTTTTTCTTCATCCTCATCGCCTTCCGGCTGCGTGCGCGCAGTGCCTTTCTTTCCAGCATCAGCCTGAGCACCTACTGCGAGTTCGGATTGGTCCTTGCCAGCATCCTCGTGCCGCAGTGGCTGTTGCCCCTGGCCCTGACGGTGGCCCTTTCCTTCCTGATCAGCGCGCCGCTCAACCGCTATGCGCACCCGCTGTATGAAAGGTTCGCCTCGCGCCTGATTCCCTTCGAGCGCAATACCCGCCATCCGGATGAACAGCCGGTGTCACTCGGGCAGGCGGATGTACTGATCATGGGGCTGGGCCGCACCGGGACCGCGGCCTACGAGCACCTGGAGGGGCGTTGCCGACTGGTCGGGCTGGATTCGGACCCGGCGCGGGTAGAGTTCCACAAACAGCTGCACCATAACGTGTTTTTCGCGGATGCCGAGGATCAGGTATTCTGGCAGAATCTCGACCTGGGCGCGGTGAGCTCGGTGCTCCTGACCATGAACGATGCGGAAGCCAAGATCATCGCGGCGCGGAAGCTGCGTCAGGCGGGCTTCGACGGAAAGGTGCTGTCGCACAGCATGCACGAGCAGGAGGCCCGGGAAATTCTGGCCGCCGGCGCGGACCAGGCGTATCTGACCATGTCCCAGGCGGGTGTGGGGCTGGCTGAACATGCGTATTCGGAGCGACGGTCGATGGCTGGCGCGCCACCTGAACCGCCTGTACAGTAGTACCCGCATGACCCGCCAGTATTTGTCACCAGTCAATCCGGATGAGCGCATTGCTCGGGAGCATCATATGACAAGCAGAAAATCCGTTTCATTCCTGTGCGCTGTCTTTGCAGCGTTTTTCCTTTCAGGCCAGGCCGCCGCACACGACAGCGCGGCCGATCTGGTGCAGGCGGCGCTGGTGCATGGTGAGCGGCCGGCGGCCGATGCCGGTGACGATACCCGGCGCATGCCCCTGGAGGTGCTGTCCTTCGCCGGCATCGAGAAGGGGATGGCGGTCTTCGAGATGGAGGCCGGGGGCGGCTGGTATACCGAGATCCTCAGTCGCGTCGTGGGTCCGGCCGGTTCGGTCACCATGCAGAATCCGCCGTCCTTCGACAGCTTCTACGGAGACGAGCCCGCGCAACGGGAGGCGCGACTGGGCAACGTGCGACAGTCCTGGACGAATTTCGATGAGCTGGACGCCGCCGACAATTCCATGGACATGGTCACCTGGATTCTGGGTCCGCACGAACTGTGGTTTCAGCAGGACGGCAACATTTCGCTGGGAGATCCGGAAACTGCCTTTGCGGAGATTCACCGTATTCTGAAGCCGGGTGGCGTGTTCCTGGCCATCGATCACGCGGCGGCCGCGGATTCGGGACCGGAGGTGGGCGGTACGCTGCACCGCATCCACGAGGGTCACATTGTCGAGTATGCCGAGGACGCCGGTCTGTCGGTGCTGCGTTCGTCACCGTTGTTCGTCAACGAGAACGATCCGCTGGATATCAGCGTTTTCGACGAGTCCATCCAGGGCAACACCAGCAAATTCGTTGTGCTTTTCCGCAAGTAACGCCGGGCTGTTTCAGCGGTGCCCTTAAGTCCCGGTTCAGGTTCGGTGGGCTAACGTGATGTCACTGCATTCTTTTTTGTGGCAGAACAGGAGCCGACATCATGAAAACACGAAACCGGTTGATCGTCACCGCCGCTGCGGCCATCGGCCTGGCCCTGTCGGCGGTGAGCGCCCAGGCGCAGGAATACCGTTACGGCGAGCGCTACGGCCATGCCGACAGTGGCCATCATTACGGACAGTCCCGGGAGTACCGGGGATCCCGGTATGAGCGTGACAGGGAGTGGCGGAAGTATCATGCGGACCGGGGGCGTGAAGCGCGCAAGCGGGAGGCGGAAATCGCCAGGGAGCGACGCAAGCGTCGACAGGAGCTGGCACGCGAGCAGCGTAAGCACTGGCGGAAGGTGGAGCGCAGGTATTTCCATGACAGCTACCGCTACCACCACCCGAGAGAGCGGTGGAGCCCGGGAAGGCGGGGGCACGGAGAAGTCAGCTGGCGCGAACGGGACTATCGGGACAGGCATTATCGTCGCCATGACAAGGGGGACGAGTGGTTGATTCTGCTAGATGTACTGCTCAAGTACTGAATTGTCCGGTTGCGGTTGGCCGGGACAGTAGTGTGATCAGAAAAACAGCCTCGGATTCAGAAAAGAATGCGCCATATCATTAGAGATCAGAAATGTTGACGCAGCGCTTCCATTGAGCGTATAAATATCAGGAGAAAATACTGTTTGCGGCAGTTATTCCTGAAGAGCAGCCGTTTTTCGGAGAATTGGCGTCTTTCCCGGAGATCCTGTGAGAGCAAAGGCGGGCTACAGCTGGCTGATGGAGGCCTATCACCTGCCGGTGATCGATCTCTGGCAGCACTGCCATGTCGACAGCGCCGTGCGTGGCCGCCAGGAGCACGATCTGGGCACCCGCCGCATCCAGTTGTTTGAATCCCGCTACCAACCGGATAACTCTCTGCCCGGCCATCTGCAATTTGCCCTCCGCTACGAAGGGCTCAATCTGCAGGTGCTGCGAATGCTATTCGATCGGATCGACTCCCGGGCGCTTTGTGACTGGATCAGCGGCAGTCCGGCCTCGGCGTACGCTCGCCGTGTCTGCTTTCTCTATGAATGGCTGACTGGCAGCGAGTTGCCCATCGACAGCCCCGTCTCCGCCAAAGCGCGCTATGTCGACGCCCTGGATACCGACCGGCAGTTTGGCTCGGGTGTCGTCACCAGAGATAACCGCTTTCGGGTCAATGACAACCTGCCTGGCACCCGGGAGTTCTGTCCTCTGGTGCGCAGAACCGATTTTCTCGAGACGATGGTGGCCAGGGATCTGCGCCGGCGTACCCTGGAAACCCTGGGTCGATACGACGAGGATCTGCTGCGCCGCGCCGCTGCCTTCCTGTACCTGAAAGAGACCCGATCCTCCTTCGAGGTGGAGCGGGAGAAGCCTTCCGCCAGTCGCGCCCAGCGATTCGCTGACCTGTTGCGCCAGGCCGATACCGGAGAACCACTTACCGAGAAGCGTCTGGTGGAGCTGCAGAACGCGGTGATCGACCCGCGTTTTCACGAATTCGGCTGGCGCCAACAGCAGAACTGGATAGGCGATGACCTGGGTCACCGGCAGCGGGTGGAGTTCGTGCCGCCCCGTCCGGACGATGTGCCCGGCCTGATGAATGGTCTGCTGGAAGCGGCGCGGATGGCCAGGACGGGAGATCCGGCACCCGGGAATCAAAAATTGTCATTTGATCCGGTGGTTTCAGCCGCCACCATCGCCTTCGGTTTTGTCTTTATCCACCCCTTCATGGATGGAAACGGTCGTATTCACCGTTACCTGATTCACGAAGTCCTGGCCAATGCGGGCTTCACACCCCGGGGAATCGTGTTGCCGGTTTCCGCCGTCATTCTGGCGAACCTTGACGAATATGTTGCCGTCCTGGAGAGTTTCTCCAGGCCGGTCAGGCAACATACCGACTATTCACCGGATACCCCGGATATTGCTGCTACCGGCAACGAGGCCGTCTATTTCCGTTTCTTCGATGCGACCAATCAGGCAGAATTTCTCTACAAGGCGTTGGAGCGAACCGTGGAACAGGATCTACAGCAGGAGATCGACTTTCTGGTGGGCTTTGACACCGCGCGCCGGCAACTCAACCAGCAGCTCGACTGGCCCGACCACAGCCTGGAGTTGTTTATCCGGATCGTGCAGCAGAACGATGGGGTACTCTCCGCTACGAAAAGGAAAAGTCATTTCGACTGGATGACCGAACAGGAAATCGCTGACGCCGAAGCGGTGGTCAGACGAGCCTTTCGTTTCAGATAACAACCTTGTGAGTATGCACAACCAGTGGTCATAGTAGAGGGAGCCTGGCTCATGAGAATGTGTAACGGTTTTATCCTGGCAGTGTCTGCTTTTCTATCGATCTGGATGAGTGCACCGGCCAGTGCGCAGGATTGGCAGGAGCTCACCATATCGCGGATCATGCAGGCCTATGACTCCGGGGACATGAGCAGCGAAGCCCTGACCCGTTTCTATCTGGAACGGATCCGGTCTCTGGACCAGCAGACGGGGCTCAACGCAGTCGTCACTCTCAATCCGGAGGCCCTGAGCGAGGCCATCGCGGCGGACCGGCAACGTGACGCCGGTAATGGCAACGGAGTGCTGCATGGCATTCCCATGCTCATCAAGGACAATATTGACGTACGGGGACTGCCCACCACGGGCGGTTCCCTGGCCCTGAAGAACAACGTGGCCACCACCGACGCATTTCTGGTCGCGCAATTACGCCAGGCGGGCGCTGTCATCCTCGGTAAAACCAATATGGCCGAGTGGGCCTTCAGTCCCAACGTGACCGAAAGCTCGATCGCCGGCATCACCCGTAACCCCTACAACCTGTTGCACACACCGGCCGGGTCAAGCGGCGGGACCGGCGCCGGTGTGGCCGCCAATTTCGCCGTCGCCGGCATCGGAACCGACACCGGCAATTCCATCCGAGGCCCCTCCTCGCATAATGCATTGGTGGGTATACGCAGCACCATGGGGCTGACCAGCCGCATGGGTGTCATCCCCCTGTACCTGCGCAATGATATCGCCGGTCCCATGGCCAGGAGTGTCGCGGATGCCGCGCGGGTCCTGCAGGCCATTGCCGCGGCCGACCCGGATGATCCGGCGACGCGACACCGCCCCGAGGATATAGACCGCAATTACCTGCAGGCCCTGCGCACGGACGCTCTCGAGGGGGCCCGTATCGGCGTCATGCGCCATTACACAACGCAGGCCTCGATCGACCCGGCCATCGAGGCGCTCTTCGAGCAGGCGCTCAAGGACATGGCTTCACAGGGTGCCGTGCTGGTGGAGGATTTCGCCGTACCGGGTTTCGAGGACCTGATTCAGGACAACTGGTGCAATACGTTTCAGGAGGATGTGAATCAGTATCTGTCGCAACAGACCCATGCGTTTGCGGCCACGACGCTCGAGCAGGTCGTGGCGTCCGGATTGTTCCTGCCTTCAACAGGAGGCAGCCTTGAGAATATGGTGGATAACGGACGCAGCAACGAGGAGTGTCGGGATCTGTTCGAGAATGAGCGTAATGTCCATTTCAGAAACGCCGTCCTGACAGCCATGCAGGACAGTGGCGTCGATGCAGTGGTATACCCGACCTGGAGCCATCCTCCCCGACGCATCGGTGACACCAGCAGCCCCACGGGGGACAACAGTCAGCATATCGCGCCGCATACCGGGCTGCCCGCCATCACGGTGCCCATGGGATACGGCCCGAACGACCTGCCCGCCGGAATCAGCCTGCTTGGACCGCTGTACAGCGAAGCGCAACTGCTCGGGTATGCCTACAGCTACGAACAGGCCACCCGACACCGGCGGGCACCGGAATTGCCGCCTGGGGCTGACCATTAAGGCGTATCGACCTGCTGGGCTTTGACACCGCGCGGCGGCGAGCTACGTGCTGCGGCAGCCCGCCCGGGTTGCCGTGGGCAGCTCCTGCGTCGTGCGCACTGTGTTTCTGCCCGCGGCTTTCGCGGCGTACAACCCTTCATCGGCTACACGCAGAAGATCAACGGCTGTCTTCATGTCGGGCATGGATACGGCCACACCGATACTGAGACTGCCGCTCCAATGACCACCACGGACCGGTAATGTCAGTGCGTCAATCCGCTTCAGCAGGTGCTCAGCGAGCTGCAACGCCGTGGCGAGAGAGGTTTTCGGGCAGATGACCAGGAATTCGTCGCCGCCGAGACGGCACGCCAGGTCATCGTTTCGAAAGCTTTGGTGGATTTCCGTCGCAAGGCCCTTCAGTACTTTATCGCCTTCGTCGTGGCCAAAGCGGTCATTGATCTCCTTGAAGTGATCCGCATCAATCATGATACAGCTGACCGGATCACTCGCTGTAGCAGGCCACAGTGCTTCAAGGAAGTCCGTTGCCTGCCTCCGGTTCGGCAAACCCGTCAGTGGGTCGTGCATGGCCAGCTTGTGCATGGCTTCACTGAGGTGTTGCAGCTCGCGGGTGCGTTCCGCCACACGATCTTCCAGGGCGGCATTGCTGTTCTGAAGCTCCCGGTTTTTTTCTTCAACAACGCGCAGAAGACCGGAAATCGCGTCCAGAAGGGGCTGTACTGGCCCCGCATCGAAATTCTGCTCATCCTGGTACGCTTGCGCGGGAGGAGTGCCAGCACTGATGGCGCGCAGCTGTCGCGCCATGGATTGGTCAATGCCCAGGATATGATATCCGAGCCAGTGTACGAGGTACTCGAGAACCTGCCGGGCCTCCTTTTCCCCAAACCGTGTCACTTGAGCGGCGATATGTTCGACTTCTTCGCTGAACCGCTGATGAGCAATCCGGTGCTCGTTGAGGGACCGTGGGTCGATGCCGCCGGCCTGCATCAGCCCCTCTTCTTCGCGGAAGTGATAACGGGCATAGTGGCGCAGGCGGTCGACAATGTCTGACAACTCCGCACTGGAAATATTGCCGGCCGAGACATGATCGCCAAAGGCGTTGATCAGGTCGACAAGCCCGTGGTGCTGATCATCGACCTCCTTGATGCCAGTAAGGAAATGCCGGTCCCAGATGAAGGAGGTCATCGTGTCATCCCCCTGCCGGGATCAACTGGCATTGGTGGAAAGAAACAGCAGCAGGATACTTTCGAAAGCATTCGATACGGGCGGCACGAAAAGCATCACCAGCGCGGTGACCACGGCGACAGTGGTACAGGTAATCAGATAGGTACGCAGACTCATTGTCATTCTCCTCTGGGTGCCAGTTCGAAGATCCAGGTATCGCCCGACTCGATCGCTGCACGGACACCGGCAATCGCCTCGGGTGTGGGATTGCCTCCCATATACTTGCGGACCATACTGGCTGCGACCCCGTCTAGCACATCGCCTTCATGAATGCGCACCAACTGCCGTTCGTAGCGCGTGTCGTCAATACGTACCACGGCGCGACCACTGCCTTCGTACGCCTCAACCGCCCAGTGTTTCCACAGGCGTCCAAGAAAATTGCCCATGTACCCGGATGCCACATAGGCTTTGCCATCGGCATCCATGATCCATATCAGGCGCGAAGAATCGGAGTCATCCAGTTCCAGCTCAATGGTCTGAATGTCGGACGTGAAGCTCCAGTCGGGCTCCGGGCCCGTATGCAGTTCACCGGAAACCAGCGCTCCGCCGGGGAACAGAATGGAAGGGCCATCGTCATTGCTGTGCTGAAAGCGCAGGGTTCCCATGGCAACGACGAAAAAAATCACCACGAGGCCCAGAACCTGGACAACCATTTTTGCTGTTTTCATAGACGTCTCTCCTGTCTCGACAGGATAAACCCATCAGATCAGGTTATACCAGTCCCCCGTACTCCAGTGTAGCCATCGGGTCATTGGCTTCCGACCGCGTAGCAACTGGAGATATCCGGCCATCGATCGGCCTTGATGGCCGTGTAATGACGCCAGAACTCATTGTCGATTGCCTGCAATCGGGCGGGAGTGTCTTCGCGACGGTATCGTCCCAGCTGCGACGGGCCGCCGTTATAGGCGGCATAGGTCGCCTTGATCAGATTGTCATCACCGCCGGGCTGCTCGTGCTCGCCACGCCGGATCGCGTAATCGACCATGTAATGGGTCAGAATTTCGATACCGGCGTTCACGTTGTAGTCGACCTCATCACTGAGGCGGTCAAGATCGTAGACGCTGCGCCAGACCCGGCCGTTGATCTGCATCATGCCCACGGCACCAACAGGTGACCGCAGCACCTGGGGATCGCTGACTGACCCGGCGAGCTGGCGCCAGCAGGATTCTTTCCATGCGGTGGCACGGACCAGGGGATCGAGTCGCTCTATCATCCTTTCCGGCACGCGGTCATTCTCGGCCAGCCAGGCGCTGGTCTGCTGCTCGAGCAGGCTGGCAACCAGGTCCAGGTAGGCATCAAGGGTCGCCAGCCGCGGGACCAGCCCCCTGAGCGCCTCCGCCGGGGAGTTGCTGCTGGCCTGGGCGGCCGGCAACAGCCAGGAGCCCGCCCGGCGAACACCACCGGCGATGTGTCGCATCACTTCCGTTGAGGTGTTCA
>JBNJGU010000101.1:0-10131 GCA_051747985.1 Pseudomonadota bacterium | reverse complement strand
CCAGTTCCCTGAAGCGCTGCGCGTGTTCATCCAGGGCTGGGACAGTTTTCTGACATTGCCGAAGTGGGAGCGCTGGCAGGACCTGTTCCGTTTCAGCCATCTCTGCGCAGTCAGTCGGCCCGGCAGCCATCTGCCGACCGCTGATAGCGATGACCGGTCCGAGCGCACCATCGCGCGCGTGTTGTCTGAACGGCGGGTGTCGTCCCCGGGGTCGCTGGCCGCGGGCCAGGCAGGTCGTATCCTGATCCTTGATGGAGTGGATTGCGACGTTTCCTCAACCCGCCTGCGCAGCCTGCTATACCGGGCCAGGCAGGGTGACCCGGAGGCGGAGCGGGCGGCCAGGGAGTATTTGCCCGCGCCGGTGGCTGCCTACATCAGTGCGCATCGGTTATACTGAGCGATCACCAAGACGGGAGTACACAACATTTTGGACAGCAAGGCACTGGCAGACCTGGTCACGGATGCGCTGGAAGATCGCAAGGGTCAGCATATCATCTGCCTGGACGTGGCGGAACTGACCCCCGTGGCCGACTACATGATCATCGTCACCGGCACTTCCACCACCCATATCAAGTCCATGGCGGATGAGGTCGGCATTCAGGTCAAGGCGGCCGGTGCACCGATTGTGGGCACCGAAGGCCGATCGCAGTCGGAATGGGTGCTGGTCGACCTGGGGGCGGTGGTGGTTCATATCATGCAGGCTTCCACCCGTTCGCACTACAGTCTGGAAGATCTCTGGAACTTCAGTGCGACGGCGGGCGACGCGGACGGGTCGTGAAAATCCGGCTGATTGCCGTCGGAACCCGCATGCCCGACTGGGTCAATGACGCGGTGGAGGAGTACTGTCGCCGGCTTCCCGGTGATTTCAGTCTGACGCTGAAGGAAGTGCCCATGGCGCCGAGGGGCCGCAATGCCGATCTGCGTCGCGCCATAAAGCAGGAATCACAGGGATTGCTGGAGCGGGTGGGCGCCCGTGATACCGTGGTGGCGCTGGACGTTGGCGGGCGGCGACATTCGACCGAATCGCTGGCGCGTCGCATGGAATCGCTGCGGCATCAGGGCACCGACCTGGCGTTGTTGGTCGGTGGGCCGGACGGTCTCGACGAGCGCTGCCTGCACCGTGCCGACGAACGCTGGTCCCTGTCGGATCTGACCCTGCCCCATCCGCTTGTCCGGGTGGTGTTGGCCGAGCAGTTATACCGGGTCTGGACCGTGTTGCAGGGACACCCTTACCACCGCCGGTGAACAGCGTTACACTATCCGTGAAAGCGCCAGCGTTGGCGCCGTCCGTCATGAGCAGGGCAGGCCATGCCACAGCAGTTCAGTCTTGATACACAAAAGCAGGAAGTCGCGGTATTCCGAAGGCGGCTGCTGGTTGCCGCACTGCTCATGTTGCTCATGTTGCTCGGACTTCTGGTCTGGATGATCAACATCCAGCTGTTCAATCACGATTACTACTCTTCCCGTTCCGACGGCAATCGGTTGCATTCGCAGTATGTGGCGCCCACGCGTGGTCTGATCTATGACCGGCAGGGTCGACTGCTGGCCGACAACCGGCCCAACTTCAATCTGACCGTGATTCCCGAGCAGGCCGGAGAGAATCTGGAGCCGTCGCTGGAGCGTCTGCGTGAGATCATCACGTTGTCCGACGAGGATATCGAGCAGTTCCGGCAGCGTCGCGGCAGGCGTTCGGTGCCTTATTCCTCGGTGCCGGTGCGCTTCCGGCTCAGCGAGGAAGAGATCGCCCGGGTGGCCATCAACCAGCATCGATTGCCCGGCTTCGCCGTGGAAGCGCAGCTGCTGCGCCACTATCCCTTCGGCAATACGATCGCGCATGCGTTGGGATACGTGGCGGAAATCAGTCGCGAGGAACTGCAGGGCATGGATGAAGAGGAGGTCCGGGACTATCGGGGCAGTAACCTGATCGGCAAGACCGGCATCGAGAAAACCTACGAAGAGCGGTTGCATGGCGATGTCGGCTTCGAGACGGTCGAGAAGAACAACCGGGGACAGGTGATGCGGGTGCTGGACCGCACCGATCCGGTCCCGGGGCAGGACCTGCAGCTGCATCTGGATGCCGGGCTGCAGGTGGCCGCGGAACGCGCACTCGGGGATTCCCGCGGAGCGATCGTGGCCATTGATCCGCGGACTGGCGGCATACTGGCCATGTTGAGCAAGCCGGACTATGATCCGAACCTCTTCGTGACCGGAATCAGTCGCGAGCAGCTTGATCGCATCAACCGCTCCGTTTATTCGCCCATGTACAATCGGGCTTTGAGTTCCCGGGTACCCGGGTCCACGATCAAGCCCATCATCGGGCTGGCCGGCCTCTACCACGATATCATCACGCCGGAAACCGAAATCAGCGATCCGGGGTATTATCGACTGCCTGGCAGGTCGAGACCCTATTATGACTGGACCTGGTGGGTGGATCGCACCGGGCATGGAACAGTGGATCTCGAGCGTGCCATCTACCAGTCCTGCAACACCTATTTCAGTCATGTTGCCGTGGAGCTGGGTATTGACCGGATCCATGATTATCTGCGCTCCTGGGGCTTCGGCACCAATATGGCCATTGATGTGCCCGAGGCGCGCCCGGGTCTGGTACCTTCACCGGAATGGAAGCGGGCGGCACGCGGCGAACCCTGGTATCCGGGGGAGACACCTCCAGAGGGCTTCGGTAATGGCATGTTCCAGGCCACCACGTTGCAGATGGCCAGTGCCGCGGCCACACTGGCCAATCATGGTCGGAAAGTGCGGCCCCGCATGTTGAAGTCGGTACGCTCTGGCGATGGCGAATTTTCCGATGTGATCTTTGACCAGGAGCCGCCGCCGCAGCCGCTGTTGCCCGAGGACGAAATGGTGGCTCACGTGCGCCAGGCCATGGAGCATACGGTCAGCAAACCGTATGATCGCGAACATCGCCGCCATGAAGGCACTGCCTATCCCTATATTGAGGCGGTCGAGCCGTTGGCCTATCCGATGGCCGGCAAGTCCGGCACGGCCCAGGTGGTGGGAGTGCAGCTGGATGTCGCCGGAAATCGCCTGGAGCCCGAAGAAGTGGTCGAGGCGCACCTCAATCATGCCATGTTCATCGCGTTCGACGCCTCGCCCGAGTCGCGGATTGCGGTGGCGGTTTTTGTCGAGAATGGTGAAGGGGGCAGTTCCGTTGCCGGCCCGATTGCCCGCGAAGTGATGGATGCCTACATGTTGCCCCGGCTGGAGTCGCAGGACGAAGAGGATGTGATGCGGTTGACTACGGCGCTGGACAGAGATTGAGCGCACTGGCTGACCATGCAGTAGTTGCGTTATGATGAGACTGTTTCCGTGTCCCGGCTCCGGGTAGTTACCATGTATCATCAATCGGCTTTGATACCCCGCTGTCTTGTTGGTTCTCTGATGGCGTTCCTTCTGGCTGCCTGTGTATCTTCGACGCCATCGACCCGGAACGGGGACGGGGCGGCGGCGAATTCCGGGCGTTACGCAATCGATCAGGATCGGGCACCGACCAGACCGCTGGATCCGGAGGCCATCCGGGAGGTGGTTCCCGAGCCTGAAACCCGCACGCTGGCGGGCAATTACAGCCCCTATACCGTGAATGGTCGTACATACACCGTCATGGACAGTGAAGAAGGATACGAGGCGACCGGTCTCGCTTCCTGGTATGGGGAGAAATTCCATGGCCATCGGACCTCCAATGGTGAAGTGTTCGATATGTACCAGGCATCGGCGGCACATCGCTCGCTCCCCATTCCCGGCTATGTCCGGGTGACCAATCTGGACAACGATCGCAGCCTGGTGGTGCGGGTCAATGACCGTGGACCGTTCCACAGCGATCGGATCATCGATCTGTCCTATGCGGCGGCCTGGCAGCTCGGATTTGCCGATCAGGGCACGGCCCGGGTGCATGTGGAGGCGATTGTGCCCGGTGCGGGGTCGCCGCCTCCGGAACGGAGCAGGCCGACGCTGGCGGACGCGGGGGGTCGGTTTCTGCAGGTGGGAGCCTTCTCGGACCGGACCTCGGCCGAGCGGGTGAGACGGCGCGTGCAGGGCATGACCGACCAACCGGTATTCATCCGCACCATGAAGACAGCGGGTGCCGGGCAACGGTTACACAGGGTCCGGGTGGGACCGATCATGAGCAGCGGCGAGCTGGAACGGATCAGTACCACCCTGCAGGGCACGGAACTGGGGCGCCCGTACATGGTGGAGGAACCTCATTGACAACAGGTGATATGAAAGGAAGATGAACATAGTGGTGGATATCAAACGTACGATTGTCGCGGGTCGATGGCTGGCTCTTGTCCTGGGTCTGTGGTTGCCGGCCATGGGGGCGGTGGCTCAGTCCATCATGCCCCGGCCGCCGGATATTGCCGGTAGCAGTTATATCCTGATGGACGCCCGGACCGGTCATGTGATCATGGAGGAGAATGCTGACGAACCCCTGCCTCCCGCCAGCCTGACCAAGATGATGACGGCCTATGTGGCCGAGGTCGAGATCGACAATGGCAACCTGTCGCTGGATGACGAGGTCTACATCAGTGAGAAGGCCTGGCGTACCCAGGGTTCCAAGATGTTCGTGGATGTCGACAGCTATGTGCCGGTCCGGGATCTGATGCGGGGCATCATCATCCAGTCCGGCAATGATGCCAGTGTGGCGATGGCGGAACATATCGCGGGCAGCGAGGAGGCGTTCGCCGATCTGATGAACCAGCATGCGGACATGCTGGGCATGGACGATTCGTCGTTCATGAATGCCAGTGGTCTGGATGATGGTGGCACGGAGAACCAGATGTCGGCACGTGATCTGGCCATTCTGGCCAGAGCCAAGATCCTGGATCACCCGGAACGCTACGAGGTGTATGCGGAGCGTGAGTTCACCTATAACGGGATCACGCAGCCGAACCGTAACACCCTGTTGTTCCGGGACGATAGCGTGGATGGCATAAAGACCGGCTGGACGTCCCAGGCCGGTTACTGCCTGGTTGCCTCCGCGGAGCGCGACGGCATGCGACTGATTTCCGTGGTGATGGGCACGGCCAGCGAGGACGCGCGTGCCATCGAGACCCAGAAAATGCTCAATTACGGGTTCCGCTTTTTTGAAAGCCGCCAGTTCTATGATGCCGGCGACGTGCTGCAGACCGAGCGTGTCTGGTCCGGTGAAAGCAATGAACTGGATCTGGCCATTGGCGAGGACGTCTATCTGACTGTACCTCGTGGTGCTTCCGACAGTATGACGGCTGCGGTGGATATACCGGGAACGATACGGGCGCCGATCGAGGCGGGTCAGGTCATGGGCACGGTCGCTCTGACCTTCAATGACGAGGAAATCTATAGTGGCGACGTGGTCGCGGCCCATGCAGTGGAACGCGGAGGGCTGTTCAAACGGCTTATCGATGCCCTGACCCTGTTTTTCATGAGTCTGTTCAGGGACTGATGCGGTGAGCGAGATGATGTCGAAAGAAGCACCGACCATTGACTTCCCCTGCGACTACCCGGTCAAGGTCATGGGGCATGCCACGGGCGATTTCGCGGATGCCGTGCTGCATGTCTGTCAGCAGCATGCTCCAGAGGTGGATGGTGGCTGCGTCAGTGTCCGTGAGAGCCGTGCCGGAAATTATCTGTCGGTGACCGTCACCATCCGCGCCACCGGCGAGCAGCAGCTTCAGGAACTGTTTGCCGATCTCAAGACGGTGGACGGTATCAAGCTGGTGCTATGAGCGGGCTTGTTGTCCGGTGGCTGGGCGAACAGGCCTATGAGCCGATCTGGCATCGGATGCGGGAATTCACGGAGTCGCGTGGCCCGCTAACGCCGGATGAGCTATGGGTGCTGTCCCATCCCCCAGTCTACACCCAGGGGCAGGCCGGGCGCCCCGAGCATATTCTCAACCCCAGTGATATTCCGGTCGTACAGATCGATCGCGGTGGTCAGGTCACCTATCATGGGCCCGGCCAGTGCGTGATCTATCTGCTGATCGATGTGCGTCGTGCCGGTCTGGGGGTGAGGCAGCTGGTATCCATCATGGAGGACAGTATCATCGAGGTACTGGCCGGCTATGATGTCACGGCGGTCACCAGGGAACGGGCACCCGGCGTGTATGCAGGGGCGGCCAAGATTGCGGCACTGGGGTTGCGGATACGACGGGGCTGCTCCTATCATGGCCTGGCCTTCAATCTGGACATGGATCTGACGCCATTTTCGGGCATCAACCCTTGCGGTTACCAGGGCATGGCCGTCACCCGGCTGCGGGATCTGCTGCCTGACGATCGACCTCCTCCGGAGGATCTGTACGCGGAGGCGTCCGCGCGTCTTGTCGACGTGCTGGCCGCGAAGCTGGCGTGTTATCATCCATCAAATTCGAATCAAGTCATTTTCCGGCACGAACAGGAGTCGTCATGAAGTCCAGTCGCATCTTTCCAGCAGGTCTGTCCGGGTGGCGGTCCATCGCCGCGACCATGGCGTTGATGCTGCTGCCCGCCATGGCGCTTGCGCAGGACAATCCGGTGGTGCGTGTCAGCACCACCTACGGCGATTTTTCCATTGAACTGTTCGACGAACAGACGCCTCGGACCGTAGCCAATTTCCTGGGGTATGTGAACCGTGGCGACTATCGACGCACGTTCATCCACCGTGTCCAGCCTGAATTCGTGGTTCAGGGCGGAGGATTCCGGTTCATTCCGGGCTGCTCGGAGGGTGTCCGGCCCTGTGGGCCCATGGAAATTCCGACCCGGGATCCGGTGGTCAACGAGCCGGGCATTTCCAATACGCGTGGGACGGTTGCGATGGCCAAACTGGGGGATGATCCCGACAGCGCCACATCGCAGTGGTTCGTCAACCTGGCGGACAACAGCGAAAACCTGGACGAACAGAATGGTGGCTTCACCGTGTTCGGGCAGGTACTGGGAGACGGTATGGAGGTGGTGGACCGGATCGGGGAGCAGGCCGATTACAATCTGTGCGACACCCAGAATTCCTGCTACGCCACGGATATACCGCTGCGCAATTTCGAGAATGCCGGCCGCTTCCCGGTCGATGAGCACTTCATCCACATCAATCCGACACCGGTCAGTCGCTTCAGCAGTGACCTGCATGTTTTCGAACGTGACAGTGGCCTGCTGATCACCACGGTCGATGGTGGTGAGGAGCTGGGTGTGTTCAGTCTGCGCCTTCAACTGGTGGCGGACGGGCAGAATATCGTTTTCGAATTGCTGCCGGATACCATGATTCCATTGGGCATCCAGCTGGAGACCAGTGCTGTCTGGAATTCGGAAACGGGTCGGCTCGAGATTCCGCGGGTCGAGTTGAACAGTCCGGATGGCAGCGTCGAGGTGATCACGGATCTGGAGTTTTCATTGCTGTCGGAAGATCCGATGCGGCTCGTGCTGGAGTCCTGGCAGCAACCCTGAATCCCATGATCGTGGCGTGACATTCCACCAACAAGGTACAGGACGGACCAGGCCATGCAGGCAGCCCGCGGAGAGTTCAGTTCACGTTTCGGTTTTCTGATGGCCGCATCCGGGTCGGCCGTCGGACTTGGCAATATCTGGGGTTTTCCAACCAATGCCGCCAGTAATGGCGGCGCCGCCTTTCTTTTTGTCTATCTGATCCTGGCCTTTGCATTGGCCTATCCGGCGTTGATGGCGGAGCTGATCATCGGCAGGCATGGAAAATCCAATGCGGTTGCCGCCCTGCGGGGCATTGCACGGGGGCCGCGTACCCGGCTGCTGGGTACCCTGGTCGGATTCGCCGGCATCATCACCGTCACGTTGATCCTGTGCTTCTACTCCATCGTCAGCGGCTGGATGCTGGCCTGGTTGCTGGCTTCTCTTGCGTCCCTGGTCGGCCTGGATGGCATGGCCGACTGGCTGTCGACTGATGCCGTGCTCCGCAACAGCCTGTTCACTCTGGTCTTTGTCGCGCTGACCGTCTATGTGGTCAGTGCCGGCGTGCGCCAGGGAATCGAACGCTGGGCGACCCGGTTGATGCCGTCGCTGATTGTGCTGCTGATTCTGCTGATCGGTTATGTGCTGACCCTTGACGGCGCAATGGACGGGCTACGGGCCTATCTGGTGCCGGATGTCACACAGATTGCCGATCCCGGGCTGCTGTTGAGTGCGATGGGGCAGGCTTTTTTCTCCTTGTCACTCGGCGTGGGCACGATGTTGATCTATGGTTCCTACGTCAGCAAGCGCGAGAATCTGCCCGCGCTGGGTGGCATGGTGGCCTTGCTGGATATCGGCATTGCCGTGACGGCCGGTCTGCTGATCCTGCCGGCCATGTATGTGGCACTGGCCGGCGGGGTGGAGATCTATGATGCCAATGGTGGGCTGATTGCCGGGCCGGGACTGATAGTGGCTGTGCTGCCCGCCCTGTTCGACAACATGGGATCGGCCGGCATGGCGGTGTCCCTGGCCTTCTTTGCGCTGATGAGCATCGCATCACTGACTTCATCCATTTCGATGCTCGAAGTTCCGGTGTCCTACGCCGCCGAGTCCCGCGATATGGCACGTCGAAAGGCCGCGTGGATGGCCGGTCTGGTGGTGGCGGTCGTTTCGCTGGTGATCGTGTTCAATTTCGATGTGCTGTTCGATCGCGTGGTCAGTCTGACCACGGAATTCAGTCAGCCCCTGCTGGGTTTTTTCTTTGCCGTTTTCGTCGCCTGGATATGGCATCGTGATGCCGTGCTGACAGAGATACGGGAAGGTTTCCCTGAAGCGGCTTCGTCCTGGTTCTGGCGCATCTGGCCTTTCTACATCCGCTTCATCTGCCCGGCGGCAATCCTGCTGGTGTATGGTCAGACGCTGTTTGGATGATGGCCTCGACGGCCTGTCGGAATCGTTCCACTTCGTCCCGGGTGTTGTAGTAATGCACTGATGCCCGATTCAGATCGGGCAGATTCCTGCCTTCGAAATCCAGCCGGGTGTTGCCCGTACGCACCACTGAGGTGTTGATGTCATCGGCCAGCAGTCTTTGATGCAGTGTGTCCGCGGGGATGTTGGCGTGGTGGAAGGTCACAATGCCACTCGCCGAGTCGATTGCCTCGTGGACAGTGACATCAGCAATGGACGACAGTGCTTCACGCAGGTCGGAGGCCAGGCAGGTGACGCGTTCGTGTATGGCCGACAGGCCCAGCGTATTGGCGTACGCGGCGGCTTCCCCCAATGCGATCAGTCCGGCCACGGGACATTCAAAGCTCTCGAAACGACGTGCGTCCGGATGTAACCGGTATTCGTCGGCCTTCAGCCATCGGGCCGAACGCAGGTCCACGTGTGCCGGTTGCAGGGAAGCGGTGACGCTGTTGCGGACGTACAGAAATCCGGACCCTCTGGGTCCCCGGAGGAACTTGCGCCCGGTACCGATCAGCATGTCGCAGTGTAGTGCCTCCACGTCCAGCGGAATCTGCCCGACGCTCTGGGCCGCGTCCAGCAGATACAGAATCCCGCGTTCTCTGGCCATTCGGCCGACTGTGGCCGCCGGTTGTACGGTTCCGTTCTGGCTGGCGACATGCGTCAACGCCATCAGGCGTGCGCCGTGCTCCATGGACACCGCCAGTCTGTCGGTATCGATCCGGCCATCCCGGCCGTTGGGTATCACTTCAAGAACGAGATCTTTCTGTCTGCACAGATGCAGCAGGGACAGGTAATTTCCAGCGTACTCGGACTGGCCTGTGATGATGCGGTCACCCGGCTGGAAGGGGATGGCCTGCAACACCGTGTTCCAGGCCTCCGAAGCGCTGCCGGACCAGGCGATTTCCCGGGCCGAGCAATTCAACAGGTGAGACATCTGTCGGTAGAAAGCCTGCACGGCCTCGCTGGCCCGTGCCGCGGCTTCATAGCCACCGATCTGGCGTTCCAGTGCCAGGTGTTCCAGTTGTGCCTCGTAGACGGGGTCGGGAGGCAGGGCGGCGCCGGCATTATTGAAATGCAGGCACCGCAGGCAGCTCGGTGTCTCCTCCCGGAGGCGGGCAACGGTCTGTTCCGTCAACGTCATGGTGGTATGACCGCTCCAGTGACCGTGTGCGATGATTGTGGGCGTCAGTCGCTCTGCAGGTTCTGCTCCGGGGCGGCCAGTTTGATGGCTCGACCGTGATTGTGAGCCTCGACCAGGGATGAGTGCAGCGCCTTGACGGC